>CAYZXU010000061.1:0-14099 GCA_964482535.1 uncultured Desulfobacteraceae bacterium | reverse complement strand
CGATGACATATTTATGGACTTGATTTACGACATACACCGAGTGTGGAGATTTTTTGCAGTCATATTGAACACACCTTTGAGCGATTAGATATTTTAATCAATAATGCAGCCCAAACAGTACGCCGTCCCCCAGGATTTTATGCTCATCTGATTCCCAATGAGACTAAAGTGGTAAATGAGCTTCCTGCGGATGTCCAAAAGTTGATGATGAATTATCACCTGTGTACTGCCAAATTAGACTCTTTTGCAAGTCCCAATTTGGAATCAGATCCTGATATTCCTGTTGCCTGGCATGGGAAACAACCGGGTATAGGGTTAAGAAAATCTGCACAACTATCCCAAATACCCTATGTGTATGATAACACGTTACCCTCAGATACTGTTTTCCCCAAGGGTGAGTTGGACGTTGATTTGCAGCAGGTTGATTTAAGGACCAACAACAGTTGGCGGCTTAAACTTGGTGAAATTCAAACTGTTGAAATGCTTGAAATACAACTTATTAATTCAGTTGCACCTTTTGTGTTATGTAATAAACTGATACCGTTAATGAAAAAAGAGTGTACCGGACAAAAACATATTGTCAATGTCTCTGCAATGGAAGGCAAGTTTTATCGTTTTAAAAAAGGAGAGCGTCATCCACACACAAATATGGCAAAAGCAGCACTAAATATGTTGACCCATACTTCTGCCAGTGAGCTTGCAAAATATGGTGTTTTCATGAATGCAGTGGATACCGGCTGGGTAACTGATGAAGACCCTGTCCAACTATCTAAACTCAAACAGGAAATACATGATTTCCAGCCGCCTTTGGATATTGTTGATGGTGCAGCACGAATATGTGATCCATTTTTTGATGGAATCAATACCGGTAAGCACTGGTGTGGTAAATTTTTAAAGGATTATTTTCCCATTGACTGGTAATACATATTCTTGCTGAAAGAAACGTATCAAAGCAATCAACCCGACCAAAAACGCGGATGCGTTTTTTTAGTCGGTGAAGTAGTTTAAAGTTTTTGGCTGGTTATCGGGTAACTCGGTTCGGGCAACCCAATTCCGCCAGTGGGCTACTCAAGTATTGCGGGAGTTTGCCATCAAGGGCTATGTGCTGGACAAAAAGCGCATGGGAAATGGTACGTTTCTTGGCGAGGATTACTTTGAACGGCTTTTGGAAGAAATCCGGGAGATTCGGCTGAGTGAACGGAAGTTTTATCAGAAGATTACCGATATTTATGCTACCAGCATGGATTACAACAAGGATGCCCCGACCACCAAAGCCTTTTTTGCAAAGGTACAGAACAAGTTGCATTTTGCAATTCATGGCCACATTTAAATGGACTCTTTCTCTCCCACATAAAAATCTTTTTTTGATTTTTTAATTCTATAATCTTTAGTTTATCCTCAAATCAGTTTTCCCTTGACTTTTTTTTTTCGTAAAATATAATATGCCGTTATCTTTTTTTAAAAGAGGCATGTTTTTTTCATGGTGATGCATGTATTATTAATAATTTTTTATTAGAAAGCAGTATATATGAATATTATAGCAAAAGAGCTCAACGAAATTATTGAAAAAGGCAATCCCTGTATTATGGAAATGTTGTCTGATATCGGAAAAAATATTTTTTTTCCAAAGGGAATTTTAAGCCAGAGTGCTGAAGCAAAAGTTAAAGCTCACAAGCTTAACGCAACCATAGGAATAGCCACTGAAAAAGGCAGGATCATGCATCTGGATTCTGTGATGTCAGCGTTTAAAGACCTTAAGCCTGAAGAATCATTAACATATGCACCATCTTTTGGAATTCCTGGATTAAGAAAAAAGTGGCGGGAAGAGCTTTTTGAAAAAAACAGTTCTATTGGCAAAACACCCATAAGCCTTCCTGTTGTTACCTGCGGTATTACCCATGGAATCAGTGTATTTGCCGATTTATGGATAGATCCTGATGATGTAATAATATCGCCGGATATGATGTGGGGGAATTATAACCTTATTCTGGATATTAGAAAACATGCCCGCATAAAAAAATTTCCCATATTTACAGAAAACGGCAGGTTTAATATAGCAGCCTTTGAGGACAGAGTAAAAAAAGAGGCTGCAGATAACGATAAAATCACAGTGCTTCTTAACTTTCCCCATAACCCCACCGGTTATACCGTAACAGAGGAAGAGGGAAACAGTATTGTAAAAATACTTTCTGAAACAGCAGAAAAAGGGACCAATGTAATTGCAGTTTGCGATGACGCTTATTTTGGACTGTTTTATGAACAGGAAGCAATTAAAGAATCCCTTTTTGCAAGATTATGTAACCTGCATCCCAGGCTCCTTGCTGTGAAGCTTGATGGAGCAACCAAAGAAAATTTTGTATGGGGCTTAAGAGTCGGTTTTGTCACTTACGGCTGCTTATGTGGCAGCAACCCTGAAATTTTTTTTGAGGCTTTGGAAAAAAAGACCGCCGGCTGTGTTAGGGGGTCAATATCAAACGCATCACATCTGAGCCAGACAATTGTTTTGAGATCAATGCAGAATGAAAATTATCAGATTGAAAAAAAAGAAAAATTTGATATATTAGAAAAAAGAGCCAAAAGGGTTAAAGAGGTTCTTTCCGATTCAAAATATAATGAGGCTTGGGATGTTTATCCTTTTAACTCCGGTTATTTTATGTGCATTAAACTCAAAACTGTAAATGCCGAAAAGCTTAGAGTCCATTTGCTTGATAAATACGGCGTTGGCCTTATAGCAATTGATGATTATAATTTAAGAGTGGCATTTTCAAGCCTGGAGGAAAAAGATACCAAAACTTTGTTTGATATTGTTTTAAGCGGAGTTAAGGACCTTCAATTACTATAAAAGCCAGATGGTAAATTTAAAATTTAAAAACAGAGTACTATCGAATTCCTTAGACAGTATCAGAAAAATAAATTATGCCTATGCAACAAGATGGGCATTCTATTTTGTTTTAATCGGTTTAATTGCGGGCACAGGTTCCATTCTTTTTCATTACCTTTGCCAGCTTGGCAGCCATTATTTTATGGATTTGATTGCAGGATACAGACCTCCTGCTCCGACTGGTGAAGAGCACCTGTTCACTCCCACAGGCACATCTTTCAATAAATGGATTCTGCTTTTTCTTCCTGCTGCAGGAGGGATATTAAGCGGGTGGCTTGTTTATACTTTTGCTCCTGAAGCTGAAGGGCATGGCACGGATGCTGCCATAGATTCTTACCACAGAAAAGGGGGGTTCATAAGAGGCAGGGTTCCTGTTATCAAAACAGTTGCGTCGGCCATTACCCTGACAACCGGAGGATCTGGAGGAAGAGAGGGCCCCATAGCACAGATAGGCGCAGGCTTTGGCTCATTGCTTGCCACAAAACTGAAACTTTCCCATCGTTCCCGCAGGATAATGATGGCAGCCGGCATAGGAGCCGGCGTAGGGAGTATTTTCCGAGCGCCTCTTGCAGGCGCTCTTTTTGCCGCAGAAGTACTGTACAAAGACCCTGAGTTTGAATCAGAAGTCATTATTCCGGCAGGCATATCTTCTGTTGTGGCATATTGCCTGTTTTGCCTGGTTTTTGGATGGGGCTCCCTGTTCGATTCCCCTTCTTTAACATTTAGAAACCCCCTGGAGCTCGGCCCCTATATTGTACTTGCCGTTACTTTATCCTTAACAGGCCTGGTTTACGTTAAATCATTTTACGGCATTACAAGTATCTTTAAATCCATGAATATCCCGAATCATATCAAGCCTGTTATCGGCGGATTATGCACAGGCATTATAGGTTTTTTTCTGCCTCAGACCCTGGCTTTCGGATATGGTTTTGCGCAAAAGGCTATTTTTAATGAATTAACCATTCCTTTTCTTTTATGTCTGGGTTTTGGAAAAATTCTTACAACATCATTTTCCATAGGTTCAGGAGGCAGTGGAGGCGTTTTCGGGCCTTCAATTGTAATCGGAGGAGCCATAGGCGGAGTTATAGGCAAAATATTCCACATGGCGATACCGGGCATTGTTACAAATCCAGGCTCATTTGTAATAGTTGGAATGGCGGGTTTTTTTACTGCTGTTTCAAACACACCTATTTCCACTATAATTTTTGTAAGTGAGATGACAAATTCATATCATCTTCTTTTGCCCAGTCTGTTAGTATGTTCTGTTTCATATCTTATATCTCAAAAATGGACGATATATGAAAAACAGGTGAAGAGTAAAATTGATTCACCTGCCCATGCAGGTGAGTTTTTGGTGGACATTCTTGAAACCATCAAGGTTGAACATTTGCTGGAAAGCATAAAAAAAGTTGATCTTATACCCCAGAACATGACTTTTTCAGATTTTAAAAAGTATTTTTCAGAAACAAAACAGCATTATTTCCCTGTCGTTAACCAGAATAAAAGGCTTGTGGGTATATTTTCCAGCACAGATATAAGAGGGGTGCTCTTTTCCAAAGGAATCGGGGATCTGGTGGTAATGAATGATATCTGCACATCCGATATCATTACAATTACACTTTCAGACACACTTAATACTGCTCTTCAAAAATGCACCATAAAAAACATTGACAGCCTTCCTGTTGTTGAAGATAAAGACAATGGTATCCTTATAGGCATGTTAAGCAGAAGGGATGTTATAGCAATGTATAATCAGCGTTTGCATAATTTAAAAAGCGGTATTTCCGACAAATGATAATCGGCTCAACAGAGTGGGAAAAAACAATAATAAAAGGCGCTAAAGCCCTTAATATCAATATAGATCAAAAAAGCGTCAAACTTTTTGCTGCCCACGCTGATGAACTCATCCAATGGAACAAAACAGTTAACCTTACATCTATAACAGACCCCTTTGAAATAGCAGTCAAGCACTATATAGATTCAATCTATCCGGTTTCTTTAATGCCAAAAGGTTTTTTTTCTATTTTAGACATGGGGTCAGGCGGAGGTTTCCCGGGGATTCCACTTAAAATTATACTCCCTGATATTAGTTTTACTTTAATAGATTCCTCCCGCAAAAAGGTTAGCTTTTTAAAACATATAATAAGAAGTTTAAATCTGAAAAATATTACAGCGCACCACGTACGTGCAGAATTATTTTTTAATGATACTAATTTTAAACCTTTTGATATCATTATTTGCCGTGCTTTTTCTTCTTTGAAAAATATTGTTGAAAAAAGCCTTCCATTGCTTGCGGAAAACGGGACAATTATTGCCATGAAAGGCCTTTGCATAGACAAAGAAGTTGATTCGTTTTCATTATTATTAAATAAGACCTCTAAAGAAATTGACACAAAGGGTTTGCGCATAACCACAAAAAAGTATGCCCTGCCGTTTATTGGAGCCAAAAGAACAGTTGTCATGCTCAAACAAACCATCTTAAAAGCTTAAACTTTGCAAAAAAGATTTGACTTGAATATAATAATCTCATATTTTTATGAAAATTTATTTTAACCTAAACTTAAAAAAAGAATATTTCTATGACTAGAAAAATCCTCATCAATGCCATAAATTCAGAAGAATCGCGCATGGCGGATATTAAAGACAATAAGCTCGTGGAATTTCATATTGAAAAAGCCGCCAAGAAAATCACCCGGGGCAATATTTATAAAGGGGTTATTATTCGTATTGAGCCTGCGCTTCAGTCAGTCTTTGTTGATTATGGCGCCGAGCGAAACGGGTTTTTGCAAAAAAATGAGATTCACAGTGATTATTTCAAAGATAATCCTTCAGGAAAAAAGTCCATCGACAATCTGGTTAAACAGGGGCAGGAGCTTATTGTACAGGTAACCAAGGACCCCTTTATGAAAAAAGGAGCTATGCTCACAACCTATATTTCTCTCGCAGGCAGACATCTTGTTCTTATGCCTGGAAGTAAAAATAAGGGTATCTCCAGGCAAATCGATGGCGAGGAAGAGAGACAACGGCTTAAAAAAATTGTTGGTGAACTGAAAATTCCTGATAAATACGGAATAATTGTTCGAACTGCAGGGGTAGACTGCAGCAAAACAACCCTTTCTAAAGATCTTAGTTATCTCTTGAGGCTTTGGAAAAAAATCAATCAAAATGTGTTAAAAATTAAAGCGCCCGCTTTTTTATACAAGGAAAGAAGCCTTGTGCTGCGATCCTTAAGAGACTACTTTACACCTGATGTTACTGAAATTTTAGTGGATGACTCCACGGTTTATCGAGAGGTTAAAGATTTTATTAAAGTTATCTCTCCCAAGCATACAAAAATTGTAAAACTCTATAAAGGCGAAAAGCCCATTTTTACTAAATATGAGCTTGAACAGCAAATTTCGTCAATATTTGAAAATCGCGTTAATCTAAAATCAGGTGGTTCAATTATAATTGAACAAACAGAAGCGATGATCACCATAGATGTTAATTCCGGAAAAGCCACAAAAAATATAACAATAGAAAAAACAGCTCTATCCACTAACCTCGAAGCTGCTGAAGAACTGGCCCGCCAAATCAGACTAAGAGACCTTGGCGGCCTTATTGTAATAGATTTCATTGATATGAGAGAATCAAAACATAAAGCAGATGTTGAAAGGGCGCTGAGATCTCATTTAAAAACAGATAAGGCTAAAACAAAAGTTGGAAGAACTTCAAGATTCGGACTTATTGAAATGTCCAGGCAAAGGCTCAGACCATCCATTGAATTTATCAGTTTCGAGCAGTGCAAATACTGTGGGGGCAAAGGTCTTACCCCCTCTACTGAGACATTGGGGCTTGGCTTTTTAAGAAAGTTGAGCTTAGAGACTTTGAAAGATAATATCACCTCAGCAAAATGCGTTCTTCCAGTTGAGCTTGCTGAATATCTTTTAAACAAAAAGAGAAAAGAACTCCTTGAGCTTGAGCATAACCGCAATCTTAGTATAACTATTGAGTCTGACAGCAAAATGATGCCAGGGGAAAACAAAATCGTTTATGACACAGCAAAAAGTTAATGTCGATTTTTTTAACACAGGAAAAAACAAAGAAATAATTGACGTAAATTATCATTTGAAGTATATCTGCGCCATTTTCTATAAAATATAATAGTGTGCAAACGAAAAATGATAAATTCGTAAAAAGTCGTCATTCCCGCGGAAGCGGGAATCCATAATAAAATTTAGCATTTTTCGATTAAACACAAAAATTAAACTTTGGAGGTTTTATTTTGATTAGTATAGCATATGCAATGGGTACAGGCGGAGGGGCAGGTCAGGGAGCAGGGCCGGGCGGTATGATTATACCGCTTGTTTTAATGTTTGCCATAATGTATTTTCTGGTTATACGTCCCCAGAACAAACAGAAAAAACAGCACAGGGAGATGATAAATAATCTTAAAAAAGGCGACAAAATATTAACCAGTGGTAATATATACGGTCTTATTACATCCATAGACGAAACAACCATAACTGTGGAAATCGCTGACAGAGTACGGGTTAAAATGACAAGAACCAGTGTGAATGCTCTAATTAACCCACAGCCACAGAAGGTTTCTGTAGAAAAAAAATAAGTTTTAATGAGTGCGGATAAACACGTGAGGATAAAATAATTGAAAAATTTTTCATGGAAACATATTTCTGTAATCATCGTTATTGCAGCCTCGATTTTTTATATTCTTCCCACTATAAATCCAACAATCTGGCCCCATAAAAAAATAAACCTCGGTCTGGATCTGCAGGGTGGAATGCATCTTGTTCTTGAAGTTGACACTGACAAGGCGCTTGAAAGTACCATTGAACGTTTATCCCAGGATATGCGCAATCTAATTCAAAAAGAGAATATACGATTTGCGGGAATCAGCTTAATTAAAGGAACAAAGATATCCATTAGGTTTCATGATCAGGAGAGTCTGGATAAATTTAAAGATGTCCTTGACAAGCACTTTAAGGATATGCGTGTTGTCAAAGAGTCCATAAACGACAACGGAATTCATAATTTTGTGCTTGATATGCCTGACAAGGAGGCTGATCATATCAAAAAAATGGCAGTTGACCAGGCCCTTGAAACCATAAGAAACAGAATAGATCAGTTTGGTGTAAGCGAGCCTGATATACGTCGCCAGGGAAACAAAAGAATACTGATACAGCTTCCTGGAATAAAGGATGCCAAAAGAGCAAAGGCACTTATCGGCAAGACAGCCCTGCTTGAATTTAAACTTTTGGATGAGACGGGTGACATTGCCGCAGCATTAAAGGGGAACATTCCTCCTGGCAGGGAACTGCTGTACGAATATAAGAAAAACAGCGAAACAAACAGGGTTATTAAAACTCCATATCTAATAAAAAAGCGAACTCTTTTAACTGGAGCATACTTAACTGATGCTGTTGTTCAGATTGATTCCCAGTTTAATGAACCTTATGTCTCAATCAAATTTGATAAAAAAGGCGCAAGAATTTTTGAAAGAATAACCGAAGACAATATTAAAAAACGTCTTGCAATAGTGCTGGACAAAAAAGTCTATTCAGCGCCTGTAATTCAAGACAAAATCAGCGGTGGCGAAGCTCGCATAACCGGCAATTTCACAGCGGAAACAGCGAGAGACCTTGCAATAGTCCTTCGTGCCGGCGCTCTTCCTGCACCTGTTAAAATACTTGAAGAAAGAACAGTTGGTCCTTCTCTTGGAAATGATTCCATAAGAAAAGGGCTCATGTCAATGTGTATCGGGGGCATGTTTGTTGTCTTGTTTATGGTTATCTACTACAAAGGTTCCGGCCTTGTGGCAGACTTTGCCCTGATTCTGAACATTATAATAATAGCTGGAGGGCTGGCAGCCTTCCAGGCAACTTTAACCCTGCCAGGCATTGCAGGCATAATACTCACAATAGGTATGGCTGTGGATGCTAATGTTCTTATTTTTGAGCGCATAAGAGAGGAGATGAAACTTGGCAAAACTCCATATGCTGCGGTGGATGCGGGCTATAGCAGAGCGACTCTCACAATTCTTGACGCAAATGTAACTACGCTGATAGCAGCAGTAGTGCTTTTCCAGTTTGGCACAGGTCCTGTTAAAGGATTTGCTGTAACTTTAAGCCTTGGAGTTCTTGCAAGTATGTTCACAGCAATTATAATGACAAGGTGTGTTTTCGATTATCTCCTTATAAACCGGAAAATTAAAAAGCTAAGCATATAACAGCCTTTCTGATAATATTGTAGCAACTTTTGGCAATGGCATTGCTTAAAAAGACCGAAGCAGATTAAAAAGGATTAAACATGCAGTTTATCAAGCCTGACATAAATATAAATTTTATCGGCAAAAAAAATATAGCTTTTATTGTTTCAGTCATAATGATTTGTCTTAGCATAGCTTCACTTATTATACACAAGGGCCCTCGATACGGAATCGATTTTGCCGGAGGAACCCTTATACAGATTCAATTTGTCAAGCAGGTAAACCTTGATGATGTTAAATCCGGTCTTGCTTCCATAGAACTGGGGAAATCCTCTGTACAGCAGTTCGGTGAAGCAAAGGAAAATGAGTATCTCATCCGGACCAACAATTCAGTTATGACGAATGAAGGGTTTTCTGAAGATATAATAAATGCTGTAAAATCTTCAACAGGCATTGATGCTAACATACGAAGAACGGAAATGGTGGGTCCCCAGGTTGGAAAAGATTTAAGAGAAAAAGCCCTTTTTGCCATGTTTTATGCTCTCCTTTTTATTACTATTTATATCTCAGGTCGTTTTGAACTAAAATGGATGTTAAGCGGCGTAATAGCCGCTGCTCTTATGGGCGCCATAGCTTTTTTTAAACTTTTTAACGTCAGCATACCTGTTCTTATTGCAATTGCCCTTGCTGTTACACTGGCGCTCTTCTGGTTTTTCAAGTTAAAATTTGCCATGGGGGCAATTGTTGCCCTTATCCATGACGTGGCAATAACAATGGGAATTTTTTCCATGTGTGATAAAGAGGTTACCCTGCCCATAATTGCAGCCCTTCTTACAATTATAGGTTATTCATTAAACGATACAATAATTGTCTTTGACCGTATCCGGGAAAACCGGAGAAGGTATCATAAAAAATCATTTGATATTATTATCAATAAAAGTATAAACGAAACACTAAGCAGAACTATACTGACATCTTTAACAACGCTTGTGGTTGTAGTTACCCTGCTTGTTTTAGGCGGAGGAATTATTCATGACTTTGCTTTTGCAATGACCATAGGCATACTTATAGGAACCTATTCTTCAGTGTATGTTGCAAGCCCTATACTTCTTGCCTGGCAAGGAAAAAAATAGAATTTTTATGCTTTTATGGAAAAATTAATCCCTTGGTTTAAATTAAAAAGCGTTCCCGGAATCGGGAACCATCTTTTTAAACGTCTTATAGATAATTTTAAATCTCCTGCAAAAGTGTTTGAAGCGTCCAGAGACGAGATGCTTCAGGTTAAAGGATTCACGCCCCGCCTTGTTTCCTTGATTAAAGGCCACAAAACTCCGGATATTATAAAAAGAGAACTCGATTTTTTATCACACAGTAGCTACAAAATCATTACAATGAATGATAATGATTATCCTTTTCTTTTGCTCCAGATACCTGATCCGCCTCCGTTTTTATATGTTTTCGGCAGTCTGGAAAATAGAATCAATAATATTGCGCTTGTTGGATCAAGGAAGGCAACATCCTACGGCATTATAACTGCAAAAAAGCTGGGGATGGAATTAGCTTCTCGGTCAATAACTGTTGTAAGCGGCATGGCAAAGGGTATAGATACCGCAGCGCATATTGGAGCAATTGAGGCAAAAGGACGGACAGTAGCCGTTCTCGGGAGCGGTCTAAATAGGATCTATCCTGCGGAGAACAAAAAGCTTTTTACCATAATTTCTGAAAACGGAGCTGTTATTTCTGAATTTCCTTTAACTGCCGAACCTGAACCAAGAAATTTTCCCATACGAAACAGGATAATAAGTGGACTTTGTCTTGGAACAGTTGTTGTGGAAGCGGCCAGTAGAAGCGGGTCCTTGATAACGGCACGCCTCGCCGCAGAGCAAAACAGGGAGGTTTTTGCAGTTCCCGGCAGTATAAACTCCTTTGCAAGCGCTGGATCACACGGACTTATAAAACAGGGCGCCAGATTGATTGAAAATGTGGAGGATATTTTTGAAGAGTTGCAGGTTTTAATAGACACCTTACCTGATAAAACAGAAAACAGAACCAAATCCCCTTATAATGTTCCGGCTGATAAGATTCCGGACATGTCCCATGATGAAAAGAAGGTGCTTAAATCTCTTGGCCCCTATCCTCTCCATATTGATCATCTGCTTAGAAAACTTTCCATGGAGCCGGGTGAGCTTTCAGGCATTTTACTCAAACTTGAGATTAAGGGCATGGTTAAACAGACACCGGGAAATTTTTTTTCCATAGATGACAAATTCTCTTTTTTAAGCGAGGGCATACATTGAGCAAACCTCTTATTGTAGTAGAATCACCCACAAAAATAAGAACCATAAAGAAGTATACCGGAACAAAATATAATGTGGTTGCAACAGTGGGACATATAATGGACCTACCTCCAAAAGAGATGGGGATAGACATAAGTAATAATTTTGAGCCTGAATATGTTCCAATCAACGGAAAGCAAAAGGTTATTACATCGTTAAAAAAAGCAGCCACCGGTTCCACAGAGATATTTCTTGCGCCTGACCCTGACAGAGAGGGCGAGGCAATTGCATTTCATACGGCCCAGGTGCTTAAAAAAAAAGGAAGAAATTTTCACAGAGTCCTTTTCCATGAACTTACAAAAAAAGCCATTAATGAAGCATTAGCTTCACCTGAACTCATGGATGCAAAAAAGTATGAGGCTCAACAGGCTCGCAGGATGTTAGACAGACTGGTCGGGTATCAGATTTCACCTTTGTTGTGGCGAAAAGTAAAAGGCGGTTTAAGTGCGGGCAGAGTTCAGTCTGTGACAGTCAGGATAATATGTGAAAGGGAAAGAGCTATTCAGGCTTTTATTCCTGTGGAATACTGGTCGATTACCGCATTTCTTGAAAGTGATTCTCCACCTGTCTTTACTGCAAAACTGGCAAAAAAAAATAAAAAAAAAATAGTTATACCAGATGAGAAATCTTCCACCGATATTTTAAAAGAGTTGTCAGGTTGTGATTTTGTTGTGGACAAGGTAGTAAAAAAAACCACAAAAAGAAATCCTGCCCCTCCGTTTATAACCAGCAAACTTCAGCAGGAGTCAATTAGAAAACTTCGATTTACAGCAAAAAAAACCATGATGGTTGCCCAGCAGCTTTATGAAGGTGTGGGTATTGGCTCCGGAGAACCTGAAGGTCTTATCACTTATATGAGAACGGACTCTGTAAGAATATCGGATGAAGCTGCTTTCCAGGCCATTGATTTTATAAAGAAAAAATTCGGCGATAAATTTCTCCCTGAAAAACGAAGGTTTTTTAAAAATAAAAAAAAGACCCAGGATGCCCATGAAGCGATTCGTCCCACTTCTGTTTTAAACACACCTGAAAAGCTGCAGCCCTTTCTTTCCAGAGATCAGTTTGTTTTATACAGGCTCATCTGGCAGCGTTTTCTTGCATCCCAGATGCAGCATGCTCTTATAAATATGAATTCCATTTCCATAAAAGCCGGCGTATATATTTTTACAACAAGCGGGTCTTCAATCAAATTCCCTGGCTTTATGACTCTTTATATGTCTTTTGATGAACAAAGCGAAAGGGAGAGTGAAAAGAAAAAGGATGCCCTGCCGGAACTTACTGAGGGTATGGTTCTAAAGTTAAACAAACTGGAGCCAAAACAGCATTTTACACAACCGCCTCCAAGATTTTCTGAAGCATCACTGGTAAAAGAGCTTGAGGAAAACGGTATAGGCAGACCCAGCACATATGCAGCTATTTTGTCGATCATAAGAGGGAAGGGGTATGTTGACCTTGTTAAACGTTATTTCAGGCCCAGCGAATTAGGATTCATAGTTAATGATTTACTGGTACACAGTTTTCCCGATGTATTTGGCGTAAATTTTACAGCCAGAATGGAGGATAATCTCGACCGTATTGAAAACGCCGAGGAGGATTGCAGTAAATTATTGAGCCGGTTTTACAAACCTTTTAAGATAGAACTTGATGCTGCTAAAGAAGGAATGCTCAGCATGAGAGGCGTTGGTATGCCAACCGGCTTAAAATGTCCGTTATGCAGCAAGCAGCTTCATATAAAAGTTGGGAAAAACGGTAATTACCTTGCCTGTATAGGTTATCCTGACTGCTCATTTACGGCTAATTACACAAGGGACGAAAAAGGAAAAATAGAGATCATAGAAAATCCTGGTGACGAGGTTACAGATAAAATATGTGAAAAATGCGGTAAAAACATGGTAATTAAACACGGCAAATTCGGAGCTTTTCTTTCATGCAGCGGATATCCGGCGTGTAAAAACACCAGATCTTTAAACTCCGAAAGCTCAGGGGCAGATACCGGAATAGCATGTCCTGAAAAGAACTGTGCCGGTAAAATTGTTGAAAAAAAATCCAGACGCGGCAAACTCTTTTACGGGTGCAACCGTTACCCTGACTGCACATTCGCTCTATGGGACAAACCGGTAGCGGCAAAGTGTCCGACCTGCGGAGCCAAATTTCTTGTTGAAAAATCGACTAAAAAAGATGGGGAGTATCTGGCATGTAATACAAAGGGGTGCGGATACAGGCAGAAAAAAGAATAGCGCCTGGTTTTAATTTACTGGTTTAATTTCTTGGTCAGGCATCTTAACGCCGAAAATGAGCTGACACAAAAGCCGCATAACTCTTTAAATTTGCAAAAAATCGGCTCGGCTTTTGTGGTCAGCTCCATTTTTTTATTCGGTATCTTCTTTGTAATTCCATGGGTTTTCAGCTTCGTCTCGTATGAGATACTCCTTATAGTCTAAGTACAAGTTTTTAATAAGCTTTTCTAATGGCGAAACTCCTATAAAATACTCTTCATAAATTTTCTCTTTTTTCTTTCTCTCGTTTTCAACTTCTTTTTCATTGCATAGGCGACCCTGGATTGCTCATGTTTAACTGCTTCACCATACAATTTCATAAATAATAACATGATGTATAACCCCAAGTGTTAGCGGCGGTGTGAAAATGTCATAAAATGCCTGGTGTGAAAATGTATCCC
>CAYZXU010000060.1:0-14463 GCA_964482535.1 uncultured Desulfobacteraceae bacterium | reverse complement strand
ATACTGCTTCAAATACATCTGAATTATATGATCCAAAGATTAAAAGCTTTGGTACCTGATCATCCATCTTTTATGCAAATCCTTTTCCGCTGTTCCCGTAGAGATTCCACAACAAAAGCAGGCACCGAGAGCGGCAGCCTGAAGGAAGTGTTGTTCCGGAAATTGTTCGTGGCACTCAAGCGTGTCGCCAGAGATTTCGGTCTCCGATTTGAAATGGATTCATCGAGGCAGTTTGCCCAGCGCTTTGCCAACGATCTTGAAACTATTCGAGGAGCCGGATTCGATGTCACCATCAGCCAGAAACGAAACGGAACCAAACTCTACACCATTCAGTTTATCGATCAGTCAGGTCGGTTGTAGCCATCTTTAACTGCCTGCTTCATGGCCGCAAGTTCTTCGTCGGCCAGGAAATCAAAGTGAGCAGATCTTTTTCTGGCTGAAAGACTTCCGTTGTTCTGGATGCACAGCTGGATGAACAAATCAATCAGGCGGTCAGGCATGTCGATGATGTCCTGTATCGCCTTCTTTGTATTGTCATAGTTGGCCAGAAAACTGAGCTCTTCCACAAGTTCTTCTTCGATGGTTTTGGTTACAAACTCGTGCAAAGCCTCTGCCTGAGCTGTCATATTCATATACTGATACCAGCACGCAGTATCGTTCTCGACGGTCATTTGCCCCATTTCATCCAGCTGATAATCGATGAGTTGAAGTAAAGGCCGCGAGAAAGCCTCCAACGATGCATCGTAATCCGCTGGATTCTTGAGCATGACTGCCGAAACCGGAAACATGAGCCCACGCGGAACCATTTCCTCTATCGAAAGGATGTTGTGTATCAAAAACCGATGAATTCGACCATTTCCATCTTCAAACGGGTGCAGGAATACAAAACCGTAGGCAATCGCCGCTGCATGGATGACCGGAGAAACATTTCCAGCTTTCATCCGTTTATGGGATTCAATCAGACCCGCCATCAGGCTGGGTAGGTCGTCAGGTTTTGGACAGATAAAATGTATAATCTCCTTCTGGTAGGCAACCGTTTGTCCGACGTAATTCTGGTTGCCCCGATAATCTCTGTCTTTGAATCGTGGGTCAACAATACGGTTCTGAAGCTCTATCAGCCATTCCTTCTCACAGAAGTCCTCTTTTTCGGCAAGCTCCAAGGATGTAATAAATTTTTCAGTCCGGGAGGCATTGGGCTTTATGTGCTCAATTTCAAAAGACGACTTTGTCTCTTTGTTATAGAGGTAGCTCAGTGCCCGGCGAAGAAGTTCCGGTGGATATGCGGTGACAATTTCCTCACATCGTTTGCGCAGATAGGCGTAATCCAGTTTGGAAAGCTTCTCTGTTCGCCTGATGACCGGACAGAAGGTTTGGGGACCAAGGAGGTTGTTGACGATGCGGTGGCGCGGGGATTTATCCCCGTTCTGGACTGTGTAATATTCCTTTGCCTCCAGTGCATCGACATAATTACCAGAAGTAATGTCATTGATGGGAAGCTGTTTACCGGTCAGGAACTCATAGAAAAACCAGATCCTTCGAGCGTACTTTCCGGTTGGCTTGGATTTGATAAACTCTGTAAGCTCTTCCTGAGGAACGTGCTCGAAGATGCAAGCCAGCAATCCCAGGTTGACCCCGTCATATTTAAGCGCAAACTCAAGATGGTCGCCGACTTTTTCTCCGGGCCAGTATCTTGTCGGGTATATGTCTTCAATAGCTCCATCCTGAACTTTCGATTTATGAGTTCCTGAAGACGACACAAACGAGGTATGCCAATGGGGCATCCCTGTCAACTCGAAATTTTCAAGCACATAGGCATAGCCAGCAGGACGAGATTCCAGAACGTTTATTTCCATAGGGCATCCTCGCAAAATTGTTATTCTGCTGGTAATATAATTAGAAAATAGCTATTTGTCAATAAAACAATTAGAAAATGCCTTATGGCTGGTAAAATAATTACATACTCATGGTGATACACATAAAAACCGGTCTTTGGCTGGCAAAACAGTTATCCGACTGGTAAAACGATTATAAATTGGCAAATAGCTGGTAAAATCATTACAAAAGCCGCCGATGTAGAAAGTATAGAAAAGTCTCTGAGCGTAGAAACCCATTTCTACGCTTTCTACCATCCGACACACTCGGTCCGGCTCCGGTAAGTAACGGGAAGAAAAATAAACCCGAACTTCCAGAGGTCAGCCATAAGCCTTTTACAAATCATGCTCACGCATCTCGCTTCATCAGAGTGTGAGCCTTCCGAACAAGCGCCGCAGCCAATTGAAAATGACAGCAGCGCACCAGACCCCCTATGTGTCAGGGTAGTGTGAAAACCCAGTACGCCAATTTAAACAATGAAAAAACCGGCATGCTTCAGAAATCTTCTAAATTGTTCAGGAAATTCTAACTATGTATTTTTTTCCTTGACAAAACCAAGTTTATAAAATTATATTTATTAACAAAATGAATTTTATTTTCTTATAAGTAAAAAATGTTTTAAATATCCTGTTCCTCCACTTGAAAGTCTTAAATCTGAAAATTCAGCTTCAGTATTTTCCAATTTGTTTTTTTGTGTTTTTTAGCAACTATTGTCCGAACGAAAAATAGAATTTTTTGTTCAGATTAAAGAAGGCGAAACTTTAGAACTTCCTTGAATACACTCTTTGTATTTTACCGAAATTTAGTAAAGGAGCTCTTGCAAAAGTCTTATATAAAAAAATAGGAGAATCTGCTGTGTATAATGAAAAAATTGCTGGGTTTATTATTAAAATACGTATTCCTATTCTTATCGGTCTGATTCTGATGACTCTTTTTTTTGCCTACAGCATCTCCAGAGTAAAAATTAACACCCGACTTGACGATCTGCTTCCACAACAACATCCCTATGTAAAACTTCACAATAAATTTAGAGAACTTTTCGGAGGTGCAAATATAATTTTTATTAAGCTGTCTGTAAAAGATGGTGATATTTTCAATCCTGTAACCTTGGAAAAAATAAAACAGATTTCCGATAAGGTTATACTTGTTCCAGGAGCAGACAGATATAAAGTCATATCGATTACTCAAAGCAAAATTAAAGATTTCAAGGCAACAGACTGGGGGCTTGAAATTAAACCTTTAATAGGGCCAGTCATCCCAAAAACAAAGGAAAAGTTAGAGTATTTAAAGAAGGCTGTCTATACCAATGATATGATTTACGGTTCTCTGGTATCTCTGGATTCAAAATCAGCGCTGATTTCCGTACAATTTTATGAAGACAGGCCTTTGGATTATTATGATATATTTAAAAAAATAAAAGAAATCTGCAATTCAGTCAAGGATGATAATACTGACGTTGCCATTGCAGGCGGAACCATGATCCGCGGTTATATTTACAGTTTTATCGGGCAGACAAAATTCATATTTTGCATCACATTTGCAGCTGTTGTGATTTTACTATATTTCTATACCAGAAATCTTCAAATGGTAATTTTGCCCTTAATGTCCGCCTTGTTGAGTGCGATATGGGGTCTTGGGCTTGTTGGCCTGCTCGGCTATAATCTTGATCCTCTGGTTCTGGTTATTCCACTTTTAATAACAGCGAGAACAGTGAGCCATTCAGTACAGTTTAATGAAAGATTCATTGAAGAGTATCAGATTGACAAAAATGTTACCATGGCTGCCCACAACACAATAAAAGCCCTGTTTCTGCCTGGTTTGACAGGGATATTAACAGATGCTGCAGGAATAGCGGTTCTTGCCCTGATACCTATCCCAATGCTGCAGAAACTCGGTGTTATCAGTTCATTCTGGGCATTAACCACTATCTTTACAGTTTTGCTTATGAACCCCTTAATTCTAATATTTTTTCCTGCATTTGCCAAAACCGAGAAAGAAAACGAGGAAGGAGTATTTTACAGGCTGCTCAAAAAAACAGCTATGATAAATAGTGGAAATAAAAAATGGGTGGTTGTATCTTTGGCTGTTATTTTTACAACATTCGGTTTCATATATGCCAAACAGTTAAAGGTGGGGGATGCCAATCCGGGCAGCTCTATTCTATGGCCTGATTCTTCTTATAATATTGATGCCCAATCAATAAACAAGACATCCCAGGGGCTAAATCCCATGCTCATTGTACTGGAAGGCGAAAAAGAGGATGCCTTATATGAGTATGAATTTCTTCATGCCATGGAATCTTTCCAGAGACATATTGGAAAGCTAAAAACTGTCGGCGGTTCCTTATCCATTGTAGATTTGATTAAAAAGACAAATATAAATCTTCATGAAGGACATCCAAAATGGAATATCTTACCTCCATCTGAAAGAGAAATAGGTGAAGTTTTTTATATGTATATGAGCGGAACCGATCCTGGTGATCTGAATGCATACTGCACCTATGATAACAGATCAACCAGTATAACAACATACTTCAAAGACCATAAGGGAGACACCCTCAGGGAAGCAATGGAGACCAGCAAGGCTTTTATTGATGCAAATCCTGTAAGTGGGGCAAAATTCTCTATGGCTGCAGGAGTCGTTGGGACTCTTGCGGCAGCCAATGATGAAATCTTTAAGGCCCAGCTGCAGTTGCTGGTTATGACTTTTGCTGTTTCCATAATACTTTGCAGTATCGCTTACCGTTCTATTGTTGCAGGGCTGCTGCTGGCAATTCCTCTCGCAGTGGCAAACTATCTGGTATTTGCATATATGGGTTTAAAAAATATAGGGCTGGGCATCAATACCCTGCCTGTGGCAACCATTGCCGTAGGAATCGGCGTTGATTACGGAATCTATTTTTTAAGCAGAATGCGTGAAGAATATAATGAAACAAAAGACTTGCAGGCTGCTTTTTTCATCACCATAGTCACCACAGGAAAAGCTATTACCTTTACTGCCTTAACTGTTGCCCTTGGGGTTGTATTCTGGGCATTTTCCAGTCTTAAATTTCAGGCAGACATGGGTCTGCTTTTAACTATGGTAACCTTTTTTCATCTTATTGGAACACTTGTTCTACTGCCTGCTCTTGTACTGATAGTAAAGCCAAAATTTATCACAGGACAAACCCGTTTCAAAAAAAAATCTAATATTGCCATGGTATCAGGGTAAAAAAAAAGGAGGTGAAGACAGGAAGCTGGTTTTTTTTATAAACTCATGGTTGTTAAAATGCGTAAAAATAATAAAGGAGGGGAAGATGTATAAAAATTCAAGGCTGTTTCTTATACCGTTTGTTATGATTTTTCTTTTATTTATTCAAAACGCCTTTTGTTTTGAAGCACTGAATGGAAATTTAGATATTACCGGCTTTATTCGAAACGACTCGGCTGTGAGGCTTAGTGATGGACAGAAGCAACTACATGGAAAGGACGTTCTGGTATCAACCAGCGACGGAGTTACAACCACCGAGGCGCAAGGTTTTGAATCCGGTGATTATTATCTTTGCCGAAACACTCTACAGGTTGAAGTCAACTGGAGCATGACAAAAAATCTGGATGTCTTTGGAATATGGCGCGGTTTTTACGATGCTGCTTTGGAAATCAACAGAGACTTTGAGCAAAACATGATTGATGCTGGGTCCAGCAAAGAAATTGATGGTTATGAAAGAGATCATGAGTTAAGAGAGTTTTACGTTAATCTTACTCCTGGAAACTGGGTTTTTCGCATCGGAAAACAGCAGATTGTCTGGGGGGAATCCGACGGATTCCGCATGGCTGATATTATCAACCCGCTTGATTACTCCTGGCATTATTTTTTCCCAAGCTGGGAAGATATTCGCATCCCCCTGTGGGGCGTAGATATTATGTATGGCATTCCCACGGGACATGAATATACCTTCGAGTTTGTGTGGCTTCCAGGAGCATTTAATACAGGATTCCAGCCTAATAAACTTGCTCCCACAGGTTCAAACTGGTCCACGGGCTTTTTCAACCAGTATTTTCATCAAGGGATAGATATGGGACTCGCTCCTGGAATGGACGTTATGTTTCCAGGAGTTATTTCAGGAGCTACAAACCCTCAAACAGGAACATTGCAGTTTTTCATGGAGTCAATGGAAGATTCAGTCCCTGATAATTCCATTAAAAACAGCGAACTTGGCATGAAAATCAGTGCAAGGTATGGAGGATTTGATGTTTCCATATTTGATTTTTACTGCCGTAATGACAGCCCTGTATTTGAGGAAGACTGGTTCATTAAATTTCTCACAGGAGTTGGGGGAGGCAATCTGTATGACTTTCAGGATGAAATGTTTCAGTACAAATGGGTAAACAAAATTGGAGCCACCTTTAATGTGTATGAGAGTATAACCAAAGCAGTGTTCAGGGGTGAATGCGTTTATACAAAGGATGAACCTTTTCTGCCAAGAAATCCCTTTCCGGAAAATGCACTCCTTTCATTTATGGGCATGGCCCCGCCTCAAACCATTAAAAATTATTATAAAGACACCTATGCTTATATGCTCGGTTTTGACAGACCGACAATGTTCCCTTTTCTCAACCGCGCGCGATCATTTTTTATCAGCGGACAAATATTTCAAAAATACATATTAGATTTTGATGATGATATGACAACCATGGATATGAGCAATGATGACGTACAGACTCTGTTCACTCTGTTGATTAATACAGGTTTCAGGAATGACACAGTACTGCCGCAGATATTCATGATGTACGATGCCAGCGGAGAAGGCTGGGCACAGCCCCAGGTGGAATTTGTTTATGGTGACTACATACGGTTTGGGGTTGGAGCAAATATTCTTTTATCAAATGACAAAAAGCAGGCCTATTTTGGAGGAATGCGCGATAATGATGATATATATGCATGGTTGAGCTTTGCATGGTAGGTGTTTGCATACTGCTGTATAAAAAAAACATCTTAATCATACAAAATTTTATGTAAACATATGAGCAAAAGATTGAATGGGGGATAGCACATGATGAAATTTAAAATATCAGTAATCGGAACAGCGCTTTTAGCATTATGTTGTTTTTTTAGCCAATTTATTTATTCTTCGCCTGTTTATGCGAAAGAACCAAAAGTATTAATGGTAGTAAACAAGGAAAATGTTGAAGAAGTAAAGCACCTGCTGCCCCCTACTCTTTACACAAGAGTCAAGGAGTGGGGGTTATCCTTTAATGTTGTGCCGACTGTTTCCGACTTTGTTCCCATCAAAGAGTATTTAGATGCAACGAAAAAATATGAGGGGCAATGCAAGGTTGGACCTGATGGAGGGCTCTTGAATTATATGGCAGGATGCCCTTTTCCAAATCCGAAAACCGCCCAGGAGATAGTTTGGAACTTCCATGAAACTTATACTGGAGATGACCGTTACTATCCGATGTTTACAGGATATATTGTTGATAATAAAGGCCATGTAAGAACAAACAAAAGCCATACAAGCAAACTGAAATATATTGGCAGAGTTAAGCTCCCCCCGCTTCCGGAAATTCCTAATAAAGAGGGAATCGAATTCAAAGATATGACCATGCAGCATTTTCCCAATGTAGTAAAAGGATTAGGGGTTTTAACAATCAGATACAAAGCCTCAGGCAGGGAAGACGATATGTGGATATATTTACCTGCCATGAGGAGGATAAGAAGGATGTCAACTGCCCAGAGAGGCGACACCTTTGGCGGCAGTGACACAACCTGGGATGACTACCACCAGTACTCCGGCAAGATAGAACGGAACACTTATAAAATGGTGGGGAAACAGGAGATTTTACATGTGATGCATGCCGAAGAGGGCAAACTGCCTAACATGCAGGGTGTTTTCTGCCAGGGTGGAAACTATGAAAAAGTGCCTGTTTATGTAATTGAGTCTACTTCCAAAGACCCAAACTATGTTTACTCAAAGAGAAGATGGTATGTCAATCCAATGACCTGGAACATTTTATATCAAGATGTTTATGACAGGCAGGGCCGTTTATGGAAGAGCATTTCAGAAAGAATGGTAATAAATGGAGATTATTTTTATAATAACTGTTTTGAAGTCATCGATTACCAGACAAAACACGCAACCTTCTGGTGCTGCCCGGGATACCAAAAAGACCTTAATCAGCCACAATCTGACTATACTATTAAAGCTTTAAAAGCTTTTGCACGCTAAAATTGAATAATTTTTGCTAAAATTTCCAACACCTCCTTACCTCATTGAGCTTTATTACGGTAGAGACGCACGGTTGTGCGTCTCTACTCAACCCACACAGCGAAATTCGCCGGAAATTCCAAAAATCACTCGTATGATCAGCATAGCTAATCCATACCATAGAGTCTTTAACACCAGGAACCTCCATCTCAAAAGCAGCCACCGCTGCTCTGGAATCATCCAGATCCATACCGGTATATTTCGAATAGTTCTGAAAGATTTTTGCGTAGGTAAGTCTGAAAATTGAATTTTTTAATCCTGTCCATTTGTACAGGGATAAATTAGCAATTATTCCGTCTGATTCTCCGTCAATCATCAGTTTGGGCCAGGTGGATTTCCTGGTTGTATTATCTTTGATTTCATTGGGTGGACCTTCGTTTGTAGGCAGCCGCCCAAATGTAAGGGAAAGCGGTGTTCCAGGCACGAAATAATCAATATAGGCTCTTTCAAGGTGAATATCACCTTCTGCATCAGGAATGCTGGGACTTGTCATATCCGTTGCTAAGGACCCGCTCAAAAACAACTTTACATTTTAAGCGCCGATGCATCCAGCCTGCTTTTTCCAAAGCGGGCTGGATGTATTTGCTGCAGATGTCACGTTCTGAGAGCTCTTTTTTAGAAGTCATTTCCATTTCACTCAAGATTGGAGCGTCGGTAAATGATGTGATATACCAACCCTACCAGCACACTACCGCCGATCAGGTTGCCAAGTATCACTGGAAACAAATTGCTCAGGAATCCAGCCCAACTGATTGAATCAGCACCCGTCCCAATATTACCAAAAGTCTTTACCAGCATACCCATGGGAATAAAGTACATGTTAGCAATGCTGTGTTCGAATCCTGCGGCAACAAAAGCTGAAATTGGAAAAACTGTTGCAATAATTTTATCGAATACGCTTCTCCCTGCAAGCGCCATCCAGACTGCCATGCAGACTAAAATATTGCACAGGACTCCTCTAAAAAAAGCAGTCCAGAACGGCAAGGAGCATTTGGCAGCAGCAATTTTGAGATATTGATCTGCAATTGCGCCGTTGTTCATTTCAGGGTGACCGGAGAGAAATACAAGCAACGCTAATCCAGCGGCACCAATGAAATTGGCACTGCATACTACCACCCAATTTTTCAGCAGTTCAAAAATTGAAATCTTACCCTCTGCCCAGGCCATTGCGAGCAGGTTATTTCCAGTGAATAACTCTGCGCCGGCAACAACAACAAGAATCAATCCCAGGGAAAAAGCGAGCCCTCCAAAAGCCTGACTGACAGCAAAGCCCAACGAAGCGTCGGACTTAATCAACACAAAGTAGAGTGCGCCAAGACCGATAAATCCCCCTGCAAGCACACCGAGCATCAGCATGGATACTATAGGAAGATGCACCTTGGCAACGCCCACTTTTTCTACCAGTTCAGAGATTTCCTTGGGAGAATAAGCGTCAAAACCGAAGAATTTAGGCATAGTTAAAGTCCTTTATTATAATGGCTGATAAATAAGGTAATAGTTGAGTTATGATTCTTTTAATGAGTCAAAATATTTTTTAATGATATTTTTTGCCTCATCTTCACTTGATGTATGTTTTAATAAATCACGAAATCTACTACTGTTAGGCAGACCTTTTGCAAACCACCCCAGCTTGCTGCGCATCATAAAGCATGCTGTTTTTTCCCCGAAAAATTTTATGGAAGATTCAAGGTATTCTACCATAACATTATATCTGTCCGAAAGAGAAACAGAAGATATATCATCTCCATTTATTCTATCAAGCACCTGGGAAAAAATCCATGGATTTCCGATGGAGGCTCTTCCTATCATAACTGCATCACAACCTGTCTCTGCCAGCATCCTCACAGCATCTTCACAGCCGGTAATATCTCCGTTGCCAATAACCGGAATAGAAACTTTTTTTTTCATTTCCCTGATAACAGACCAGTCAGCCTGCCCTGTAAAGCCCTGCCCTGCTGTTCTGGGATGTATAGCAATTGCATCAACCCCGCATTCTTGTGCAATATCTGCTATTTGATAAGCATCGTTTCCTGATTTATCCCAACCTGTTCTGACTTTTATTGTCAGGGGAATATTAACTGCCCTCCTCACACAGCTAAAAATTTTTTCTGCTTTTTCAGGTTCTCTCATCAATGCTGAGCCTGCTCCGGTTTTTAAAATCTTTTTAACAGAACATCCAAGGTTGATATCAATAATATCTGCGCCTGAAAGTTCAACTATCTTTGCAGCCTCTGCCATTATAAAAGGGTCAGCGCCAAAGATCTGAACGGATAACGGTTTTTCTTCAGGCAGGCTTTTTAAAAGAAGCTCTGTTTTTTTTGATCCGTGTACCAGACCGTTAGAACTTACCATTTCCGAACATACCAAAGCGCAGCCCTGCCTTTTTGCAAGAATTCTAAAAGCATAATTTGTAATGCCTGCAAGAGGAGCAAGAATGGTAATATTTTTAAGTTTAACTGAGCCTATCTGCATAAATATATATAATTTTTAATATAAGCGCTTGGCGCGGTCAAGGTTTCGATACTGTATGGCCTCGGAAATATAATCAACGCTTATATCAGATGCGCCATCAAGATCTGCAATAGTTCTGGCAATTTTTAAAATCCGGTTGTAGGCACGCGCAGAAAGACCAAGCCTGTCAATTGCCGTTTCAAGAAGGCTAACAGATTCTTTATTGATCCTGCAATATTTTTTAATATGTCTGCTGTTCATCTGGGCATTGCAGAATATTTTTGTCCTTGAAAATCTTTTTAACTGAATTGACCGTGCATCTGTTACACGCTTTCTGATATTTTCAGAAGACTCTGCCCTTGCATCTTTCATTAAATCCCTGTGAGGTACGGCAGGCACTTCAATATGGATATCTATCCTGTCCATCAAAGGGCCTGAAACCTTTGCTCTGTACCTGTGAATCTGATTATCAGTACACCGGCATTCATGTTTCGGATCGGATAAATAGCCGCATGGGCATGGATTCATTGCAGCCACAAGCATAAAACTTGCAGGGTAAGTAATTGTTGAAGCTGCCCTGGAAATTGTAACATCCTGGTCTTCAAGGGGCTGGCGAAGAACTTCAAGCACATTTTTTTTAAACTCTGAAAGTTCGTCCAGAAAAAGAACTCCGTTGTGCGCCAGGCTTACTTCCCCAGGTTTGGGGATATGTCCCCCGCCAACTAGACCGGCATCGGATATGGTATGGTGAGGAGCCCTGAAAGGTTTTACAGTAATCAAAGCCCGATCCTTTGGAAGCATTCCTGTTACTGAATATATTTTGGTGGTTTCAATTGCCTCATCAAATGAAAGGGGCGGAAGGATTGTTGTAATCCGTCTTGCAAGCATGGTTTTGCCTGAGCCAGGCGGTCCTACCATTATAATATTATGCCCGCCCGAAGCAGCAACCTCCACAGCCCTCTTGACATGTTCCTGCCCCATAACATCGGAAAAATCCGTATCATAGACCTCTTTGTTTTCAAATATATTGGAAACAGATGTTTTTTCAGCCTCTATAATGGTATTCCCTTGCAAAAAATCCACAACCTGAGCCAGAGTTTTGCCGGGAAAAACAGAAATTTTTTCAACAACGGATGCTTCCCGGCTGTTATCAGCAGGAACGATTATTCCTTTATATCCGGAGTCCCTTGCAAAAAGAGCCATTGGTAAAGACCCCTTTACCGATTTAATCCTTCCGTCAAGTGAAAGTTCGCCTAAAAAAAGATATTCGGACAAAATATTTACCGGTATCAATCCGCTTGCCCCAAGGATTCCCAAGGCAATGGGCAAATCAAAACCCGTCCCCTCCTTTTTAATGCCGGCAGGAGCTAAATTTACTGTTATTCTGTCATCGGAAAAAGGATATCCTGAATTATTAATTGCGGCCTTAACCCTTTCCCGGCTCTCTTTCACGGAAGTTTCAGGCAGCCCAACCGTTGTAAATACAGGCAAACCGTTGCTTATATCGACTTCAACTTCAACAAGACAGGCATCTATCCCTATTACTGCGCTGCTTAAAACACTGGCTATCAATATTATCTCCTTAAATAGATAAAATTAAAAACTGACTTTCTTCACTTTTATTAAAATTACCTTGACAGATTCCTATCAAATATGTATTTGAAAACCTCACTATAAAATTAATTGTTTAAAAGGAGTTATTTAATTTGGCTAATCACAAATCTGCATTAAAACGCGCGCGTCAAAATAAAATCAGACAGATGCGTAACAAAACATATAAGACACGCATAAAAAACATTGTTAAAGCCGTAAGGGCTGCTGCAAGTGAGAATTCTTCCGAAGCTGCATTAACCAACCTTAATACTGCTAAATCCGTAATCGATAAGGCATCAAAAAAAGGCATAATACATAGAAATAATGCGGCGCGCAAAATTTCTCGTCTATCAAAGCTTGTTAAATTAAATTCTTAACAACAGCATAGTTTTAAATAGCGCTTGAACTCATCCTCTTGATTTTGTTCAGGTTGATTTTGTTCAGGCGCTAACGGTTTGTTCTTTAAAAGTTATCGGTTAAACTGTTATATGTCTTTTCGGCAAGCCGTTTAGAGAGCACTTCAATTGCCTTGCGTTTATTATTTTCGGTTGTCATTTTATCGTCGGCAACATAGTATGTTTCGCTATCTGAAATACCTTTTCCCGTCCAGAGAATATTTTTGTCCCTACCGGTTAGTTCAAGATTCAGATTGATCCTGACACGTCTTTCAAGTGTTGTGTATTCTCCTTTATGAGAAATTGTTTCAATATTAATTGATTTAATTTTTCCCGCAAGAACCGCATCAGCCTTATTACTATGGGTTAATACTTTCCTTTTATTTCTGGTAAATTCGTAAATAATATCATTGGTTAAAATATTTTCAACCCCAGTCTCCCCTGTCTTGTTTTCAAGAATCTTTATGCATACGCTGTCTATGCCGGAAGGCAGATCCCCGCTTCCGGCAAATCTGTAGCCGCATGAAGCAGTTATTATACAAAAAAGAAAACATACTGTTATAAATAATTTTTTGTTATTTACAGTCAAAAAATTTCTCCAAAATTTAGTTTTCAAAAAATGCAAACCACTTTTTATGCTTGCCGTAAACCGCTTTTAAACAACAATGTTAACCAGCTTCTTTTTAACCACTATAACCTTTTTTACAGGTTTACCATTAATAATTTTTTGTACATGTTCATCTGAAAGTGCTGTCTCTTTTATCCTGTTATCGTCCGCATCAACGTCAATATTAAACCTGCCTCTCAGCTTGCCGTTAACCTGCACCACAATCAAAAGTTCCTGTTTAACAAGGGCATCTTCCCTGTATGAAGGCCATGGATTAAGAAACAGACTGGACTCATGTCCAAGGGAGCTCCATATTTCTTCGGAAAAATGAGGAACAATGGGAGATAAAAGCAAGACAGCCGATTCAAGAGCAAATCGCATAACTGCTGCATTTTTATCTGATATTTTTTCAGATTTAATTTCCGGGTTGATTTCGTACATCGTATTTACAAGTTCCATAACAGCGCTGATGACTGTATTAAAATGATATCTGTCTTCGATATCCGCTGTAACCTTTTTAATGGTTTCATGTGTTTTCTTATAAAGTTTCTTATATTCCCCTTCAATCTCATCAATCTTTCCATTAAAGGATACAGAATCTTTTATTATATCCATCCAGGATAGAGCTTTCCTCCATATACGGTTAAGAAAACGATAAGCTCCTTCTATACCCTGTTCACTCCACTCAAGATCCCTTTCAGGAGGCGCTGCAAAAAGACAAAAAAGTCTAATGGTATCGGCTCCGTACCTGCTTAAAAGTGATGCAGGGTCTATCACGTTTTTTTTCGATTTTGACATTTTTTCCACACGACCGATAACCACCCTTTTGCCGCAAATTTTACAGAAGGTGTCTTGCTCCCTATATTCCACTTCTTCAGGATAAATAAAACCGTGCTCAGGGCATTTAACGGTCTCTTTGCAAACCATTCCCTGGGTGAGGAGTCTTGTAAAAGGCTCCTTGAAATTCACAAGACCGAGTTCTTTAAGCACACGGGTAAAATATCTTGAATAAAGAAGATGCAAAATAGCATGCTCGACACCTCCAATATACTGATCCACAGGCATCCAGTAATCCACAGCTTTTTTATCAAATATTCCTGCGTCATATTTCGGGCTGCAATACCTCTCAAAATACCATGAAGATTCCATAAAGGTATCCATGGTGTCTGTCTCTCGTTTTGCCTCCCCCCCACACTTAGGGCATACTGTTTTGTTAAAATAAGCAAGCTTTTCAAGGGGAGATTTTCCACCTTCAAGAAGGTCTTCGTCTTCGGGCAAAATAATCGGTAAATCATTTT
>CAYZXU010000059.1:0-14712 GCA_964482535.1 uncultured Desulfobacteraceae bacterium | reverse complement strand
GTTATCCCCGGGGTAACTTTTGTCTGATAATCTTCCCCGATTCTAAAATCAAGGGTCGGTTCACTAAGTTCTGGTTTCCCAACTGCGCGGCTTATCCGCCTTGCAGTAAAGCCAGCTTATGGCTTTGCCCTATCACTCCGATTTCCATCCGGAGTTAGCTGACCTTTAAACGCCTCCATTACCTTTTAGGAGGCAAGTGCCCCACTTAAACTACCCGTTAGACACTGTCCTCCTGCATAAAGCAGGGTTAGGATTAAGGCTTTGAAAGGAGGGTGTTTCATTGGCGACTCCATCCGTCCCGGAAGACGGACTTCACAGTCTCCCCTCTACGCTACGCATCCAAAACCAAAATCCAATATCTAACTGTAGTAAAGCTCCCGGGGTCTTTCCGTCTAGCCGCAGGTAACCGGCATCTTTACCGGTATTGCATTTTCACCGAGCTGCTCCTGGAGACAGTCCCCCAGTCGTTAAGCCTTTCATGCGGGCCGGAACTTACCCGGCAAGGGATTACGCTACCTTTGGCATTTTATAATGGACTATATCATTCCTGAAAATCAGAATTTACTTCTGAAATTCAGGATCCGGCGTATAGTCTCTGAGGATACTTATCTCTTTCTTTAAGAAAAATCTTCTAACGAATATTTACGACCTTTTCCTTGAAAATTCATTTCTCTTGCTAATTGATAAATTTTCCTAATCCCTTCTTTTTTAAGATGTTCTTTTCTTTTCATCAATTCCATAATTTGACAGAAAATATCAAAACTTTCTTTTTTAACAATTAATGGATACTTTTTAAAAAAAGGAATTATTTTCTCTTCTAAACTCCGCCTGGAATGAATTCCAAAAACCATTACTGGATGTTTACCGTTTTTCCGATAAATGCTTCCTGTCCCGAACACTTCTTTTAAAAGATAAAGAACTTCTACATTATTTTGATGTTGATATACTTGAAATACTGGATCTACCAACCATCCTGATTTTAGTGTAGGATGCTTTTTAAAAGAAACACTAAAACTTCCTTCGCCATCTACTAACCCACAAACATAATAGAAAAGATACTTCCTTTTTCCTTTAAACAATTTAAGATAATCTTTTTTCATCTTTAAATGAAAGAGATAAGTCTTTCCTGCTGATTACGCCTAAACCATTTCTTTTTCACCTACTCGGTAGAAATGGTTTTTGACGCTTTCCAGCATATAGCCGGATTTTACAACCGCCCAACCGGTAGCGAGGTTGACGGTTATAGTTACCGCCGACGTTTACTGGCGCTTCGCTCACTCAGCCTTCCTGGTAAAACCAGAAAGACCGGCGAGGTTAACGTTCCAGCACTGGTCAGGCCTCAGCCCCTATACATCCTCTCACGAGTTTGCAGGGACCTGTGTTTTTGGTAAACAGTCGCCAGGGTACTTTCGCTGCGTCCGCCCGAAGGCGGAAAGGCATATCCCGAAGTTACGCCTGCTTTTTTGCCGAGTTCCTTCAGGAGCTTTCACTCGTTCACCTTGGCACTCTTACGCCCACCTACCTGTGTCGGTTTGCGGTACGGACCGAATATCCTTTACCTCAAGGCTTTTCTAGGAAGAATTTTTGATTAAGTTGTTTTAGCCGAAGCTAAAACTCCCCCAACTATATCCAAAGATATAGTCAAGAAGCAAATCCAATAATGCTCTTAATCTCCAATTCTCCGTCACCTTGAGAAACAGATATTCGGGGGCCGGAATATTAACCGGCTGTCCATCCCCAATACCTTTTCAGGTATCAGGTTAGGGCCGCCTAACCCTTGGCTGATTGCCATTGCCAAGGAAACCTTAGGTTTACGGTGTCCGCCGTTCTCAGGCGGATTGCGGTTACTCGTGCCAACATTCTCACTTCTCAGCGCTCCACCAAACCTTCCGATTTGACTTCAACGCGCTGAGAACGCTCCCCTACCAACCTTACATAAAAGTAAGGTTCCTTATCTTCGGTACCAAGATTAAGTCCCGTGAATTTTCGGCGCAAAATCCCTTAGCTAGTAAGCTGTTACGCACTTTTTAAAGGATAGCTGCTTCTAAGCTAACCTCCTAGCTATCTGAGGGATTTTACTTCCTTCAAAACACTTATCTTGGTTTAGGGACCTTAGATGAAGGTCTGGGCTGTTTCCCTTTTGACTATGGAGCTTAGCCCCCATAGTCTGACTGCCGGCTTTTCAGGATCGGCATTCGGAGTTTGGTTGGAAAGACTGAGCAAAGCCCAAGTAATCCCATCCAGTGCTCTACCTCCGATCCTTACTAGCCGACGCTAGCCCTAAAGCTATTTCGGGGAGAACCAGCTATTACCAGGCTCGTTTAGCTTTTCACTTCTTACCACAGCTCATCCCAGAGTATTGCACGGCTCACGGGTTCGGGCCTCCGTCCGACTTTCATCGGACTTCACCCTGGCCATGGCAAGCTCGCCTGGCTTCGGGTCCTGGACACTCAATCTGCGGCAAAAGCCGCAACGCGCTATTAACACTCGGTTTCCCTATGCCTCCGGGGCGAAAACCCCTTAGACAAATTGAGTATCCAGACTCGTTGGCTCATTCTTCAATAGGCACGCCATCACCCGCTTAAAGCGAGCTCTGACTCCTTGTAGGCAAGATGGTTTCAGGTTCTATTTCACCGCCCTCACCGGGCTACTTTTCACCTTTCCCTCACGGTACTAGTTCACTATCGGGGATGTCGGAGTATTTAGCCTTGGCTGTTTAGTCCAGCCTGCTTCCCACAAGGTTATCGTGCCTCGTGGTACTCAAGAAAGATAACAAGGAGCGTAAAAGAGTTTTCGGATACGGGACTTTTACCCTCTATGGTATCCCTTTCCAGGGTATTTCTCCTAACTCTTTTACCTAAATGCTCTCCCTCGGCAAGCGCTAAACAAAAAATCTAAAAAGGTTATTTGTTTAACACTCCCGACGTTATCTTCTTGCAACCCCTATCTTTGCGCTTAAGCACAAAGTAGGTTTGGGCTCCTCCCTTTTCGCTCGCCGCTACTAAGGGAATGGACCTCATCCAAAGGATAAGGCCTTGTTTTCTTTTCCTCCGCTTACTGAGATGTTTCACTTCAGCGGGTTCGCCTCCCGCTAAAAGCGGGATAACGCGATATAAATCGCGTTGGGTTTCCCCATTCGGAAATCTCCGGATCAACGGTTGGTAGCCACCTCCCCGGAGCTTATCGCAGGCACCCCACGTCCTTCATCGCCTCGACATCCCTAGGCATCCACCATCTGCCCTTAAGTGTTTCACCTTAAGGCGTAAAGAGTTGACTAACAATTAATAATCACAAATTACTTTCCTTATTTACTTTTCAACGATCCTTCCTTTTCTATCCTCTCTTTTTCCACTTAAAAACCGCTTTTAAGAAGCGGCTCCCTTTCTTTCTTTTTTAAGAAATTTACCGCTTCTTTTTCTTCCTTATTTTATGGTAACCTATTTCATTCATATTCTTGGTAATAATTTTAACAAACAACTCATTTTTGTCAACCCTAATATTAAAAAAACCTAACTACATCCCACTTACTCTCCTTTAACTACGGCTAAAGGCCTTAATTTAGCAACTTTCTTTGATAAACCTGCCTGATCAACTATCTCAATTACTTCCTCTATATCTTTATAAGCAGCAGGCGCTTCCTCAGCTATCCTTTTTACAGAAAAATATTTAGTAATTATCCCTTGAGAAAGTAAATCTCTAACCACTTTTTGGCCACTAATAGTTCTCATTGCTTGATTGCGAGACATTACTCTGCCGCTACCATGAGAAGTTGAATAAAATGCTTCCTCTCCCTTTTCAGTTCCAACCAAAACATAAGAAGATGTTCCCATTGAACCAGGAATAATAACTGGTTGACCAACTGAACGATAATGAGGAGGAATTTCTGGATGACAAGCCGGAAATGCTCTAGTCGCTCCTTTGCGATGAATAATCAATTCTTTTTCTTGCCCATCAATTTTATAAGTTTCTTTTTTAATAATATTATGAGCAACATCATATAAAAGAGTAAGATTATCTTTTTTGTTAAATGTTTTTTGCCAAGACAGACGAATATAATAAATTATCATTTGTCTGTTAGCCCACGCATAATTTGCTGCTCCAGCCATTGCTTTAAAATATTGCTGACCTTCAGGAGAATAAAAAGGCAAACAAGCAAATTCTTTATCCGGTACTTTAATTTTATATTTTTCCATCAAAGGTATCATTTTTCTTAAGTAATCAGAACAAACTTGATGACCAAGGCCTCGAGAACCAGTGTGGACCATAATCACTATCTGTCCTTCAAACAAGCCAAATACTTCCGCTGTTTTTGAATCAAAAATTTTTTCCACTTTTTGAATTTCTAAAAAATGATTTCCTGAACCAAGAGTACCTAATTGATCTCGACCTCTTTCTTTTGCTTTAGAAGAAACTGCTTCTGCTTCTGCCCAATCTAACATCCCGCCAGCCTCACAATTAACTAAATCCTCTTCTTCTCCATATCCTTTTTCAACTAAGTATTTTGCTCCTTTAGTTAAAATTTTATCAATTTCTTGAAAAGAAAGCTTTGTTTTTCTACCCTTACCTAATCCTGAAGGTATATTTTTATGAATTTCTGAAGCAAGTTTTTCTAAATAAGGTTTAACTTCTTTTTCAGAATATCTTGTTTTTAATAATCGCATCCCACAATTAATATCAAAACCACAAGCCCCAGGCGAAATAACTCCATTATCAACATCAATAGGACCAACAAAACCTATTGGCACACTATATCCTTCATGACAGTCCGGCATTGCAATAACATATTTTGTTACCCCGGGCAAAGTTGCTCCATTGATTAATTGTTCAATTGACTTGTCTTTTAAAATATGATCTAACATTTTCTCTGAAGCATAAACCCGCGCTGGAACCCGCATACCAGATTTAAAAGATATTGGGATTTCCCAAAGAAAATCTGAAATTTTTTTAAAATCTTTTTTTTCTATTCTCATTTCTTCTGCTATTTTATTTGTAATTGCTAACCAATTTGTAATGGTTTTATTCCCATCCCCCTCCTTTTTTCCTCCCCCTTCCCAAAGGGAAGGGGGAGGATGGAAAATAAAAAGGAAGATTTTTTCTCTTCTTTTCCTCCTCACTCTGGGAAAGGAAGGTCTCCTCCTTCTCCTCCTTCTTTTTTTCTTCTCTCTCTTTTTCTCTCCTTCCCCTCCTTTATCCCCCTTCCCTTCTTCCTTTTCAATCCTCCCCCTCCTCTGGAGGGGGAGGATTAAGGTGGGGGAGGTTTTAATTTTTATCTCCTCTTTACCTCCTTCTTTTCAGAAGAAAAGAAAAACGTATCTTTTCAAAAAGAAGAAAGAAAATATGAAAGGAGATTTCCAAAAAAGAGGAATTGAAAGATATTTCTTCCAAAAAGAGGAGAGAAGAAAAAGTAAAGAAAGGGAGAATATGTAAAAAGGAAGTTTTAAATTATTTTAACAAATAATCAATACCTATTCAAATCTTGTTAAATGCAGGCATGGTTAATTTATTTCTTAACTAATCAACCGCCACTGATTAATCCAATAACCTGCAATACCAAAAGCTACAGCGACATTAAGAGATTCCTTTTGTCCAAACATAGGTAGATAAATTATTTTATCAGCTCTTCTAATTACTGAAGGGGAAACTCCTTTTATTTCATTACCAACCACCAGAGCCAGAGGAAATTTAGGTTTAAATTTATTATAAGGTAAACTCTTTTTAGTTTGTTCTAAGGCTACAATTAAAAATCCTTGATTTTTAAGTCTTTCAATAATTCGCCAAACTTGCCAATGATATTCCCACATAATCCAAGATTCTGCTCCTAAAGCAGTTTTAGATATTTTTTGATTAGGTGGATGACCACAAATACCTCCTAAATATATCTTATTTACTCCTAAAGCATCAGAAGTTCGAAAAATAGAACCAATATTTTCCAAACTACGAAGATTATCGCAAACTACATAAAAAGGTAAACTTTCTTTATTAATTTTCATATTAAAATTAAAAAGTTTAATAAAGTTTAGAATAGTTAGATGAGACCTATCTTCCTCTCCTCCCCCTCTCTTTTTTTCTTCTCTCTCTTTTTTTCTCCTCCCCCTCCTCTGGAGGGGGAGGATTAAGGTGGGGGAGGTTTTATTCCCCACCCCCTCCTTCCTCTTTTTAAATTGTGCAAGGATATTCCTTGCACAATTTTATTAAAGCTAAAAGCCGCCGTGATGGCGGCTTTTAGTCCCCCACAAGGAAAGGGAAGGCTCAACAACCCAACCAAGCGATGCTAGCTAGGATTAGTGAATGAACCAGCGTAAATGTCACCTTTGAAGATCTTGGTACCTTCAGCATATGTTCCGGCACCGTCTATACCGAATGTACAATTGGCATCAGCATCATCGTCTAAGTAAACTTGAATGCTGTCGCCATCATCTTCAAAGTCAGTTGTGTCGGCATAGACATAGATCTTCTTGGTCTGACCAGCAGGTATTGTCAAGCTGTAAGTGGTGGTACCACTGCCTGTTCCGCCCCAGCTATTGCTGCTGTCAAATGTAGCAGCAGCACCGCTTAAACTGAGACTTGAACCAAAGTTGACAGAATCAACACCGAGGACATTACCATCACCATCTTTGAGGGTGAGAGTAATGTATCCTGTACTGGTATCAGCAACCTGAGCATCAACCTTAATTACCAACTTGCTGGAGATGCCATCATCGAAGGTAATATCTTCACCAGCATCAGCAGTGACATCAAAGATAGCCACATTAGTGCTTGAGCTTGGGAAGAGATTACCAGATGGAGAAGCATCATCCTTAGCAAAGTAAGGTCTGGATTCATAGATAGTCATTGCATTAGCATCACCGTTAGCAGCGGTTACAGTTCCAGAGTTAACATCGCTTCCAGAACTTAAACCAGTTGTCTGAACGGTGTTGCTGCCTGCAAGACTAACCTGAATGGTTGACCCGTTGGTAACTGTTGTTCCGTCAACTGGCAGTAAATCAGCCTTAACCGTTATTTCTTTATGGCCATTGGCTGGAATTGTCAATGTGCCATCAGGAACAACCCAACTAATTGAGTCATTACCTGGTTTAGTGCCTAATAATGTGTCACCATTGTAGAAGTAGAAAGTATCAACAAATTCTCCATTGGTGACAGTGAAATCGATCTGATCAAGATCTAAATCTTCAACATTATTGGCACTTAATCTAAAGACAGCTAACTCAACTCCTGTATTACCTCCGATAATAATATCAGAAACAGGAGAGGAGCTATCTTTAGTAACGGTTAAGCTGGCAGTACCAACACTTATTGTCTGCTTGTTATCAGTATCATAGGTGACGCTTGCTGATTCACCACTGTTTGCTCCTGTAGCAGTCACTCCATTAGTGGTAATGTAGAAGGTGTGACTGACGCTTGCTGAAGCATCTAAGTCGGCTACTAAAGCAATCTTCTTAAATGAGCCTTTTGGAATGGTAAGGGTTTGATTCAAGACAAATTCAGTAGTATCAACTGCTCCACTGGTAGAAGCGCTTGGTTGCTCTGTGTCACTAATCTTTGTCTCGTAAACATCTCCTCTTGGACTGTTTTCATCAGTCAAATCAGCCCAGATTTCGGCATTATTAATATAGCCGTATTCTGCGGCTGCAGCTGCTCCTCCCGCACTATCTGTAATAGTAATATCTGTAATATTGATATCTTCACCAGAGGAAGAAGCATCAAGGGAGAATGTTGCAAAGACAAAGTCGCTCGTCGGAGCAGGAATACTTCTGCTTGCCGGCGAAGCTAAAGTAGTGACAGTCAAAGCAGGACCAGAGACAGTCATTGTATTAGCCCAAACTGTACTAGCTGGACTAGCAGTAATACTGTCGTTGCTGCTCATACCAGTAGCAGTGATATAACTACTTGGTGTCTTGATGCCAACCTTAATCGCATTTCCACTATCAGCACTATCAGCAATAGTTGCCTTTACTGTATATTCATGAACACCCACTGGGACGATAAAGGTATCAGTGAAAGAAGCTTCACCACCACTAAGATCCACTGGACCAGCGACAATGTTGTCATCTTCATCATATAAAGCAACATTTGTAATATCGCTGTCAGCGAATCCTGTCAAACTAGTGGTTACAGTAAGGGCAGTAATCTTCATATCCTCACCTTTAGCTTCAAAATCAAAGACACCTAATTTAATATCGTCGCCAGAAGAGATGTTACCAGTAGCAGGCGTATCTGCTGATTTGCTGATAGTCAAGCTTCCTGATTGAATAGTTTGATCATTGGAAGCTTTACCATTCCAGTTGGAAGGCGATAAGGTTGGAGTGATGTAGAAGCCATAAGTGTTGCCCCTAGCGACTACTAAACAATCGCTTCCATCAACTAAATCAACATTGATGGTTTGGGCAGTTGACTCTACACCACCAACAACATCCACCATTATCTTGAATCTATGAGTTTTACCCTTATCGATGACTACATTTAAGTTAGACCAAGTAGCCTTATCTTCAGCATCCCAGCTAGCAACCGTGCCTAAGCTTTTACCTTCAGTGACATCGTAAAGCTCAATGTTCTTAGTGTCACTCGCATCAGCGGTTCCTGTTCTTTTAACAGTTACTGTTTCAATAGTAATTGGTTCTGTAGAACCGGCTGTTGCTTTCCACTTAAGAACAGTGACATCTGTATCTCCAACATTTGGTTTAGAATCAGCGGTGGTTCCATCTTCAGAAACCGTCAATGAACCAATAGTTAAGCTCACTACGGTCATTGGGTTTCCGGTAATTGGGAATTCACCGTTGACTTCTGAAGCGTCGGAGACGATGTCATCCTTTGAGGCAATACCTAATATCACTGTCTTTCCAGCACTGGTGCCATCAACGATACCAGCTTTTATGTAGAAAGTTCTTGTTGTTCCGGCTTTGATTACCAATTCAGGAATAAAGGTAATCATTGCTCGGTTATCAACATTTAAACTACCAATACTTCCTACATAAGCACCGGTTTCAGCATCCACAATTTTGATGTTTTCTACATCACCATTTGCAGACAAACCGGTTCGAGTGACATAAATCTTAGAAATTTTTACATCACTATCCGAACCAGCAGTCATTGTAAATTTGGTGAAGTAGGTGCTGGCACCATCAGCAACTGTGGCTGCGGCTGGAGTGTCAGAAGCTAAGGCAACGGTTAAACCACTTGTAGAAGGAGTTGTTTCACCACCAGTTTCCTCGCCAGTTTCAGCTCCTGTTTCACCACCAGTTTCCTCGCCAGTTGTCTCCTCACCTCCGGCAGATGTACCAGAGGAAAGTAAAGAATTAAGTTTGGCTCTGGTGGTTGGACCAACATAACCAGTACCTTTTGTTAATCCATAAGGAGCTAAAACATCATCGGCGTATTTCTCTTGGAATTTAATAACAGCTGCTTGTGTTAAGGGACCAAAATAAGTTGTTTCTTGACCAGGAGAACCCGGACCAGAATCAGCTAATTTTGTCTCTGAATCGGAATTAAGAATGATCTGGAGACATTTTACATCTTCTCCACTCATTCCTATTTTAAGATTCCGATCAAAGGAAGTAATTGTGCATCCGGTAATAGTTCCTCCTGTGGTAGTCCCTTGTTGCCCTTGCAATTCAGCTAATTGAGCTAATGCTGCTTGCAACTGGGCTTGTAAAGCAGCTATTGTGGCTTCCAACTCTTCTACTGTGGTGGCATTAGCTGAGCCAACGCCAGGTCCACCCATCATTACCGCAACAGACAATATCGTCGCAATCGCAATTATCTTTTTCATAACTTTTCTCTTTTTTTATAATTTTAAACTTTTTTAATTTATATTTATTTAACCGTTGTCGACCACCCTATTTGGGAACGGTTATTCAATTATCAAATTTAAAAATTATTTTAACCAACTTTTTTTCACTGTCAACTATTCACTTCTTGTTAATGGATAGTAATTTCAACAAAGCTTGATCATATTTCTTCTGCTTTATATCTTTTTCTGCTTCCTTTAAAATTTCTGTTTCTTTTTCAGTTAAATCTCTTTTCTTCAAGTCTTCAATTAAAGGATTTAAAGTATCCAATAATTTTTGAATGTACGCTTTTTCCAAATCCTTATTCTCATTTACTACAACTCCATATGATTTCACCTTCTCTTCTTTTTTCTCTAATTCAGTGGTTTTAGAAACAATCTTTTTTATTTTTTCTTTATTCTTTTCCCGAATTAAATTATTAGCCACTTTAGAAACACTTTTTTGATATTCATCAATTGCCGGTCCTAAATTTTTTGTTGAATTTTCTTGCGCAATTTTTATCAAATCATCTAATCTATCCTGAGCCATCTGAAGAGCAACTTCTGCTTCATCTCCTTTCAAAATTGACTGGCTATCTTCCATTGCTTTCTTCAAAGGAAAAAGTAAATCTCCGGGTAATGAATCTTGAACCACTCTTCCTACTCCAAATAATAGAAACAAAGATAATACTGAAGCAAAAGCCAACTTATAATTAACTATCCTCTTTCTTATTCTTACGCTGTTCACTATACCATCAAATATTGATTTAAATTGCGATAATATAACAAAGGTATTCTTCTTTTGAATATTTGCCTGAACTATTTTCTCCAATGTCAAAACCGCCCACTTAGAGTCGGCTTTAATTTCCTTCATTCTCTTTAATTTTTCAATAAATTCTTTTTCTTGCATATCTCTAAATTTACCCTTCTTATAAAAAAGACGAAATAAAACAAGATTTATTACAGCGCCCATCCCTATCCTCTCTCCCTTCTTTATTTCTCCTCCTCCTCTTTCCTCTCCTCCTCTTTCCTCTCCTCCTCTTTCCTCTCCTCCTCCTCTTCTCTTTACTCTCACCTCTCCCTCTTCTCTTTACTCTCTCCTCCCCCTCCTTTGGAGGGGGAGGATTAAGGAGGGGGAGGGTATTTTGAATTTTGAATTTAGAATTTAAATGAAAATAGCTTTAAGTTTTACGCTTTAGTTTTACGCTTTGCGCAAGGTTTTTTCTTTCCTAAAAAAGGAGGATAGGAATTAGAATAAGAAGGAAGAGTATGAGAAATATATTTTTTCTTCTTGAGAGAAAGAGGAAAAGAAAAATTCTAAGACTCTTGAATTTTATCTCTTAAAGCATTTAAAGCGCGATGAAGCATCACCCTTGTTGCTCCTTCTGATTTATTTAAAATTTGGGCAATTTCTGAGATAGACAACTCTTCAATGTAATACCAAATAATAATATCTTGGTAATCTTGCTTAAGAGTTGTTAAAATTGTTTGTACTTCTTTTATATCTGAATTAATAAGAGTTTTATTCTCTAAATCTTGCGCAGGATCAGAAATATTTAATTCTTCTATAGGAACAATCTGTGTCCTACTTTTTTTCCTATAAAAATCAATGATTAAATTCCGAGCAATTTGATATAAAAAGGATTGGTAGTTATCAACTTTTTTTTCTTTATTATTAAAAGTTTTCCAAGCTTTTAAAAAAGTCTCAGAACATAAATCTTGAGCTTTTTCTTCAGAATTCACTCTTAAAAAAATAAATCTATATATTTTGTCTATATATTTATTATAAATCTCAGTAAAAATCTTTTGTTTTCTATTCATTTTCAATTTTGTCCTAGGATAAACTCGATTAAATTTAGATAGGACATATTTAAAAAAATATGTCCTATCTAAATAAATTTTTTCTTTTTTATATTATTTTTATATTATTTTTTTAATTTATAAAAAGTATTACTCCTCTCTCCTTCTCTTTGAACATATCCCATTTTAAGAAGTTTTTCAAAATCCCTTCTTAAAGTTCTTTTAGAAATATCAGGAAACATTTTCTTAACTTCCCAAACTTGTAAAGTTTCTTTTGTTTTTAAAGCTTCCAAAATTTTACTCTGTCTTTCATTTAATCGCTTATTAACAATAACTTGATTAATTTGAGAAAATTCACTTTTTTTATTGATTAAAATTAAATTTCTATTTGATTCGCTTAATTTTAAACTTCCTGACCTATCCTTAATATCGTCATCTTTATCACCACTTAAGACATCACAATTTCTTTCTTCTAAAATTTCACTTTTCTCTTCCGCTTGTTTAATCTTTTCTTCTATTTCTCCTTTAATTTTCTGCCATAACAAATCATACTTTTCTTCTAATTTTAAAATATCAAAATAACTAACCCAATTTTGCCACTTAACTATTTCAAAATAGTTTTTTAAAACATCATAACTTTTTTCTAAATCAAAAATTATCTCTTCTTTCAACCCTTTTAAAGAATTAAAATTTATTGGATTAGAGTTTGAGAAAACATTCCATTTCGTAAATCCTTCCAAAAAATCATCTGCTACTTCCCTTAATCTATAGCGCAATGGTTCTTTTTTAGGAAAAAGAATAGTAAATCTATAAATTTTATTCGTGAGACGAAGTAATTCTTCTTTATTTTTCATCATATTATTCATATCCTATTAGATTGCTCTATATTATACTATAAAAAAGAAAAAAATAAAGAGTAATCCGGCGGAGGTCCGACCTCCGCCGTTTTTTTATTGTTTGAGTAAGAAAAATTCTTTTTAAGAAAGTTAAATTACCTTATAAATCTATCCCGAAATTGTTTCTTTAATTTTCTGCCATATTTCAGGCTTATTTTGTTTTGTTTTAAGCCAATACCACCATTCGCTTCCCCAAAAATAAAATGTATCTAAACCTGTCCTTTTAGCAAAATCAATATTCCTCTCCAAATAACTTAAATTCATTGTTTTTTCTTGTTCGCTAAGCGGCAAATTATCACTCAAAAGACGAGGTCCCCAAGGTTCGGCTTGAAGTTCAGTGCAAATAACTTTTTTCCCAAATATCTTTTTAACTAAAAACGCCCTTTTATAATAAAACAAAGGAGGAAAGAAATAAGTAATATAAGAATTTAATTCCTTAAACCAAATTTTTTTATACATTGTTATTCCTACTAAATCCCCAATTGCTGCTGCCCTAAACCAAAAAGAAAATTCTCCGCTATCTGTAATTATAATTGGCTTTTCAGGATCAAGAGATTTTACTAATTGAACTTCTCTTTCCAATAAATTTTTCTTTGTTTTAGGACATTTTCCAAAATGAAAAAACGGTTCATTTTCTACTTGCCATCCTATAACTGCTTTTGAATCTTTATATCTTTCAACAACTTTTTTCATGTATTCCAATAAATCTCTTTCTCCTTCTTCATCTAAATACTTCTTATTTTTCAACCAAACAGGTTGATGACATTCTGGCCAACGGGGAGTTTTTAATCCGATTGCTAAAATAATATCTGCCTTATTTTCAGCGGCTTTCTTAACCTGCCAATCTAAATCATTAAAATCATACTCGCCTTTTCTTTTTTCTATTAAATCCCAATCAACTGAAATTTTTAAATGTTTAAACTTTAAATCATTTAATAAAGCTAAATAAACTTTTTGCCAGTCTAACCCTAAACTTTCGGCTTGGCGTTGTGAAAAATTTACTCCCCAAACGATGCTTTTATTTTGTTTTTTTGAGCCAGGAAAAAAAATCCAAGAGAAAAAAACAATTACAAAAACTATTACAAAAAGAAAAAATAAAAACATAATATCTTTTAAAATTTTTCCAATTTTTTGAAATCTACCCATTTTTTATCAATTTATTTTTTTATTATATTATTTTAAAACTAAAATAGCCAAACCTAAAGATATTACTATTATAGCTACGGCTTTTTGAAAAATTATTTTTTTAGAAATTTTTTCCTTTAAAATCGTTGGAAATTTCAAAGAAAGAATAATTGTAAAAATAAATAAGAAAACATATTGCAATCCTTGAAGGGCAGTGATAATAGAAATATAAGCAAGAGGAGCAAGAGCAATTGCCCAATTTTGAAGAAGAGCGCCCAATCCGCCAGCGGCTTGAGAAAGGAAGAAAATGATAGCACTACTTACTTTTTCTCTCTTCTCTTTTTGGAATTCTTTCCTATTTTTAATATCTATCAAAATCCTTTTTCTTGTCTCTGGAAAAAATAAAAGAAAAGTAAAAGCAGAAATAAAAGCGCCTATTCTAATCCAAATAAAACCATTCCAAAAAGGTTGGGTTGAAAAAACATATTTACTGAAAATAAAAGACAAAGAAAATAATAAAGCAGTAATCAAAGAAATTTTTAAAATATCTGTTTGATCTTTTTTAATTTTATTCTTTATTTCAAAAATTGGGTTTTCTTCAGAAGTTATTAAAATACTACCTATTACCAAAAGAAAAAAAGAAAAAGTATCTGATAAAGATAATTTTTCTTTCCCAAAAGAAAAAAGAAAAACCAAAACAAAAGTTAACAAAGGAGACAATCCTCCTACTGCTGTAACTATCCGCGAAGTTTCAAATAATTTTAAACCTTTATAAAACCAAAAAAGACCATAAACAGAAAAAAAACCGGCTAAAAAACTAAAAATAATTTGTTTAAAATCTGGAAAATAAAAATGAATAAAAGGAGCCAAAAAAATAACTACAATACCTAAAATTCCAACATAAAAAGCAAAAACTTTAGGATCAGGTATACCATTTTTAAGCAGATATTTATCTGCTATATAAACAACCGCTAAAATAAAATAAGAAATAATTGCTATCAATAACCAAGACATATTTTAAATTTTAACTGTAATTACTAACAATTCCCCCTCCCTTTTCCTCTCCCTTTTCCTCTCCCTCCTCTCTCTCCCCTCTCCTCCCCCTCCTCTGGAGGGGGAGGATTAAGG
>CAYZXU010000058.1:0-14756 GCA_964482535.1 uncultured Desulfobacteraceae bacterium | reverse complement strand
CATGTGAATGTGGGTACGATAGGTCATATAGATCATGGCAAGACGACCCTTACTGCGGCTATTACAAAGCATAGTGGATTAAGAGGGCTTGCGGATTTTGTTCCTTTTGATCAGATAGACAAGGCACCTGAGGAAAGGGAGCGAGGGATAACCATAGCCACAGCGCATGTGGAGTATGAGACAGAGAACAGGCATTATGCTCATGTTGATTGTCCTGGGCATGCTGATTATATAAAGAATATGATAACCGGAGCCGCCCAGATGGACGGTGCGATACTGGTGGTTGGAGCTGATGACGGTCCCATGCCCCAGACACGGGAGCATATTTTGCTGGCAAGGCAGGTAGGAGTTCCCAGCATAGTAGTGTTTTTAAACAAATGCGACATGGTTGATGATGAGGAATTGATAGAGCTGGTTGAGTTGGAGCTTCGAGAGTTGCTGGACAAGTATGATTTTCCAGGTGATGATACTCCCATTATACGAGGTAGTGCGTTAAAGGCTCTTGAGAGTGATGATCCTGACAGTGAAGAGGCCAAATGTATATTTGAGTTAATGGAAGCAATAGATTCTTTTATAGAGGAGCCCGAGAGAGAGATTGACAAGCCGTTTTTGATGCCGGTAGAGGATGTTTTCAGTATATCAGGCAGGGGTACGGTTGTAACGGGCAGGGTTGAAAGAGGTGTTATACATGTTGGTGATACTGTTGAGATAGTAGGTATACGTCCCACATTAAAGACAGTTTGCACAGGAGTTGAGATGTTTCGCAAACTGCTTGATGAAGGTCAGGCAGGGGATAACATCGGTGTTTTAATAAGAGGCACAAAGAGGGACGAGGTGGAGCGTGGTCAGGTTGTAGCAGTGCCTGGTTCAATCACTCCCCACACGAAGTTCAAGGCTGAGGTATATATATTAAGCAAGGAAGAGGGTGGACGTCATACGCCTTTTTTTAATGGATACAGGCCACAGTTTTATTTCAGGACAACTGACGTTACAGGCATATTGAATCTTCCCGAGGGAGTAGAGATGATAATGCCTGGCGATAATATAACGATTTCAGCTGAATTGATAACGCCCATAGCCATGGAGAAAGAGGTCAGGTTTGCCATCAGGGAAGGCGGCAGGACAGTCGGCGCCGGTGTTGTAAGTGAAATAATTGAATAGAGAGATAAAGAAATTATTATGGGCACAAAGATTAAAATTAAACTAAAGGCATATGATCACAGTCTTCTTGATCAGTCAGCTTCTGATATCGTTGATACGGCTAATAAGACAGGAGCAAAAGTTGTTGGACCGATACCGCTTCCAACAAGGATTAATAAATATTGTGTTCTAAGATCCCCGCATGTTGACAAAAAATCAAGGGAACAGTTTGAAATGAGGACGCATAAACGCATTTTGGATATTGTTGACCCGACTCAGCAAACTGTGGACGCTTTAATGAAGCTTGATTTGTCACCAGGTGTGGATGTTGAGATAAAACTATAGACCTTAGGATTATTTGACGATATGTGTAGAGGATTGATGGGAAAAAAACTGGGCATGACCGGAATCTTTTCTGAGGAAGGGAAATATATACCAGTTACTGTGGTTGAGGCGGGACCTTGTGTTGTGACCCAGATAAAGTCTGTTAAAACCGATGGCTATAATGCTCTTCAGCTTGGATTTTTGGAGAAAAGAGAGTCTTTGGTCAACAAACCTGAAAAGGGTCATATGAAAAAGAGCGGGTCTCAATGTTTTGCATTTATCACAGAGTTTTTCGTTGATAATGTTGAGGATTATAAACTCGGTCAGATTATTTCTCTGGATCTGTTTAAAACCGGTGAACTGGTTGATGTGAGCGGAACCATTAAGGGCAGAGGCTTCTCTGGCGTTATAAAGAGACACGGGTTTCATGGGGGAGGAAAAACCCATGGGAGCAGGAGTCACAGGATCCCTGGTTCAATAGGATGCAGTGCATGGCCAGCAAAGGTAATAAAAGGAAAGAAGATGCCTGGGCAATATGGTAATTCAAGAAAAACAATCAAGAATTTAGAGATTGTCGAGCTATTGCCGGAAGAGAATCTTATCATGATAAAAGGCGCTTTGCCTGGTCATAATTCAGGAATAGTTGAAATAAATAAACTTAAATCTGCATAAAATTATTTTGGGAGTTACTGTTAAAATTTGGGTTTGATTCTTTAACTTGGACGAAGATTGGTATTTTTCAAAGTAATCAGATTAAACGCTGGGTAACAGGTAAGCATATGACTGTTTTAGATGTTTTAAATAATAAAGCTGAAAAAGTTTCACAGATAGATCTTTTGGATGAAATATTTTGTGTTCCCATAAAGTCAAGCGTAATGCATGAAGTCGTAACAATGCAACTCGCTAAAAAACGTTCGGGGACAGCATCTGTCAAACATAGAAGTGATATAGTCGGAAGTACTAGAAAATTATTTCGTCAAAAAGGAACCGGCAATGCACGTCGCGGGAATATAAAATCCCCTTTACTCAGGGGAGGGGGCTCGGTCTTTGGTCCGGATATGAGGTCATATTCATATAATGTCCCGAAAAAAATTAGAAAACTTGCTCTTAAGATGGCTTTGTCAAGCAAACTTAAAGAAAATGAAATAATACTTTTAGATCAGTTCGGGCTTGATAAAATTAAAACCAGGGAACTGGCAAAAATTCTTGATAGAGTACAGGTAAAGAATACATTGATTGTTATTGATAAAAAAGATGAAACCCTTGAATTGTCGGCAAAAAATATTCCTGGTGTTAAAGTAATAAGATATGAAGGGCTTAATGTTTACGATATCCTTAAATATAAGAATATCATTATCATGGAGCCAGCTGTTAAGGCAATTGAAGGGAGGCTCACCACATGATGCAATATGATATTATAAAAAAACCCCTTGTTACCGAGAAGACGAGTATTCAAAAAGAGATTTCCAATCAGATAACATTTGAGGTTGATCGCCGTGCGAACAGAATTGAAATAAAAAAAGCCGTAGAAAAAATTTTCAGCGTTAATGTGCTTGCTGTTCGTACAATGCAGGTTAAGGGCAAGAAAAAAAGACGTGGAAAAGTTGTCGGGAAACGGCGTGACTGGAAAAAAGCAATTATAACATTAATTCCCGGTGATCGCGTTGAATTTTTTGAAGGGGTTTAGTCTTTTTCATTATATAGCGCTTAAAAGAAAACTATGGAGTACAACATGGCTGTAAAAAAAGTAAAACCCACATCTCCTGGAAGAAGATTCCAGACATATTCAACCTTTGAGGAGATTACAACGTCAACCCCTGAAAAAAGCCTTCTTAAAGCCATTAAGAAAAAAGGGGGGCGTAATTCAAACGGTCGTATAACATGCAGACATCGTGGTGGTGGGCAAAAACGTTATTACAGAATAATTGATTTTAAGCGTGATAAAACCGGAGTTCCTGCAAAGGTTGCTTCAATAGAGTATGATCCGAATCGCAGTGCGAGAATAGCGCTTTTGCATTATGTTGATGGCGAAAAAAGGTATATCCTTTCTCCACTTCAACTTTCAGTAGGCGATATGGTTTTATCAGGGCCTGAAGCTGATATAAAACCGGGCAACACACTCCCATTAAAGAACATACCATTGGGGACGCATATACATAATATTGAACTGAGAGTCGGAAGAGGTGGGCAGATTGTAAGGAGTGCAGGGAACTATGCACAACTAATGGCAAAGGAAGATAAATATGCCATGATAAAACTTCCCTCAGGCGAGGTCCGTATGGTTCTTATTAATTGTTCTGCAACCATAGGCCAGATAGGCAATTTAATGCATGAAAATATTTCTTTAGGCAAGGCAGGCCGTAAACGCTGGCTCGGAAGACGTCCCAAGGTTAGAGGAGTTGCAATGAATCCGGTTGATCATCCAATGGGAGGTGGCGAAGGAAGGTCTTCAGGCGGAAGACATCCCTGTTCTCCATGGGGAATGCCGACCAAGGGTTATAAAACAAGGAAAAACAAAAAAACAGATCGATATATTGTAACGAAGCGTTCAAAGAAGAGAAGATAGCAAACCTTAAGTTTATCTTTTTTTATATATTAGATGATTTGATTAGCCAGGAGAAGAAATGCCAAGGTCGTTAAAAAAAGGTCCTTATATTGACCCTAAGTTGTTTAAGAAAGTAGAGAGCGCAAAAAATGCCGGCAGTAATAAGGTTATTAAAACATGGTCGAGACGTTCAACGATTATTCCTGAGATGGTAGCCTTGACGTTTGCAGTTCATAATGGGAGAAAATTTATCCCGATATTTATAACTGAAGATATGGTCGGCCATAAGCTGGGTGAATTTTCCCCTACAAGAACATTTTATGGTCACGCAGGTGGCAAGAAAACCAGACTAAAATAATAATAAACCTGACAAAAAAACATATCTATATAAGGGAAAATTGTAATGGAGGTTAGAGCCGTATTAAAACATGTTCGCATTTCTGCCCAGAAGGTTCAAAGAATCATACATGCAGTAAGGGGTAAGTCAGCTGAATCAGCATTAAACATGTTGAAATTTATGCCGCAAAAGAGTGCAGGTATTTTAAGCAAAATTATACAGAGTGCTGTTGCAAATGCTGAACATAATTATGGGATAGATGTTGATTCGCTGGTTGTGAACAATGTTATGGCAGACCAGGGACCCACATTAAAGCGTTTCAGGGCCAGGGCTAGGGGCAGGGGCTCCAAAATTTTAAAAAGAACTTCACATATAACGGTAGTTTTAGCAGAAAAAGCATAGTAGAATTTTTTTGAAAAAAAAGGAGGAAGTTTGGGCCAAAAAGTAAATCCTATTGGATTAAGATTAGGGATCGTTAAAACCTGGGAGTCCAGATGGTATGCTGATAAAGACTATGCTGGTTATATTCTTGAGGATCATAAGATAAGAGTATTCTTAAAAAAAAGACTTAATCATGCAGGGTTTTCCAGGGTTGCCATAGAAAGATCTGCAAAGCGAGTCAGGCTTCAGATATATACCTCCAGACCGGGTATTATTATAGGTAAAAAAGGGGCTGAAATAACAATTTTAAAAAAAGAACTGGAAAAACTGCTTTCCCATGAAGTTTATCTCGATATTCAGGAAGTGCGTAAACCCGAACTTGACGCTCAACTTGTTGCACAAAATATTGCATTGCAGTTAGAAAGAAGGATCGCTTTCAGGCGTGCAATGAAGAGAAGTATACAGTCTACAATGAGGTTTGGCGCTCAGGGTATAAAAATTATTTGTTCCGGACGTTTGGGCGGCGCTGAAATGTCCCGTACTGAAATATATAAAGAGGGAAGAGTTCCCCTGCATACACTAAGGGCAGATATAGACTACGGTTTTGTTGATGCACATACAACGTATGGAATTATTGGTATTAAAGTTTTTATTTTTAAAGGTGAAATTTTAAAAAAGATTAAACAGCAATAAGTACTATATGCAGATAGTAAAGGTTTTTTTAAAATTGCATCAGGAGAAAAAAAGGTATGCTTAGTCCTAAAAAGGTAAAACATCGCAAGCAGCAGAAGGGCAGAATGAAAGGTCTTGCCTATCGTGGAAGCACCGTTAATTTTGGAGAATTCGGAATGCAGGCGATTGAGTGTGGTTCACTTTCTTCTAAGGAGATTGAGGCTGCGCGTGTCGCAATGAATCGCCATGTTAAAAGAGGCGGTAAAATGTGGATAAGAATATTTCCCGATAAACCTTTTACAAAAAAGCCTGCTGAAGTAAGAATGGGAAAAGGCAAGGGCGCTCCAGAGGGATGGGTTGCAGTAGTTCGTCCAGGTAGAATTCTTTATGAAATGATTGGAGTTCCTGAAAAATTGGCAAGAGAAGCCTTCAGGCTTGCCTCCCACAAGCTTTCTGTAAAAACAAGGTTTGTTAAAAGGAGTATTATGTGATGAAGGCAAAGGAAATCAGAGAATTAAGCGGAGATGAAGTCTCAAAAAAGTTGACTGATCTTAAAGAGGGACTTTTTAATCTGCGTTTTCAGCATGAAACAGGGCAGTTGGAAAATTCGGCAATATTGTCCCTGACCAGACGTGATATAGCCAGGGTACAGACCATAATAAAAGAAAATAGAAACCTTGAATAAGACAGGGAAATTTTATAAATAATATCATGAAGAAACGACAAAATAAAAGACAAATGACTGGCATGGTTTTCAGTGACAAAATGGATAAAACCGTTATTGTTATGGTCGAGAGATTAATTAAACATAAAATGTATCATAAATATATAAAACGAAGAAGCAAGTTTGCCGCCCATGACGAGAATAATGCATGCCATATTGGAGATAAAGTCATAATTACAGAATCAAGACCCCTTAGTCGCAATAAGAGATGGCGTGTAAACAAGATATTAGAAAAGGCCGTATAGATAAGGAACTATATAATATGATTCAGGCAGAGACAAGGTTGACTGTGGCAGATAATTCAGGGGCTAAATCATTATACTGCATAAAAGTTCTTGGAGGATCAAGGAGAAGATATGCAAGTATTGGTGATATTATAGTTGTTTCTGTGAAAGAGGCCATCCCTAATTCCAAGGTGAAGAAGGGTGATGTAATGAAGGCAGTTATTGTTCGAACTAAAAAAGAGATTAACAGACCCGATGGATCTTTAATCCGTTTTGATGATAATTCAGCGGTGTTGGTTAATGATAACAAAGAGCCTGTGGGAACTCGTATTTTTGGTCCTGTGGCCAGGGAATTAAGAGCAAAGAAGTTTGTAAAGATTATATCCCTTGCCCCGGAAGTTTTATAATAACAAGTTTATTATTAAGATAGTTATCAGGTTGTTTGTGGAGAACCAGTTGTAATGGAAAATAAATTTCAGATTAAAATTGATGATAAAGTAAAGGTTATTACTGGTAAGGATAAGGGTAAAATAGGTAAAGTCCTTAAGGTGATAAAAAAAAACAACCGTATTATTATAGAGAGTATTAATATGGTAAAGCGGCATACAAAACCTAATGCATCAAATAGACAGGGCGGAATACTTGATAAAGAGGCTCCGATACACAGGTCTAACGTAATGTTAATGTGCAATAAATGTTTAATGCCTGTTAGAGTACAGATGAAACGGCTGGAAAACGAGAAAAAAGTTCGCATATGCAGGAAATGCGGTGAAATTATAGATTCCTAGTTTTGGATGCTGGAGGAGTTATGTCTAAATTAAAGGGTTATTATAAAGAACAGGTTGTGCCTAAGCTTTTGGAAAAATTTAAGTACACGAATGTATTACAAGTACCCAGACTGGAAAAAATAGTTTTGAATATGGGTTTAGGTGAGGCTGTTCATAATAACAAGATAATAGATTCTGCGTTTGAAGAGCTAAAGATTATTTCGGGTCAAAAACCTGTTATTACTAAAGCAAAAAAATCAATTGCAGCTTTTAAATTACGTGAAGGTATGCCCATAGGCTGCATGGTTACACTCAGGCGAATGAGAATGTTTGATTTTTGTGATAAGCTCATTAATATCGCCTTGGCCAGGGTTCGTGATTTTAGGGGGATTTCAGGTAAAGCTTTTGATGGGAATGGCAATTATTCACTGGGTATAAAAGAGCATATTATTTTCCCTGAAATTGAATTTGATAAAATAGATAAAATTAAAGGGCTTAATATTACAATTGTTACCACTGCCAGGGCAGATCAAGAGGGAAAAGAGCTCTTGAAATTACTTGGTATGCCTTTTAAGAATTAAAGAAAGATAATCGTCAAAAAGAGCTGCTTTTTAGATAGAAGATAATTAATTGCAGCCTTATTAAGAAGCATTCAAGGAGGATGATTTGGCAAAAAAAGCTCTTAAGGTGAAAGCCCTAAAAGAACCAAAATTTAAAGTAAGGGCTTATAACAGGTGCCCAATATGTGGTAGACCAAGGGGTTTTATTAGAAAATTTGGTATTTGTCGTATCTGTTTTCGTAGCCTTGCATCACAGGGCAAGCTTCCCGGCGTAACTAAATCCAGCTGGTAATCTGTTTTTGAAATATTATTAAGTCTTATCAATTGTTTAACGGAGATGATAATGGCGGCAATGAGTGATCCAATTGCGGATATGTTGACCCGTATAAGAAATGCTGCAAAAGCAAAATTTGTCAGTGTGGATATACCAGGGTCGAAGTTGAAAGCCGAGTTGGCCAATGTATTAAAAGATGAAGGTTATATAAAAAATCATAAGTTTATTAAGGATGACAAACAGGGCACACTTCGTTTGTATTTGAAGTATGACAAGGGAAATAAACCTGTGATTTATGGCCTTGTGCGTATAAGCAAACCCAGCAGACGTTTTTATGTCAAGAGTAAGGATATTAAACCGGTGTTAAATGGTTTGGGAATAGCTATTTTATCCACATCAAATGGTGTAATGACTGACAAAACTGCCAGTGCAAAGAATCTGGGCGGAGAAATTCTTTGCAATGTATGGTAAAATAATTAATGAATTAATTGTAAGGGGAAATCCATGTCTCGAGTAGGTAAACAACCGATTCCTATCCCTGATAAAACAAGTGTAAACTTTAAAGATAATATTGTTACGGTAAAGGGTGCAAAAGGTACTCTTACGAGGAACATCAATTCCGTAATAAATCTTAATATAGACAAAGAAAGCATTGTTGTTGAAATAGTGGTTAAAAACAAAAATGCTGCAGCTTTACAGGGTCTGACGCGCAGCCTCGTAGCCAATATGATAACAGGGGTGAGCAGAGGCTTTGAACGTGATTTGATAATAAACGGAATAGGGTATCGGGCAGCAGTAAAAGGCAATATTATTGTATTTAACCTTGGTTATTCACATCCGATTGATTTTGTGCTTTCTGAAGGTATTACAGCAATTGTTGATAAAAATAATATTAAACTTTTCGGAATTGATAATGAGCTTTTAGGGCAGGCTGCGGCATCGATTAGAAGACTAAGACCGCCGGAGCCCTATAAAGGTAAAGGCATAAAATATGCGGAAGAGCATATACAGAGGAAAGCGGGGAAGGCGGGAGTAACAGGATAGTTTATTGTTGTTCGATGCAACCTGAAAAGGATGTTAAAAAAATGGCTTCTTTATGTAAAAAAAAGCAGGCGCGTTTAAAGAGAAAACAAAGAATAAGAAAAAAAATATCAGGAACACCGGATTGTCCAAGACTTTCTGTTTTTAGAAGTTCAAAGCATATGTATGCTCAGGTAATTGATGATATTGCAGGCAATACTTTAGCAGCCGTCTCAAGCCTGGAAAAGGATATTAAGGAACATCCACCGTTTGAGGGAAAGATAGGACTGGCTAATTATCTCGGTAAGATTATAGCGAGACGAGCTCTTGAAAAAGGCATAAAAAAAGTAGTTTTTGATCGTAATGGATATCTTTATCATGGTCGGGTTAAAGCAGTTTCCCAAGGCGCGCGTGATGGAGGGTTGATATTATGATATTTTTGCAAAATGTTTAATTTCGTTGAAACATTAAATATAATATCAAGGAGGAATATTCTTGTTTAAACATAATGCTGCTGAAACACAGCTAATTGACAAGGTAATTCATATTAACAGGGTCGCTAAAGTTGTAAAGGGCGGGCGCAGGTTCAGCTTCAGTGCCATAGTAGTTGTAGGTGATGGAAAAGGATCTGTAGGTTTTGGACTTGGTAAAGCAGGTCAGGTTCCTGATGCAATTCGAAAAGGCATGGAAAAAGCCAAAAAGTCTATGTTTAGCGTGTCTTTAAGTGGTGGTACTATACCCTATGGAGTTATCGGGAAATTTGGTGCAGGAAGTGTTCTATTAAAGCCTGCAGCAGAAGGTACAGGGCTTATTGCAGGCGGTGCTGTACGAGCTGTTCTTGAAGCTGTCGGCATACAAAATATTTTGACTAAGTGTTTAGGCTCTCATAATCCGCATAATGTTGTTAAAGCGACAATTGCGGGGCTTAAAGACCTTCAGAGTCCCGAACAGGTTGCCAAGAGACGTGGCAAGACGGTTGAAGAAATTATGTGAAGCGGTTAGTTTACCTGCTTGAAAAATATAGTTTTAGGACTAATAGAGCAGGAAGATATTTATACTCAATATAGTTAATGGAAAAATATAAATGGCTGGGAATATAAAAGTTACTCTTATAAAGAGCATGATAGGCAGACCTGAGAAGCACCGCAGGGTATTGCGTGCTATGGGACTGACAAAAATTAACAAAACGGTTGAACTTGAAAACTCAGCATCGGTGCGGGGTATGATCAATAAAGTTGTGCATCTCGTGAAATTTGAGGAGAATATTGATGAGACTTAATGAACTGTCACCGGCAGAAGGATCCAAAAAACCAAGGAAACGACTTGGACGTGGAGTCGGTTCAGGTACCGGTAAAACAGCGGGAAGAGGGACAAAAGGCCATAACAGCCGTTCCGGCGGTGGAGTCAGGCCCGGATTTGAGGGCGGTCAGATGCCGATTCACAGACGTCTTCCAAAACGTGGTTTTACAAATATATTTAAAAAAAAATATGCAATTATTAATATAAGAGATCTAAAAGGATTTGATGACGGAACCGTTGTCAAAGAGTCTCTTCTTTTGGAGAAAGGTCTTATTAAAAGAGCGAGAGACGGAGTTAAGCTTTTATCTCAGGGTGATATAAAACAGGCACTTATAATTAAGGTTGATAAGATAAGTAAAACAGCGAGAGAAAAAATTATCGCATCTGGTGGGAAAATAGAGGAATAATATGGATGGGGCTGGATTCGGAAATATTTTCAAGATACCGGAATTAAAAAAAAGAATATTTTATACACTGGGTCTTCTAATTGTCTATCGTATAGGCGTACATGTTCCTGTCCCAGGCATTGATACCATTGCCCTCGCCTCTTTTTTTGCACGTGCCAAAGACGGCCTTCTTGGGATGTTTAATATGTTTTCAGGCGGTGCACTGGAACGGCTTTCTGTTTTTGCTCTTGGTATTATGCCATATATCAGCGCTTCCATTATATTTCAGCTTTTGACCGTAACTATTCCGCACCTTGAAAGACTGTCAAAAGAAGGAGAGCAGGGAAGAAAAAAAATAACTCAATACACGAGGTATGGCACAGTAATACTAAGTATAATACAGGGGATAGGTATTAGTATAGGTTTGGAGAGCATGCATTCCCCGGGCGGAGCGCCCATTGTAATTAATCCAGGGTGGGCATTCAGGCTCATGACGGTTATTACCCTTACTTCGGGAACGGCATTTATAATGTGGCTTGGAGAACAGATAACCGAGCGTGGCATTGGCAATGGAATCTCTTTAATTATTTTTGCAGGTATTGTTGTTCGTATGCCTACTGCAATGATTAATACATTCAAGCTAATGTCAACAGGTGAAATGGGTGTTTTTTTCATAATAATTTTAGTTGTTATGATGATAGCCGTGGTGGGATTTATCATATTTGTTGAACAGGGTCAGCGACGTATACCTGTTCAATATGCCAAGAGAGTGGTGGGAAGAAAGATGTATGGTGGTCAGAGTACACATCTTCCACTTAAAATTAATACATCAGGTGTTATACCTCCGATTTTTGCATCATCAATAATGATGTTTCCTGCAACAATTGGAAGCTTTGTGGCAGTTGCATGGATTCAAACCACAGTTAATCTCATGTCACCGGGTTCTCTCCTGTATGAATTGTTTTATATCGGTCTTATTTTCTTTTTCTGCTATTTTTATACTGCTATTACATTTAATCCTTCTGATGTTGCTGAGAATATGAAAAAACAGGGCGGCTATATACCAGGTATAAGACCGGGGAAACGTACTTCGGACTATATAGACAAAGTATTGACACGCATAACGCTGGGTGGTGCCATATATGTTTCAGCGGTTTGCGTACTGCCATCCATGTTGATAGTAAAATTTAATGTTCCGTTTTATTTTGGAGGCACAGCTTTGCTTATTGTTGTCGGTGTTGCAATCGATACTATTTCACAAGTTGAGTCCCATCTTTTAAGTCGCCATTATGAAGGATTTTTAAGCAAAACCGGTTCAAGGATGAAGGGCAGAAATTAAACTAAAAAATATTTAATCAAGATACTTATCAGGAAAAAGACTATGCCAAAAGAAGAGGCTGTAAAAGTAGAGGGTAAGGTTGTCGAAACGCTTCCCAACGCAATGTTTAAAGTTGAGTTGGAGAACAAACATCAGGTGCTTGCTCATATTTCAGGTAAAATGCGTATGCATTTTATTAAAATTTTGCCTGGAGACACAGTAACTGTAGAGCTTTCACCTTATGATCTTTCCCGTGGCAGGATAACATACAGATCTAAATAGGGTTTTTAATTTTTTTAATTTGGAGTTAAAGCAGATGAAAGTTAGGGCATCAGTAAAAAAAATGTGCAGTAAGTGTAAAATAATCCGGAGAAATGGCTCGGTAAGAGTAATCTGCGAAAACAAACGACATAAACAGAGGCAGGGATAGGAGGGAAAGTTGGCAAGAATTTCTGGAGTAGATTTGCCTAAAAATAAGCGTATTGAGATTGCACTTACATATATTTATGGAATAGGCCCAAGCATATCCAAGCAGATACTGTCAAAGCTTGATATTGAATCTGATGCCAAAACGGATGATTTGTCAGATTCGGATATTAACAGTATTAGAAAGATTATTGACAGTGAGTTTAAGGTTGAAGGTGAGCTTCGAACAGAAGTTTCCATGAATATTAAAAGATTGATGGACCTGGGGTCGTATAAAGGTCTTCGGCACCGCCGATCTTTGCCTGTGCGTGGTCAGAGGACAAGCACTAATGCGCGGACCCGGAAAGGTCCTAAAAGAGCGGCTATAAAGAAGAAGAGCGCTCCTGGCAAGTAGGTAGCAAATAAAACGTAAGCACAGGATAAAAAAATAATGGCAAAAAGAATTCAAGGCAAGAAAAAAGAAAAGAAAAATATACCAAACGGTGTTGTGCATATTCAGTCAACTTTTAATAATACAATAATAACTATCACTGATCCTGCCGGAAATGTTGTCGCCTGGTCAAGTTCAGGAGCCCAGGGTTTTAAGGGGTCAAGGAAAAGCACTCCATTTGCTGCTCAGCTTTCAGCTGAGGATGCAGCAAAAAAGGCAATGGATCATGGCATGAGAAGTGTTGAGGTATATGTTAAAGGTCCTGGAGCCGGACGAGAATCTGCACTTAGATCATTGCAGGCAAAGGGTTTCAATATCGTTATGATAAAGGATGTAACTCCCATACCCCATAATGGTTGCAGACCGCCAAAGAGACGCAGGGTATAAAATTTACTCCACAGAAAACACATGCAATTTACGAGCAATTCAAAAAAACATAATAGCTTGTTATATATAGAGAATTAAGGAGGAAGACTTGGCAAGATATACAGGTTCTGTATGCCGGTTATGCCGACGTGAAAATTTAAAATTATTTTTAAAAGGAGATCGCTGTTATACTGATAAATGTGCTTTTGATCGACGTGGTTATCCTCCAGGACAACACGGCCAGCGGAGGGGAAGACAACCTTCCGACTATGGTATTCAGCTTCGTGAAAAACAGAAGGTAAAGCGTATTTATGGTTTGTCGGAAAAACAGTTTCGTCTTTTTTTTAAAAAAGCTGATAAACAAAGGGGAATTACAGGTTTTAATCTTTTAACCTTGCTGGAACGAAGACTTGATAACGTAGTATATCGTTTGGGTTTTGCAAACTCCAGGACCCAGGCGCGCCATTTTGTTCGTCATAATCATTTTCTCGTTAATGGTAAAAAGGTGAATATCCCGTCTTATTTTATTTCAATTGGCGATGTTGTTGAGGTTCGTGAGAAAAGTAAAAAAATTCAATCAATCGCTGATTCACTTGACGCTGTTGTTAGAAGAAGTGTGCCTCAATGGCTTGAGCTGGAAAAAGATGCATTTAAAGGCGTAGTTAAATCATTTCCTGTTCGCGAAGAACTTACAACGCCTATGCAGGAACAGCTTATTGTTGAGCTTTATTCAAAGTAAAATATGCTTTTTACAAATGGTCATTGAAATATGCTTTTTTTTACCACCTGACTATTTTTTTAAAGGATTTGGAGATAAATAATGTCGTCAAATGAACTCATCTATATTAACTGGCAGAAAATTATTGAGCCTGAAAAACTTCAGACAAACACCAGTAGCCCAGGCTATGGAAAGTTTATCTGTGAGCCCCTTGAAAAAGGATTTGGTATTACAATCGGCAATGCTTTAAGGAGAGTTATTCTTTCTTCCATATATGGTGCCGCTATAGTTTCTGTTAAATTTGATGATGTTATGAATGAATTCAGCACAGTTCCCTATGTGCTTGAAGATGTATCAGAGATAATTTTAAATTTAAAAGGGGTCCGTTTAAGGACAAATGATATTGAGCCAAAAACTGTATATATTGATGTTGAAGGAGAAGGGGTAGTTACTGCCGGAGATATAAAAAGTGATGATGGGAAATGCGAAATTCTAAATCCTGACTTACATATTGCTACACTATCTGATGAAAAAGCAAAACTGAAAATGTCGATGACCGTTAAAGTTGGAAAAGGTTATTCTTTGTCAGAGGAAAATAAAGATGAAGAGGCGCCGGTGGGGACTATTCCCATTGATGCAGTATTTTCGCCTGTTAAGCGGGTAAATTATAATGTGGGAAATGCTCGTTTAGGTCAGAGAACAGACTATGATAAACTTACACTTGAAGTCTGGACAGATGAAAGTCTGCTCCCTCAGGATGCTGTGGCTTATGCGGCAAAAATATTAAAAGAGCAGCTTTCGATTTTTATTAATTTTGATGAAGAATTGGAACCCGAAATTGAGCA
>CAYZXU010000057.1:0-15143 GCA_964482535.1 uncultured Desulfobacteraceae bacterium | reverse complement strand
CATATTACCAGAGTATATTGCAATTTAATGAGAAAATTGTTTTAATATGAGAAATTGTTAATTGGGATTATTTGTATGACAGAGTTTTTAACAAGAGAAGAGTTAGAAAAATTAAAGAAAAAATTAAAATATTTAGAGACAGTAAAAACTCAAGAAGTAGCCGAATTATTAGAGAGAGCTATTTCTTATGGAGATTTGTCAGAGAATGCTGCTTATAGTGAAGCGAAAGAGCAACAAGCTTTTTTACAAGGAGAAATTTTTAGATTAAGAGAATTAATTAGTAAAGCAAAAATAGTGGAAAGAAAAAAAAGTGACAAAGTAGAGATTGGGTCAGTGGTGGAAGTTTTACTAAATGGAGCAAAGAATGAAATTGAAATTGTCAGCCCGAGTCAAGCAGATCCTTTAGGAGGGAAGATTTCTTTTGAATCTCCTTTAGGTAAAGGTATTTTAGGGAGAAAAGTGGGTGATGAAGTGAAGGTGAAGATTAGTCCAGAGAAAGAAATTATTTGTAAAATTCTGAAAATTAAGTAATTAGTTGAAATTTTGGATTAAATTTTGAGTTAAAAAAATTGAAGGTTAATATACGAAAAAGTGACAAGATTTTTTTGAGAGGTATTGACAATAAAGATATCTTATATATAATCCTCTTATTAGAAAAAGGATGGCGGAGATGGTCTCCCGTCACCTTTATAATAATAAAAACGCTATAATGTTAAACAGGAAATAATTTGTTTCCTGGGGACATTATAGCCAACGGACATGTTGTTAGAAGAACTTAAGCTTCAAGACGAAGAAGAAGGAGGAGAAGAAGAAATGGAAGAAGAGGGAGAAGAAGAAGGTGAAGGAGAAGGAGACGAAGACGAAGACGAAGAATAACAAAAAGAGGCGTTAAACGCCTCTTTTTGTTATTTATATCTGCACACTTTTTATAAGTGTGTAGATTTTTTAAAAGGAATAGTTGGATCAAGAATTTATTAAATTTACAGAGATTAGGTCTTTAGAAAGTTCTATCTTAAAATTTAGAGGTTGGTTATTGAGTTATTCTGCTGATGTTTTTATAGAAAGGCAATTTAAAAAGAATTGCAGATATTGGATTTGTTTATTTTATTAATAAAATATTATATAGTTAAAGTATTATTAAATTTAAATTAATCAGTAATGGATAGGAGAAAGATTAAAAAGTTAGAATTTCTATTTCCAACAATTCAGAAGGATATTTCTTTAGAGAATTATAATTCTTTTAGAGTAAAATGCCGAGCGAGATTTTTCTTTGAAGCAAAGAAAGAAAAAGATTTAATAGAAATAACTACTTTTGCTAAAAAAGAAAAGATACCTTTTTTTATTTTAGGAGGAGGAACCAATGTTTTGTTTTTGTTTAAAGAATATAAAGGTATAATAGTTAGGCCTAATTTTAAAAATATTAGTTTGGCAAAAACATCCACAAAGAAAGAAGTTAAAGTAAAAGCAGGCGCAGGGTTGCTTTTATCTAAATTAGTAGATTTTTCAAAAGAACATAATTTAAGCGGTTTAGAATGGGCGATAGGTATTCCGGGGACAATTGGTGGAGCGCTTTATGGCAATAGTGGGGCTTTTGGAAAATCAATAGGGGATATTGTTTCTCTTGTTAAATGTTTTGATTTAGAAAAAGAAGAGATTATTTTTTTAAAAAATAAAGAGTGTTTCTTTGGTTATAGGGATAGTATTTTTAAGAGGAACAGGAATTTTATCATTCTTTCTTTAGAAATAAAATTGAGAAAAGGCTCGAAAGAAAAAATAGAAAGAGAAATAAGTAAAAATTTAAAATATAGAATAGAAAATCATCCTTTAAGATATCCTTCAGCTGGTTCTATTTTTAAAAACTTTTTAATTAGAGATTTGAAAAGTACTTCTAAAATAAGAGATGTTTTGGAAGAGTTTAGAAGCAAGAAAAAAGAGTTTTTGCCAACTGCTTATTTAATTGATAAGTTAGGGCTTAAGGGATTTAAAAGCGGAGGAGCAGAAATTTCTGAAAAGCATGCTAATTTTATTATTAATAAAGGAAATGCTCAAGGAAAAGATATTGAAAAACTTATTTTAATGATTAAGAAAAAAGTCAAAGAAAAATTTGGTTTAGATTTGGAGGAGGAAATTATTAAAATAAAATAAAGTATGTAAAGTATGTCATTTCTAACTAAAATTTTTGGCAGTTCAAATGAAAAGTATCTCAAAAAACTTCAACCTTTAGTTGAAAGAATAAATGCATTGGAAGAGAATTACGAAAAATTAGCAGATTCAGATTTAAAAGAAAAAACAAAGGAATTTAAAGAAAGATTAAATAAAGGAGAGTCGTTAGATGATTTATTGCCAGAGGCTTTTGCTCTTGTAAGAGAAGCAGCTAAAAGAACGCTTAAGCAAAGACATTTTGATGTTCAGTTAATAGGAGGTATTGTGCTTCATCAAGGAAAAATTGCGGAAATGAAAACAGGTGAAGGAAAAACTTTAACAGCAACTTTGCCTTTATATCTTAATGCTTTAACTGGAAGAGGCGTTCATTCGGTTACAGTTAATGATTATTTAGCCAGAAGAGATACGGTTTGGATGGGCCAAATATATCATTTTTTAGGATTGAAAGTAGGCTGTTTGAATCATGAGCAGGCTTTTATTTATGATCCAGATTATAAGGCTGATAAGAGCGAGGATGAGATTAGAGATGAATTGGGAAGTTTTAAAGTAGTAGAAGATTTTCTGCGGCCAGTGCCTCGTCAAGAAGCTTATTTAGCAGATATTACTTACGGGACAAACAATGAATTCGGTTTTGATTATTTGAGAGACAATTTAGTTTATGACTTGAAAGATCAAGTTCAGAGGGGTCATTATTACGCAATTGTAGATGAGGTTGATTCTATTTTAATCGATGAGGCAAGGACGCCGTTGATTATTTCTGGGCCGGCTGAGGAATCAACAGAAAAATATTATCAGTTTGCAAAATTGGTAGCAAAATTAGAAGAAGAAAAAGATTATATTATTGATGAGAAATTAAAAGCCGTTACTTTTACTGAGGAAGGCCAAGGGAAAATTGTTAAGTGGCTGGGCCGTGATCCTTGGGCGGACAATGATATCACCACAACTCACCAATTAGAAGCGGCTTTAAAAGCAAAGGCACTTTTTAAAAGAGATAGAGATTATGTTGTTAAAGAGGGTAAGGTAATTATAGTTGATGAATTTACTGGCAGGCTGATGCCAGGCAGAAGATGGTCAGGTGGCATTCATCAGGCAATTGAGGCAAAAGAGGGTTTGAATGTTCAACGAGAATCTGTTACCTACGCGACAATTACTTTTCAGAATTACTTTAGAATGTATGAAAAATTAGCCGGAATGACAGGAACAGCTTTAACTTCGGCTGAAGAGTTTGATAAAGTTTATGGTTTAGAAGTAATAGTTGTTCCTACCAATAAGCCAATGATAAGAAAAGATTTGCCAGATAGAGTTTATAAAACCTTAGAAGGGAAATATAAGGCAATAGTTCAAGAAATAAAGAAAAGACATAGTAAAGGGCAGCCGCTTTTAGTAGGGACAGTTTCAATTGAAAAAAATGAATATTTAAGCAAACTTTTAACAAGAGAAGGAATTCCTCATAAGGTTCTTAATGCCAAGCATCATGAACAAGAAGGAGAAATAATTGCTCAAGCAGGAAGATTGGGAGCAGTAACTATTGCTACTAATATGGCGGGGAGAGGAGTGGATATTATTTTAGGCGGGAATCCTCCTGATAAAAACGAACAAAAAAAAGTAATTGAATTGGGGGGATTGCATGTTATTGGGACCGAGAGACACGAATCGCGGAGAATTGATAATCAATTAAGAGGAAGGGCAGGAAGACAGGGAGATCCTGGTTCTTCTCAGTTTTTTGTTTCTTTAGAAGATGATTTAATGCGAATTTTTGGCGGAGAAAAAATTAAATCCTTAATGAATACTTTAAAAATTCCTGATGATGAACCTATAGAAACAGGAATTATTTCTAAAGCGATTGAATCTGCCCAAGAGAAAGTAGAAGGTTTTAATTTTGATGCTCGAAAACATGTGTTGGATTACGATGATGTAATGAATAAACATAGAGAAGTATTTTATACTAAAAGAAAAGAAATTTTAGAGAGATTTCAAAAAGGAACTCTTAAAGAAATGATTTTAGAAATGATAAAAAGGCAGGGTTTTTCTGAAAAGGAATATCTAGAAAAAGAAAAAGAGATTGGAGAAGAAAATATGAGGCAATTAGAAAAACTCCTTTCTTTAAAAATTCTTGATACTCTTTGGATAGAACACCTTGAAAATATGGCTTATTTAAGAGATTCAGTTGGTTTGCGGGCTTATGGTCAGCAAGATCCTTTAGTTGAATATAAAAGTGAGGGTCATCGGATGTTTAAGCAGTTGTTGACAACAGCAGAAAGAATGATTGTGGAAAATCTTTTTCAAATAAAACCCCAGCCTTCTTTTGTAAAAAATGAAAATAAAATTATTAAAGGAGAAAAAAGAAAACAAATAATTAATAATAAAAAGAAACCAGGGAGAAATGATCCTTGTCCTTGCGGATCTGGGAAAAAGTATAAAAAGTGTTGTTGGCCAAAGTTTGGTTAATATTTCTTAATCTTTTCAGATTATTTTAGTTGTGCTATAATACTTTACAAACAATAAAGGATTAATGAATTATTTTCTTTATGTCAAAAAGAAAGGTTTATTTAATTTTAGGGGCAGTATTATTTCTTTCTTTTTTTGCTTGCGCTATAAGTTTTCCTAATTTTTTTAATAAAGGGATAGATTTAATAAATAACAAAACTCATTTAAATTTACCTCATATTTGGCAAATTCCTTTTAGGTTGGGATTAGATTTACAAGGAGGAGTTCATTTAATTTATGAAGCGGATTTGTCAAAAATTGATAAGAGTGATTATGCGTCAGCAATGGCAGGATTAAGAGATATTATTGAAAGAAGAGTAAACTATTTAGGTGTTCAGGAACCAGTAGTTCAGGTCCAAAAAACAGGAGGGCATTATCGATTAATTGTTGATTTGGCAGGGGTTAAAGATCCTGCTCAAGCAATAAAAATGATTGGGCAGACCCCTTATTTAGAGTTTAGAGAACAAAGAACAAAAGAGGAAACAGAAAAAATTTTAAAAAAGCAAGAAGAAATAAAAGGCAAGAAGCCAGAGGAAATTAAAAAAATTAAAGATTGGTATTTAGCTTTAGAAGATCCTTATTTTAAACATACTTCTCTTACAGGTCAGTATTTGGAGAAAGCAAGTTTAGGTTTTGATCCAAATACTGGCAAACCTTTAATTCTTCTTCAATATAACAAGGAAGGGGCGAAAATTTTAAAAGAGTTAAGTAAAAAGAATATTGGAAAGATATTAGCCATTTATATTGACGGAAGGCCTATTTCTACTCCTGTAATTAAAGAGGAAATTCCAAACGGCAAGGCTCAGATAACAGGTAATTTTACAATAGAAGAAGCAAAAAAATTAGTTAGAAATCTTAATTCAGGCGCTTTACCTGTTCCGATAAAACTTGTTTCTCAACAAGCAGTAGGTCCTAGTTTGGGTTCAATATCTTTGTCAAAAAGTTTGAAAGCAGGTATTTTTGGTTTTTTAGCAATTATTCTTTTTATGATTATTTTTTATAGGCTTTCAGGACTGTTAGCTTCTTTTTCGTTAACAATTTATGTAGTTTTGGTCTTGGCTATTTTTAAAATTATGGGAGTTACTTTAACATTAGCAGGAATTGGAGGATTTATTTTATCAATTGGAATGGCAGTAGATGCTAATGTTTTGATTTTTGCAAGAATGCGCGAAGAAATGAAAAAAAGAGAGAATTTTGCCATTGCTTTAGAGGAAGGTTTTAGAAGAACTTGGCCTTCTATCAGAGACGGTAATGCTACCACCTTGCTTATAGCTTTAATTTTGTTTTGGTTTGGAACAAGTTTTATTAAAGGATTTGCCTTAACTTTGAGTATTGGTATTTTAGTTAGTATATTTTCAGCAGTGTTTATTACCCAAAACTTTTTGAGATTTTTTAGAGGGACAAGATTAGAAAAAATAAGATGGTTATGGGGATAAAACATTTTGATTTTTAATTTGATGAAAATAAAATTTAGAATATATGTTTCCTTTTTCTAAATATCGTAAAATTTATTTTGTATTTTCAGGAACTTTAGTTCTGTTAAGCATTGTTAGTTTAATTGTTTTTGGTTTAAAGCCGGGAATAGAATTTACTGGTGGAAGTATATTAGAGATTGAATATAAAAACCAGAGACCTTCTCATGAAAACATAAGAAAAGCGTTGTCTGCTTTCAATTTAAATCCTGTTATTCAGTCAACAGGAGAGAAAGGGGTTATTATTCGAATGAAGGATATAGACGAGGATACTTATTTGAAGGTAATAAATGCTCTTAATAAACAATCAGAGATTGTTAAAGAGAAGACAGGTTTCCAAACAATTGGACCTATTATAGGTAAAGAATTAAGACATAAAACAGGGATTGTAATGATAATGGCTTTGGTTGCTATTTTGATATATATTGCCTTTGCTTTTAGAACCGTTTCTTACCCTGTTAAATCCTGGCAATATGGAGTGGCTGCTATTATTGCTTTATTTCATGATGTTTTAATTCCTTTAGGTGTTTTTTCTGTTTTAGGTAGATTTTATGGAGTTCAGATAACAATTCCTATCATTACTGCTCTTTTGACTATATTTGGTTATTCTATTAATGATACGGTTGTTGTTTTTGATAGAATTAGGGAGAATCTTTTAAAGAGAACCGATCCGACATTTGAGGAAGTGGTTGATAGAAGTTTAAATCAAACCTTAACTCGTTCTATAAATACATCATTGACTACTTTAATTGTTTTATTTGCTATTTTCTTTTTTGGAGGGGCAACCTTGAAGTATTTTGCATTGGCTTTAATTATAGGAATTAGCGCTGGTACATATTCTTCTATTTTTATAGCCAGTCCTCTTTTGGTAAGTTGGGAAAATTGGAAAAGAAATAAAAGTATAAGCAAATAAAATAATAAAAATTTTATAAAGGTTATGAGATTTGATTTTACTAAAATTGCTTATTCTTATCTTGATCAATTGCCTCCAAGGACAGCAGATGTTATTAAAAGGCGTTTTGGTTTAACAATTAAAAATAAAGGCAAGAAAGAAACTTTAGAAAGTATAGGAAAAAGTTATAATTTAACAAGGGAGAGAGTGAGACAAATTGAATATGAGGGTCTTGCTCGGATTAAAAAAATAGTGGAAAGAGAGAAGGATAATCAAATTTTTGATTTTTTTAACAAAACTTTACTTTCTTTTGGAGGGATTAAATCAGAGAATGAGTTGTTAACTATTCTTTCTTTATCTAATAAAAAGACAAATAAAGAAGAAATTTCGGGAGAGATAATTAAATCTTATATTTTTTTCTTGTTAACTATTGACTACAACCTTCAGAGATTTCCTGAAAACAAACATTTTAATAGTTTTTGGGTTGTACACAAAGACCTTGTTAAATTATTAAAAGAAGTTGTTCAGAAAACTGTAAGTTTTTTAAAGAAAGAAAATACTCCTTTTCAGATAGATGAATTATTTTGTCATTTAAGGAAATCTTTACCAAAGTATTATTTTTCTATTTCAGAAAAAGGAAAAAAAGCGAGGAAAACCTTTGATAAAATAATTTTTCAGTCATGTTTAGAAATTTCAAAAGAAATTGAACAAGGTATAGATAACGAGTATGGTTTAAAGGAGTGGCCGTTAATAAGACCAAAAGGAGTAAAAGAAAAAGCATATTTAGTGTTAAAGAAACAAAATAAGCCACTACATTTTAGAGAAATTGCTTCCCTAATAAATGAGTTACCTTTTTCTTCTTCTAAAACTGTTCATCCAGCAACAGTACATAATGAACTAATTAAAAATGAAAATTTTGTTTTGGTAGGAAGGGGGTTATACGCTTTAAAAGAATGGGGATATCAAGCAGGTGTAGTGAAAGATATTGTTTTAAATATATTAAAGGAGGCAAAGAAACCTTTGTCAAAAGAAGAAATTGTTCAAAAAGTTTTAGAGCAAAGATTTGTAAAAAAGAATACTATTTTTTTAAATCTTAATGATAAAAACTATTTCTTGAGAGGTGAAGATGGGAAATATAGAATTAAAGAAGGATAGATTTTTTGTTGTTAGCGTTAAATGGTTTTTTTAAATTATGTTCTCAAAAACTTTAGATCTATTAAAAGAGGAACTTCTGAAAAATACTCCTTATTTAATGTTGTTTTGGGAATTTGTTAAAGTTTGGTGGTGGGTAGTTTTACCTTTTATACTTTGGAGACCTTTTACTACTTTATGGCGATGGTGGAGAATAGAGATTTTTTTAAAGCAAAAAAAGAGAGTTATTTTTGAAATAAAAATTCCAAAGGATACTGTGAAGCCAATTAGGGCAATGGAGACAGTAATAGATGGTTTATGGCAGATTCTTTATGATCCGCCGGGAATTTGGTGGGAAAAATGGATTGAGGGTAAAGTTTTATTATCTTATTCTTTTGATTTGGTTTCAATAGAAGGTAATCTTCATTTCTTTTTAAGAGCGCCAGAAGATATTCGTCATTCTATTGAATCATCTATTTATTCTCAATATCCAGAGGCAGAGATTTCAATTGTAGATGACTATACAAAGAAAGTTCCTCAAGATATACCAAATAAAAAATGGGATATTTGGGGAGCAGATTTTCGTCTTTTAAAAGAAGATCCTTATCCTATTAGAACTTATAGAGATTTTGAGACAGAAAATGAAAGGGTAGAGGAGAAAAGAATAGATCCTCTTTCAATTCTTCTTGAGGCTTCAACAAAAATAGGTAAAGGGGAACAATTATGGATACAAATTTTAGCCTGTCCAGTTACAGATGGGGATTTTCCGTGGATAACAGAAGGAGAAAGAATTAGAGATGAAATAGTTGGCCGAAAGAAAAGCGAGCCACCTTATAAATCCTTTCTTAAAGAGGCGATTGATATTCTTTTTTTTGGCAATCCTCCAAGTTCTTCAGGTGAAGAGTCAGAAGAAAAAGTTTTTCCTTCGGAAATGACACTTACTCCAGGTGAAAAAGAGGTTATTTCTGCTATTGAAAGGAAAATTTCAAAAAAAGGATTTAAATGCAGTGCGAGATTTATCTATTTAGGTAAGAGGGATGTATTTTTTAAACCCAAAATACGATTACCTCTTGCTTTTTTTTCAGCATTTAATGCTGAAAATTTAAATATGTTGCTTCCTTATGGTCAGCCATTGATAACTAAAATTCCTCAGAGTTGGTTTTTGCCTTTAAACCTGCTTAGAGAAAGAAGACTTTATTTAAGGCAGAGAAGAATGTTTAGACATTATATAAATAGAGTAAACCCTTTTTATCCAAAAGAAAAAGCAGGAGGAAGCGGAAAGCGGGATGTGTTTGTTTTGAATACAGAAGAATTAGCCACTATATATCATTTTCCAAGCAAACTTACTGCTTCTGCTCCTTTTATTGAAAGGATTGAACATAAGAAAGGAGGCGCTCCGCCATCATTGCCAATTGAGTAAAATTTTGAAACTTATTTATGTCTGATATAAATTTTTTTGCTGAAACAAATTATCGTAATATCCGAAGGAAGTTTGGCATTAAATTGGATGATAGAAGGAGACATTTTTATGTGATTGGTAAAACAGGGATGGGCAAAACCTCTATGATTCGAAATATGGCGATTCAAGATATTAGGAATGGTAAAGGAATAGGTTTTGTTGATCCTCATGGGGAAGCGGCTGAAGAGTTGTTGGATTTTGTTCCTTCTCATAGGATAAATGATGTAGTTTATATTAACCCTGCAGATTTAGATTATCCTATTGCTTTTAATGTAATGGAAAAGGTTGATTTAGAACATAGGCATTTGGTGGCAGCTGGTTTGATGGGTGTGTTTAAAAAAATTTGGCCCGATGTTTGGTCAGCAAGAATGGAATATATTTTAAATAATACAATTTTAGCCCTTCTTGAATATCCTGGTTCAACTTTATTAGGTATTAATCGGATGCTTTCTGATGTTGATTTTCGCAATAAAGTAATAGAAAAAATCACTGATCCAGTAGTGAAATCTTTTTGGGTAAATGAGTTTGCAAGGTATAACCAAAAGTATGAAGTAGAAGCAACAGCCGCAATTCAAAATAAAATAGGGCAGTTTATTTCAGTTCCTTTAATTAGAAATATTATAGGCCAAGTTAAATCTTCTCTTGATATGAGAAAGATTATGGATGAAAAAAAGATTTTAATTATGAATTTATCAAAAGGAAAAATTGGAGAAGATAGCTCAACACTTTTAGGCGCTCTTTTGATTACTAAAATTCAATTAGCAGCAATGTCAAGAGTAGATACACCAGAAGAAGAGCGTGAGGATTTTTTTCTTTATGTTGATGAGTTTCAAAATTTTGCCACAGAATCATTTGTTACTGTTTTATCTGAAGCAAGAAAATATAGACTTTCTTTGATTTTAGCTCACCAATATATTGCTCAAATGGAAGAGTCAGTAAGAGATGCTGTTTTTGGAAATGTAGGAACAATAGTGAGTTTTCGGATAGGAGCAGAAGATGCTGAGTTTTTAGAAAAAGAGTTTGCGCCAGAATTTACAGCTCAGGATCTTGTTAATTTGCCTAAATACCATATTTATTTAAAATTAATGATTGATGGGGTGACTACAAGACCTTTTTCTGCTATAACATTGCCTCCTTTTCCATTACCATCCGTTTCTTACAAAGATAAAATAATAAAAGTTTCTCGTGAAAGATATGGTACACCTTGTTATAAAATAGAAGAAGCGATAAGAAAATGGTTGGGGGTTATAATTAATCAGGCGATTCCTTCTCAAAAAGAAGAAGAAGTATTATATGATGCTGTTTGTTCTTTATGTGGCAAACCAACGAAAGTTGTTTTCAAGCCAGATGGAAAAAGGCCGGTCTATTGTAAATCATGTCGGAAAAAGATAGAGAAGGGCAAATTAAAAAAAGAAGAAGAAAAGGAAGAAACAAAAGAGAAGATTTTAGATAATGAGAATTTGAAAAAAAGGGAAATAAAAACAGTTTCTTTAAAAGAAATAGGACAGATTGCTAAGAAAACATCTGAGAAAACGCAAAGCGTTAACGAAGAAGAAAAGGAGAAAGAAAAAGAGAAGATAAAAGAAAGAAAAAAAGTCAATATAGAGGATTTAAGGAGAACTTTAAAACAATCTCTTGAGAAATTAGATGAGGAAAGTTGATTTTTTTAGATATTGATTTTATTTTTGATTTTGTTATACTGCTTATAAAATTAAAGAGAATTTTATGTTGATGGTTAGAGAAAGCAAAATAGATAAAAGTAAATTTGGTTTAGATCCTGAAAAGATGATGGAGGCGGGTTTGCATTTGGGTCATAAGTGTTCGTATACTCATCCTAAAATGAGACCTTATATTGCAGGAATTAAGAATGATATAAATATTATTAATCTTGAAAAAACTATTGGTGAGTTTGAAAAGACATTAGAATTTTTTCAAAAATTTTTTTTAGAGAATAAAATTATTCTTTTAGTAGGAACAAAGGTTCAGGTAAGAGAAATTGTTAGAGAAGTAGCAGAGGAATGGAATATGCCTTATGTGAACGAAAGATGGATAGGAGGTATTTTAACCAATTTTCCTGTAATTAGAAAAAGGATAGAATATTTTAAAGATTTAAAAGAAAAAAGAGACAAAGGAGAGTTAGATAAATATACTAAAAAGGAAAGAGCGAAGATAGATAAAGAGATAGACGATTTGGAAAGAAAGTATAAAGGTTTAGAAAATTTAGAAAGATTGCCAGATGCAGTTTTTGTTTTAGATATGAAGAAAGACAAGATAGCAGTTGAAGAGGCACGAAAGAAAAATATTTTAGTAATAGGAATTGCTGATACAAATGTAGATCCTTTGATGGCGGATTATATAATTCCAGCCAATGATGATGCTGTTAGTTCAGTTAAATATATATTAGATAAAATTAGAGAAGCAGTAAAAAATAATAAAGTTTAATAATTTTTAATATGACATTGATAGAGAAAATTAAACAACTTCGCCAAGAAACAGGAATTTCACTAGCGGCTTGCAAAAAGGCATTAGAAGAAGCAGGTGGCGATATAGAGAAAGCAAAGACTCTATTAAGAGAGTGGGGACAGGAAGTAGCAGATAAAAAAGCAGAAAGAGGAACAAAAGAAGGAATTATTACTTCCTATATTCATCCCAATAAAAAAGTTGGTGTTTTATTGGATATAAGATGTGAATCTGATTTCGTGGCTCGTTCGGATGATTTTCAAAAATTAGCCCACGAGATTTGTCTTCAAATTGCGGCAATGAAACCTCTTTATCCTAAAGAGGAAGATATCCCAGAAAATATCTTAGAAAAGGAAAAGGATATCTATCGTCAACAATTGAAAGATTCAGGGAAGCCGGAAAAAGTGATTGAACAAATCATAGAAGGAAAATTAAAGAAATTTAAAGAGCAAGTTGTTTTAATGTCTCAGCCGTGGATTAAAGAAGATAAAAAAACAATTAGCGATTTAGTAAATGACTATATTGCTAAATTAGGAGAAAATATAACGATTAAGAGATTTATAAGATACGAGATAGGTTAACTTTTTAGAGAAAAATAATTTTTACTTATGATGAAAATCTATTTGGCGAGCGCAGTATTGAGTTTTTTGGGAATGGCGACAATTGTGATTCGAAAAATTCCTTTTCTTGCAAATCTTCCTGAAAATAAATCTTTTGGAGGAGAAAGTATTTGGCAGAAAATTAAAAAAAGAGTGGATTTTAAAGAGAGAGTTAATAGAGTGTCTGGTTATTTGCTACTTCAAAAAGTTCTTACAAAAATTAGGATTTTAACTTTGAAGACAGATAATAAAACCAGTATTTGGCTATCAAAGTTGCGGCAAAAATCTTTGCAAAACAAAAATAACTTTTCTGATAATTATTGGGAAAAACTAAAAAAGAAATAAATCTTGCCGACGTAGCTCAGCGGAAGAGCAACTGTTTTGTAAACAGTAGGTCGTCGGTTCGAATCCGACCGTCGGCTTGAGTTGACAATGAATTTTAAATATGTATTATATAAGGGAAAGTACCTTAAAAACTTGGCTTTTTAAAGTTGTCCCAACTTGATTTTAAAACAGGTCTATTTCTTTTGAGAGTTTGATCCTGGCTCAGGATGAACGCTAGCGGTGTGGATAAGGCATGCAAGTCGAACGAGCCTTGCGCTTCGCACAAGGAAATTCTAAACACTAAATTCTAAATTCTAAACAAATTCAAAATTCAAATAACCAAAATTCAAAACACTCTTGGAAGAAATGCTTTGAATATTTGGATTTTGGAATTTGATATTGTTTAGGATTTAGAGTTTTGAATTTAGGATTTTCTCGCGCGGAGTGCGAGGCGAGTGGCGAACGGGTTAGTAACACGTAGATTACATACCCTCGAGACAGGCATAACCCGGGGAAACCCGGGCTAATTCCTGATAGTCCCTGCTTTTTGCAGGGTAAAGGGTTAAGAGTAATCTCTTTTCCGCTCGGGGATTGGTCTGCGGCCTATCAGCTAGTTGGTGAGGTAATGGCTCACCAAGGCTATGACGGGTAGGGGGCATGAGAGTGTGTTCCCCAACAAGGGCACTGCGACACGGGCCCTACTCCTACGGGAGGCAGCAGTCGAGAATATTCCACAATGGGCGCAAGCCTGATGGAGCGACACCGCGTGCTGGAGGAAGCCCTTCGGGGTGTAAACAGCTTTTCTCTGGGGTGAACCCTTTTGGGTGACAGTACCAGAGGAATAAGGGGGTGCTAATCACGTGCCAGCAGCCGCGGTAAGACGTGACCCCCAAGCGTTATCCGGATTTACTGGGCGTAAAGCGTTCGTAGGCGGAAAGATAAGTTCTTGGTTAAAGATCTTGGCTCAACCAAGAAAATGCCAAGAATACTATCTTTCTAGAGGGCACTAGGGGCTGATGGAACGGTCGGTGTAGGGGTGAAATCCGTTGATATCGACCGGAACACCAAAAGCGAAGGCATTCAGCTGGGGTGACCCTGACGCTGAGGAACGAAAGCGTGGGGAGAGAACGGGATTAGATACCCCGGTATTCCACGCTGTAAATGATGGACACTAGCTATTTGAAGTGTCGACCCTTTAAGTGGCGAAGCTAACGCGTTAAGTGTCCCGCCTGGGAAGTACGGCCGCAAGGCTAAAACTCAAAGGAATAGACGGGGCTTCACACAAGCGGTGGATCATGTGGCTTAATTCGACGATAAGCGAGGAACCTTACCAGGGCTTGACATTCCAGCGGAAACTCTGCAGAAATGCGGAGCCTCCACAAGGACCGCTGGAACAGGTGCTGCATGGTTGTCGTCAGCATGTGCCTTGAGGTGCACCCTTAAATGGGGTAACATGCGCAACCCCTGTCCTACGTTTCATGTGTCGTAGGAGACTGCCTGAGACAATCAGGAGGAAGGTGGGGATGACGCCAAATCAGCATGGCCCTCTGACGCCCTGGGCTGCACACATGATACAATGGGGCTGACAATGGGCGAAGCCGTAAGGCGGAGGTAATCCCATCAAACGGCCTCTCAGTCCGGATTGAGGTCTGCAACCCGACCTCATGAAGCTGGAATCGCTAGTAATCGCCAATCAGCCATGTGGCGATGAATATGTTCCTGAAGCTTGTACTCACCGCCCGTCACGTCAAGCGAGCTGGGGGTGCCCGAAGTCCCTGCATTGGCAGGGCCCAAGGCAAACTCAGTGAGAGGGACGAAGTCGTAACAAGGCACCGGTAGGAGAACCTGTCGGTAGACCATTTCTTTATTTACCAATTCAATTTTTGAATTGGTAAAAGGCGACCGGTGTTGAAAATGGAGAGCTCTATTTTCAACCCGAAGGTGTTGGTCGATAACCTCTAAATGTCGACTCCTGTTTTAGAATCGGTTGGGATAACTTTAAGAAGCGAAGTAAATAGTTAAAATAAAACAAGAGAAAGAGATCTCTTGTTTTATTTTTATTTTTTATTATACTTAAACAAGAGGGCACGTAGTTCAGTGGTAGAACGCTTCTCTGATAAAGAAGAGGTGGAAGGTTCGATTCCTTCCGTGCCCAC
>CAYZXU010000056.1:0-15505 GCA_964482535.1 uncultured Desulfobacteraceae bacterium | reverse complement strand
CATCATTATTAATAAAGGTAAAAAGAGTATCAAATCATGTGCGACGAACTATATGGCGAACGGCCGGACATTTTTTAAAGGTCTTAAAAAGGCAGTTTGAATTTTTTTGAATTATCTTTTTTCAAAAAACTACCAGACAGATCATTTCCAAGGTCAAGGCGGCTCGTCAGTTCATTTTCTATTAAGGATAATCGGTCAAAGTTTGAGTTTAAATCATCGGATGATTTCTTAAGCTTTGCATAAATAGCAGATTTTAATTTTTTTTCTAAACCTTCGCGCTCTTTTTTTACTAAATTTTCCATAGCTCTTTTCATGATCTGGTCAAGGTCTGATGAAATATCTGTTTCATAGTTGTCAAGGGTTCCTGCAACATCAACCATTAGGCTGAACCGGTTTATATCGGATAATGCCAGGTAAAGAGTTTGTGCAAAAAAAGTATCGGTCTTTTTTTCTTTCATCGCAAAAATTACAGACTCAAAATTTGCAACAGCCTTTATTTTAACAGTCTCTCCGGTTAACTCGCTGTTTAATTTAAGGTTCATAAAGCCCTCTTTTAAATCAACAGGCATGTTCTGGTGATCAGACAGGGTGATATTATTTAGATGATACCTTTTAATATGAACATTCAAAGTATCCTTTGATTTAACCGGAACAATATGGTCAAGGCTCCCTTTTATTTCAACAGACTGGATTTCTTTTAAATTGTCCCCTGAAAAAATAAATGTAAGCGGGACTCCGATTATATTCTGGGCAGTGGTGATATTGTTTATCTTGCCTGCCATGTTACCGGCCTTGAGCATTAAAGATGCATTTGCATTGCGGATTAAAAAATCAGGAAGAGGGGAATCTTCTTTATATACAACATTTACACCCTTACCCCGCAAGGGTTTGACGGTTTTTTTATCTTTTTTTCCACGCTTTAGAAAAGGTTCTGCTTTTTCATACCAGAAAAGAGTTTTCTCTGTCCATTCTCCGATTTTAGGCCCAAAAAAAAGACGGCTGAAATTACCAATGCCTTTTGGTGAAACTGAATATTTGGCTTTTAGTCTCCGTACATCCTCCATGGGCGCTTTTTTTATATCGTCCATACGTTTTTTAAGAGATGCCAGGCTTGTTTTAACATCTTTGCGCATATCTTGTATCTGTATTAAATCTTTTTTAATATCTTCCCTGAGTTCAGATGCCTCGCTAACTCCTTCGAGTATTGAGCTTAAGCCTCCTTTTTTTGAGGATTTAATTTTTTCAATCCTTTTTTTATATTCATTTAATCTTTTTTTATCAGGGATCTCATTTAACAGATGCTTCCATTTTACTTCTTCCACCTTGATCTCTTTATCAAGATCTTTTATCATTTCAAGGGAAACAAGATTTTCTTTTTCTATGATCTCATTAACATCGGGAATTTTAAATGAAGGAATTGTCAGGGTTTTCTTTTTACTCTTAGTTGAGTCTTTTGAAATTGGTACGGCTTTTTTTTTGACTGCCCCGGATTTTTTTCTCGGTGTATTGATCCTGACCCGGTCAAGGTTCATTTCATTAATGATAACCTTGCGTCTTAGAAGATTGAACCCGTCAATAGAAAAACCGATATCTGCAATCTCCACTGCATTTGTCATGGGCTTGTCAGGGTTGGTAATCTTAAGGTGCTTTAAATTAACACCAGGAGGTAAAAGATTTAAATCGGCATCATCAAGCTCAACTTTGGCTCCGACAATACGGGTTCCGTATTTTTCAATAATTTTTTCTACAAATAGAGGCGTAAAAATAAACCAGACAACTGAAAAAAATAAAACAAAGCAGAAAAAAGATATTAAGCCCTTCCATCTTATCCATTTTTTCATTATGCACCTTCCAATCCGGTTAGTGATTTATAAAGGTTATAAAGTTTGCCGGCCTTTAATGCCTGTACAATTTTAATTTTTTTAATCCATGCCATTACAGTTGTACGATATTTGAAAATTAAAATATTTGTTACTATAAAAAGAGGAATAAAAAAAAATAAAGAGAAGATAAGACTGCCCATGACAATGGAATTGTTGAAATTTTCAAGGCGAAATAATGTGATGTTATAAAGAGATGTCCAGAATCCTTCCAGCGGGCTTGCAGTAAGGATAAAAAGGCCAAGCTTGTTAAACAGAGGATCCATAATATAGGCAACTCCTGAAAAAAAAACCAGCCCTGCTATAAATGTGGAAATGTTTACCCTGATAAGTAAAACGAGAAGTAAAACAAAAAGATTATGCAGACTCAAAAAAGGTGTCAGACCCGCAATCATGGAAAAAGAAAAAGCAAGGCTGATCTGTCTATGGTCGGTTTCCGAGTTTAAAACCTTGAGCAGCTTAAAAATAATTTTTAACATTTTATCCCCCTGTTTTTTTTTTAGCTTCTCCTGCTATGTTTAAAAAAAATTTAAATGTTACAGGACCGACTATCTGATTTAAAGAGATTACAGCGAGAACAATGGTGCTTAAATAGACCCCGATTTCAGGAAACTGCCTCTGGGCAAGCTGTGCAAGTCCTATTGCAACTCCTGCCTGTGTGAGATATGCCATCCATGCATGTCTGTTATATGCCGCAGGATATCCGCTGATGGTTCCGGCAAGCCATGTGCCCCCGAAAATTCCCATTCCTCGTACTATGGCAAAACATAAGGCAAATGACCAGCACATAATAAGAGCTTCAAAGTTTAATGATGCTCCGGCAAGAGAAAAAAAGATCAGATATATGGGCATGGCAAAGCGTTCAAGGCTTTCCATGAAAAAATTTCCTGCTTTGCTGAAGTTTTGAACCGTAAAACCTGCGCTCATGCAAATCAGCAAGGGCTCTATATGAAGAGATATATCAAAATGGTTCTCCATATAAGCGCTCAGCGAGATTGAAGCCTTTGCAACTCCAAAGGCTATGGCAAGCAGAAACAAGGCAAGATCGTGTCCGGCCCGCTCTATATAAACTGCAATGCCTTTGCCGATAATTGCGCCGATAATAAGGGAAACAGCCATTTCTAGAGATAATGCAGCAAAAGCCTGATAATCTATTATCTGACCCCCTGCCATAATAGTCTTGGCAACAGTCATTGCAAAGGTGAAAAATATTATAATGAGTACGTCTATGGCAACTGTAACTCCCAGCACAGTCTCTGTAAAGGGACCTGAAGCGTTACATTCACTGATAATGGCAATGGCTGATGATGGTGACCTCGCTATTGCAATCACGCCTAAAAGCACGGCAATGGCTGTTAATTCAACGGCAGAAAGATTCCGTGTAAGATTAAAACTGCTGCCTGAAAAAATTACAAAGCAAAATACCATTAAAAAAACAACGACAGTATTTAATGCTATATTTAAAGCAATGGCCTTAAAACGGGCCCTGAGAAATTTAATATGCAGCGCTCCCCCTGCTGTGAGGGCTATAAAATTTAGGGCCAGGTCATCAATTAGTCTGAGCCTTTCAATCATATTCGAATCAAGAAACCCGCTCACATAAGGACCGGCTGCGATTCCAGTTAGTATATAACTGCTGATTAAAGGGAGGCCTGCAAGTTTAAGAATTTTAGACGTTATATATGAAACCAGCAAGATGAACCCAAGGGAAAAATTAACCAGTCCGGCATCCTGGCAGCTTGTTTCAATTTTCAAAAACTTTATCACTAAGGCAAAAAATATCAGAACACAAAGTGTGAGAAGATAATTAGTTATATTTTTTTTGGGGGGATAAATTATGTTCATACCTTAAATTTTTTTCAAAAGCCATCTAATAGATATAGTGCTTAGAAAATCATTATAAATAACAGCTATCAGAGCGAGGCCGATAATCTGAGAAGTGACTTCTCCGGGGAATCTCATCTGAAAATCAAATAAAATAGCCAGGGGAAGTCCGCCTGAATCTATAAGCCCTAAACCCAGTGTACGCGGATGAGTTTTAAATCCATGGCTTAGACGTGTGATTATAAATCCTCCAAGAAATTTTCCTGAAAATCTGAGTATGGAGTAACCTGCAGCAAACAAAAAAAACCAGCCGGAACCTATATTCCATCCTGCTCCGAGAAATACCAGTATCAATAGATAAACAGGCTTTTCGATTTTGATAAGCATATTGAAAATACGTTCTTTTTTTTTTGAAGTATTTACCAGGCAAAATCCTAAAAAAAAATTGGCGAGAAGAGGTGAAAAGTTTATGATAAGGGCGATTCCACTGGATAATACAGCCATGGCAATGACAATTGCAGTAAGATTATTTTCGTTAAGACGTTGGGAAAGTAATATGGTGTAAATAAGTATAATGCCGACAACAGCTCCCAGGTTTAAAAAAAGCACACTTAAAAAATTTTCCAGCCATGAAAAATTTGACCATGAAAAATGTGAAAACCCGGGTGGATAAAAAAAGAATATCAGGCAAAATATTAATAAAGCGATTAAGCCGTCCATGCTTGAAATATACCTTAAAAGCATGAAAGTTTCCTTGCGCCCGACAATTTTTGCAGGTGCAAGAAGAGCAAGTCCTGTCTGGGAGGTGCATGCTGCTGCTGCTGCCAGAATCAGTGATGCAATAATTTTCATGGGAGCGCTGATATATATAAATTGCCAGAGAATTAAAAATATACCCAGAAAAACAAATACAAAAGTCAAAAGACTCTCAAAAACTGCTGCGAGAAAAAATTCAAAGGGAAATCTTACAAGCTTGGCAACCTCAAATTGAAATCCAAAAAGCAGGCCAATCCAGCCAAGCAGAAGTGCACTTAATGTTTCAAGACCCTGAGAGGTTTTGTGGTCCATAAGATTTAAAAATTGAGGTCCGAGCAAGAGTCCGAGAAAAAGAAACTCTGTGCCTGTGAGATAAAATTTATGCGCAAAAACAGGAAGGCGGTATCCCCTGAAAGTCAGATGATATCCGCTGAAGGCAAGGAAAATAATAATGATAAATGCAAGTATAATTTTCATATTTATAATATGTAGCTTATTTATACTCACAAAGACAATAGATGTTTTTACCCCAATGCTTTTGCCTGGTTTCTATGCATACATTGTTTTTTTTACAATTTCGGCGTCAAGTTGCGAGATTCCCTGTACGACATACTAAAGATCATCGTTCATTCGTCTTGACAAAAAGTTTGAGCTAATATAATTGCTCAACATAAATTTTTATAGTAATGTGTTTTTTAATGCTAATCTTTCTTGAAAATTTGTCTATTAGGGGGCAAATTAAAGATAGCAGTCTATGTATGTTAAGGAGAGATATAATGATATCAAGATTTTTCCCGTTTATACTCTGGTTTAAAAATTACACAGGCAACACTTTTAAAATTGATTTTATTGCCGGTCTCACAGTAGCACTCGTTCTTATTCCACAATCAATGGCCTATGCACAGCTTGCCGGTTTGCCGGCCTATTACGGGTTATACGCCGCTTTCCTTCCTCCCATGGTCGCCGCTCTCTTTGGTTCAAGCAGACAGCTTGCCACAGGTCCTGTGGCAGTTGTGTCTCTGATGACAGCAGCTTCTTTAGAGCCACTTGCAACGGCGGGCAGTAATGAATTTATTGCCTATGCAATCATGCTGGCTTTTACAGTTGGTATGTTTCAGTTTCTTCTTGGGGTATTGCGCCTTGGTCTTGTGGTAAATATTTTGTCCCACCCTGTTGTTAACGGTTTTACAAATGCTGCTGCAATTATAATTGCTTCTTCACAGTTTTCAAAACTATTCGGGGTTTACGTTGACAAGGCCCCTCATCATTATCAGACAATATTAAGAGTGTGTAAATCAGCCATGCTTTACACCCATTGGCCGACTCTGTTTATAGGCGTTTTGGCAATATTGATAATGTCAGGGCTTAAACGTTTAAATCCTAAAATTCCTAATGTTCTTGTGGCAGTTGTTGTAACGACTCTTCTTTCGATTATATTTAAATTTGAAAATAATATGGCCATTAATATTAAAGATATTAATTGCCCTGAAATTCAAATGGAAATAATAAATTTTAACAAAGCGGTATTGAACATAAATGAGCTTGGAACGACTCGTTCAGAATTAAATAACAGCCTGAATTTAATAGATAAACCAGTCGGTCACAGTAGCGTTTCAGCCGAAGAGTATAACATAATGCATGAAATAGCCCTCACAGGAGTTGAAATAGACCAGCAGAAGCACAATTCCCACATATTAAGAAAAAAACTCAGGGAAATCCATTTCTGCAGAGTTAAAACTTCAGATAAAGAGTATGCATTTTTTGTTAAATCAGATTTGAAAAACGATATTGAAACAGACGGAAAAGTCTGGCGGATAAAGTTAGGGAACAAACCTGTAAATACAGAAAAAATTAAAATGACAGGAGGCGGAGCCGTTGTTGGGAAAATCCCCGAGGGTCTTCCTTCCCTGACCATACCAAAATTTAATATAAGTGTTTTCCTGCAGCTTTTTCCCTTTGCAGTCATTATATCACTTTTGGGCTTTATGGAAGCAATTGCAATTGCTAAAGCCATGGCGGCAAAAACCGGTCAGAAACTCGACCCTAATCAGGAGCTCATTGGCCAGGGACTTGCCAATATTTTAGGCTCCATAGGCAGAAGTTACCCTGTTTCCGGCTCTTTTTCACGTTCAGCGGTTAATCTGCAGGCAGGGGCTGTATCAGGTGTATCCAGTGTGGTTACAAGTATGATCGTTATTATAACCCTTCTTTTTTTAACCCCCCTTTTATACCATCTTCCACAGGCAGCGCTTGCGGCTGTGATAATGATAGCGGTTATAGGTCTGGTAAATGTCACCGGTTTTATACATGCATGGAAGGCAAAAAGGTCTGACGGTTTAATTTCGGTTATAACCTTTGCCTGCACTCTCTTCTATGCGCCACATCTTCATTACGGTATAATGGTGGGAGTGGCTTTAACCATGCTTGTTTTTATGTATAAGAGCATGCGTCCCAGGGTTGTGCGTCTTTCCAAGGCTGAGGATGATTATCTGCGATGTGCTTCAAGGCGTGGTCTTAAGGAGTGTGATCATATCTCCATAATACGTTTTGACGGACCCTTAATTTTTACAAATGCCACCTACCTTGAGGACAAGGTGCTTGAAGTTATTGCAGATAAACCGGATTTAAAGCATATAATTATTGAAGCCGGCGGAATTAATGACCTTGACGCTTCAGGTGAGGATGCGCTGGCCATACTTATAGATACTGTCAGGAGCTCCAACCATGAGATCTCCTTTAGCGGAGTAAAGGAAGAAATTATCAGAGTTATGGAGCGCACTCATCTTCTTGGAAAGATTGGTGAGGAAAATATATACCCCAATGAATATTCAGCGCTTGCAAATATTTATGATAAAGCCCACGAAGGCACAAAGACGGAAAAAGATGGAATGTGTCCTTTGAGGTTATGTATGCTTGATGAGCGAAAACTGATATTTTAAATATTTTTGATACATTTGTATTTTTATTTCCGGAGGTTTTATGAAACAGATAGAGAGACTTATAAATAGAATTATGAACAGGGTTAATCTTAACCTTAAAGAGTTTAACTTAAAGGCCGATAAATATTTTGCTGATATTATTCCTGTTGAAAAATTTATTGAATTTTACGCATTTTATGGAGTAACCAGCCACCACCCGCTTTTTTTCCGATTCAACAAGTCAAATATAGGCGGAAGTTATTTTCTGGGTAAGTGCATTGTTGATCACTCTGTGCTTTATAAGAGCGATATTCGTGGAGATGAACTCAAGCGCAAGGGTGATACATTTGAGCATGACGGGATGACTATTCTCCTTGAAGATGATGAGTCCATAAGGATACGTGACAGTTTTCTTATTAAAACACTTGTTCATAATTTTTCCCATGACCCTGAAAATCCCGAAGAGTTTTTAATCCAGAATACTGTTGCAGCACACTATTCAAATATCCATGGTTCTCCTGTTGAGGGATGCTTTTTAGGAGCATTCGCAACAGTTGACCTTACGACTCTCCATTCATGCAATATTGGTGCATTTTCCTATGTACAGGCAGGCGACCTTTATCATCAAAACGTAGAACCTGGAACCATATGGATAAAGAGCGATAAATTTGAATTTAAATATGTCTTTCCCAAAGAAATTTTGAAAGAGTATATCAGTTTTGAACCCGGCCTGCGCCCCCAGGGTATAATCATGGATTTTGTTGAGTCCCGAAAGGATGACTTTAAAGGTATTTATGACATTATAAGCTGTGATGCCCCTGTTTCAACACCATCCAATACTGCTTTAAACCGTTATGCCTATGTAACAGGTGATACACAAATAAGTGAAAATGTTTTAGTCTCCCAGAGAGCTTATCTTGACAATGCATGGATGGGCCCTGGCACAAATGCCCAGGAGAACGCCTATATTATAAATTCACGTTTGGAAAAAAATGACATAACCGCCCATGGAGGCAAAATAATCAATTCCAAACTGGAAGAAAAGGTCTTTGTGGGGTTTAATTCCTTTATAAGAGGAGACAAGGAGTCTCCACTGAAGATAGGCGCGGGAAGTATTATTATGCCGCATACTATTATAGACCTTAAAGAACCTTTGGAGATTGCGCCTGAAAGTATAGTCTGGGGTATAAACAAAAACAAAGAAGATCTCAAGGAAAACAGCATGAGCCTGGCTGAATTTAAAAAAATAGATAACAAAACATCAAAGGGAAGTATGGTGTTTTCAGGAAGCGGCTCTGAATTTGTTCATGCTTTTTTGCACAGAATTGATCATATACTTGAGGCAAACGGTGCATTCTATGAAAAAATGAAAATCAAGGGCCATGCCCAGGAGGGGAATACAATAGCTTTTAATATTATTCAGCCTTATCTGACAGGAAGGTATAAGGGGCTCTATCCCACAATGGACATCAAGCCCTGATGGTGAAATTAATTTTTCTGTTTTTCCAATTCACTGATAATAGCAGGGATGATTTCATATGCATCGCCCACAAAACCGTAGTCTGAAAAGTCAAAGATTTCGGCATCAGGATTGTTGTTTATTGCAACAATAATTTCGGAATTTATCATTCCCGCAGAGTGCTGGACAGCTCCGGAAATACCGCAGCCTATGTAGAGTTTGGGTCTTATGGTTTTTCCGGTCTGGCCTATAAGCCGTTTATGCGGGATTAATCCAGCCTCAACCGGAACCGTGGTTCCTCCGACTTCTGCTCCAAGTATATCAGCGAATCTATTCAGCATCTCAAAACCCTCGGCATCACATATCCCCATACCTCCGGCCACAACCTTTTCAGCATCCTGAAGCGCTGCTTCATCTGATGGGGAACTTACGGTTTCAAGTATCTTAACCTTTACTTCTTCTTCTTTTATATTAACATCCGCAAAAACAAGATCACCCTTCCGGTTATTATCCTTTTCCTTTAACTCCATAACTCCGGGTCTGACAGATACAATCTGGGGAATGTGCCCGGGGCATTCTATATCAGCCATAACATCTCTGCCAAAAAAAGGTTTTGTTGCCACAAGAAGTCCTGTATCAGTATCAATGTTCAGATCAGTGCAATCAGTTGTACAGCCTGTCTTCAAACGCGCTGCCAACCTTGGGGCAAGATCTCTTCCTGTTCCGGTTGCGCCTATAAGTAAAATTTTTGGGATATTTTTTTGTGCATGATCCGCAAGAATACGTGTATAGACTTCAGTCCGGTAATCCTTTGCAACAGGGCTTTGTGCTATAATAACCTTATCTGCGCCATAATGAATTAATTCATCTGAAAATTTTTTTACTTCATGGCCAATAACAAAGGCAGCAACCGTGCCCTTTGTTTTTTTGTTTAAATCCACGGCTTTTGATAATAATTCAAGGGAAACCCTTGCCAAAACACCCTTATTTACCTCTATAAAGACCCATAGTTCACTGTTTTTTTTCATGGTTATATTTTCTTATCAGCCTGTTTTAGATTAAACTCTTTTCTTTTAATATTTCAACAAATTCCATTGCCGCAGACTCTGTATTTCCTGGAAGTATTTTTACTTTCCCTCTGGTTACCTTTTGTTTATAAACCTTTACTGTTTTGGTGGGAGAGCCTTTTAAACCAAAGAGTTCCACAGAGAATTCAAGATCTTCGGCATTCCATATTATTACTTCCTTGTTACTATATGCCTCTAAAATTAACTCCATGGATGTCATCCTGGGCTGGTTAATCTCACGTTCAACAGTAATTACTAAAGGCATAGGAGATTCAAGAACTCTGTATCCGTTGTCGAGTTTCTGTTTTGCCCTGATAAAAGAGTCTTTTATTTCTATTTCAATGGCGCATGTAATCTGGGGCATATTCATAAATTCTGCTATTTGGGGTCCCACATGTGCAGTCATACCGTCTGCTGACTCTTTGCCGCACAAAATTATATCCGGAACCCCTATTTTTTTTATACTCTGGCCAAGTGTATATGCAGTGGCAAGGGTATCTGCACCTGCAAATTTTTTGTCAGAGAGTAATACTGCCCTGTCAACCCCCATGCTTAAAACTTCCCGCAAAGATTCTTCCGCCTGTTCAGGTCCCATGGATACTGCCGTGATGATGCCACCGTGTTTTTCTTTTAATCCAAGCGCAGCCTCCACAGCATTTTTATCATTGGGATTCAAAATGCCGGAAGCACTCTCCCTGATAAGAGAGCCGGTTTCATTGTCCCAGCTTATGTCAGATGCTTCCGGCACCTGTTTTATGCAAACAACTATATCCATTTTTATTTAATTTCCATTAAGATGCCCTGATTTCAGGTTTAATAAACCGTTTCTATCCGGCTGAACGAGCCAGGGTTGAACCGACAATCGTTTTTTGCAGTTCAGTGCTGGAAGCAGTAACACCGGCATGGGCTATCACTCTGTACAGGCGTTCAACTTTGTAGTCTTTGCAGTAGCCATAAGAGCCATGGAGCTGTAATGCTTTTCTTGCCACTTCCTGAATGGCAGGCACTGTAAAGAGCTTTAAGGCAGCGGAATCCATTTCTATACTGCCGCCCCCTGCATCCTGTTTTAATGCAAGTCTGTATGTCCACCATCTGCAGGCTTCTATACTGGCATACATTTCTGCAAGCATCCACTGGATTCCCTGCATTGAGTTCATGGGTTTGCCGCCCACGATTCTCTCGCCGGTATACTTGATTGATTCATCAAGGCATGCCTGACCTGCGCCAACCATATAAGCCATCTGCTGAACTCTCTCGCCGGCAATCCATTTGAGCAGGATTTTGAATCCTTTGCCTTTTTCACCGAGAATATCAGATTTATGCACCCTTACATTTTTTAAAAAAACATCCACCAGCCCCTGTCCGCCAAGCCCCATTAAAGCATAGGGTTTTGTATAAGTATAACCTTCGATATTCTTCTCAAGAATAAATGCCGTAACCCTGCCTGTTTCATCCTTGGCAAAAAAAATGCCATAACCCTTTAAGTGTCCATGTGTTATGAATCTTTTCACACCATTTAAAATATAGTAGTCTCCGTCAGGAACAGCAGTGGTTGTTATTGCTTTGGGGTCGGAACCTGTTCCGGGCTCAGTAAATGCCACTCCGGCATAATTTGTGCCGTCGCAAAGAAGCGGGATATATTTTCTTTTTATTTCTTCAGTGCCCCAGTGGTAAATGGTTTCCGTAACGCTGTTGTTAACCGCCATGGGCCAGAATGCCGAAGATCCTGCTTTTGCAAGTTCTTCTGTAATCAGGATAACATTAAAAGCCCCTGTGCCGAGTCCTCCATATTCTTTAGGAACAGTCATGCCCAGCATTTTTGCCTCAGCAAATTTTAATAAAATATCTTCAGGCAAATAATCTTCAGAGTCTATTTTTGCAGCAACAGGCTCAATAACACGCTGGGCAAAATCTTTGGCTGCCTTTATGATCATTTTATTTTCAGATGATAGATTGAAATCCATTTATTCTCCTTTAGTTAAAGGTTTTTTGCAAACGTCATTTGTTAAATTTGAACTGCCAGAAAAAATAATACCAGTTAAAAATAATATGAAACCAGACTTTGTATGTCAAATATTTTGTGATATTCTTATTTTTTTTGTTCTATTTTATTTTTAAGGGTAGGCTCAGTCCCTGCCAAAAGCCGTTTAATATTATCAGCATGGCGATGGAAAATCAGAACCCCTGTAATAAAAGCATATCCGCTTAATATAAGGGAATGTTCAAACAACCATAATAAAACCGGCAATGCAGCCGCTGCCCCAAGAGAAGCTGCTGAAACCCTGTTGTAAAAAAATATAAGAATAATAAATATAAGCATTGACATGAGCCCTGTTTCAGGTGAAATCACGAAAATACACCCTGCTGCAGTGGCAACACCTTTGCCACCACACTTGAACTTCGTATATATGGGATAAAGATGCCCTAAAAAAGCGAATAATCCAACAATGGTTATAGCTATTTTGCCTGGCACATTATTATTACACCCTGCACAGGAACAAGCTATTAATACCGGAACAGCGCCTTTCAGCATATCTCCTGCCAGGGTCAGGCTTGCAGGTATAATGCCTGCAACACGAAGCACGTTGGTTGCACCTATATTCCTGCTCTTTTTTTCCCTGACATCCTCATTTGCAAATATTTTTGCAAAGATAACTCCAAAGGGGATTGAACCGGTTAGATATGCGAATATAGTAGTTGCACAAATTTTTAATATGAAATAGTTGTTCATTTAACTTATACTTTAATTTTTTTAAAAAGCAGGCAAAATAATTATGGACAAATAAAGACTAAAAATGTTATTAAATTTGAATTAGTTAAAAACCATATAAAAATTTGTCGTACAGTTTATATTCTAAAATACGAGGGGGTGATTTATTGGGCAGCGTGATTAAGAAAAGACGAAAAAAAATGAGAAAACATAAGCACAGAAAGCTTTTGGCGCGGACACGTCATCAGAGAAGAAAGGGCAAATAAATACCGTTACAAAACGCCCCCTTTCGGTCAATTTTTTGAAATTAAAAATTTTTCAAAGGTCTCAATATATTTATAAAAAAAGCCTCCTTTTTTAACAAAAGGAGGCTTTTTTAGCTCTGCACAGTTTTAACTATTTTTCATAACCTTTCAGATATTTAAAAAATTCCGAGTCAGTCGAAAGCATTAGGGAGCTTTCTTTGTCCAGGGCTTCATTATAGATTTCAAGTGTCTTTGTAAATGAATAAAACTCAGGATCAACCCCATATGCTTTTGCATATATTATAGTAGCTTCTGCATCAGCCCTTCCTTTAATTTCCTGTGCTTTTTTGTATGCCTCTGACGTAATCTTTTTTAAATCACGTTCTTTTTCACCAAGAATTTTACGGGCCTCACCATTTCCTTCTGAACGAAATTTTTCAGCTATCTGATTACGTTCGGCAATCATACGGCTATATACGGATTTACGGACCTGCTCCACATAGTTTATACGTTTTATCTGCACATCCACCAGTTCTATGCCGAATTTTGCGAGTTTAGGTTTTGCCTGCTTTAGTATGCCTTTTGTTATTTCAACCCTGCCTGTGGTAATGGCAAACATTTTACGTTGTTTTTTCTTATCTTTATCCTTTTCTATGGCCTCAAGGGGTCTGTTGCTTGTTCGTACTGTTTCAATTAGGCTGTATGAAGTAATAAAATTTCTTACAGCAGGATCAATAATATCATCTAACCGCCCCATGGCGCTAATTATATTATTAACTGTTTGAAAAAATTTTATGGGCTCGACAATTTTCCATCTCGCAAATGTGTCAACCCATATATATGTTTTGTCAAGAGTGGGAATCTGACCTGGATCACCGTCCCATTCAAGAAGATTTTTAGGAAAATAGGTGGTATTTTGTATAAAAGGTACTTTAAAGTACAAGCCAGGGTCTGTTTTCGGCTCGCCGACAACCTTGCCGAACTGGGTTACCACAACCTGCTCGGTTTCATCCACAATATAGTATGAAGAAAAACCAAGGATTAACAAAGCAGCAACAACTACGATCAATATGCCTTTAATTTTCATTTTTATTCACCATTTTTTATACCAAGGTTAAGCAAGGGCAGAAAATTTTTCTGATCTGCATCTATTATGTATTTCTGACCGAGCTTGGGGAAAAGTTCTTTCAGGGTTTCAAGATAAAGTCTTCTCTTTGTAATATCTTTTGCTTTGCTATACTCATTATAAACAGATTCAAACCTTGAAGCATCACCCTTTGCCCTGTTAACTCTGTCCAGAGCATAACCCTCGGCTGCTTTAAGCGTCCTTTCAGCTTCACCTCTCGCAGTGGGAATGGCCTTGTTATAATCCTCTTTTGCCTCATAGATCACTTTCTCTTTTTCCTGTACTGCCTGATTTACCTCGTTAAATGAAGGCTGTACCGGACCCGGAACATTGGTTTTTTTCATCTCGATTGTTATAACGTTTATGCCTGTTTCAGCCCTGTCCAATTCCGCCTGCAGAACGCCCCTTGCTTCAATCGCTATTTCTTCCCGCTTGCTTATGACTTCATTAATACTTCTGTCTCCAACCACAAGCCGCATGGAGGATTCTGACATATCAGTCAAAATTCTGCCAACGTCTCTTACTTTAAAAAGGTAATTATAAGGATCTTTTACCCTGTACTGTACAATCCAGGGAACAAGAGCCACATTAAGGTCTCCGGTAAGCATTAGAGACACATTGCTGCTCTGGCTTTGCGTTGCATACCGGTTTCTTAACCCTTCCCTTGCAGAAGCAAATCCGAATTCAGCTTTATAAACCCGTTTCACCTTCACCTTAGTAACCTTTTCGATGCCTGCAGGAAATTTGAAGTTAAGTCCCGACTGCGTGGTGCGGATATATTTTCCAAAACGCTGTACAACTCCCACCTCATCAACTCCAACAGTATAAAATGATGAGGAGCCAAAGAATAGTATAATTAATATTACTATTATTAATAACGGCCCGCCTGGCAGCTTATAGCTTTTGAGCTTTTTTACTAATTCATCCATCTGGGGAGGAACACTGCCCTTTTTTTCCTGCTGCTGTTTCAGTTTTTCCCAATCCCAATTCATATAAATTATCCTATATTTTATAAAGGTTAAAAAAACATTATTACAACACAAATTATCTTTGCTATAGGTTAACCGAACTTTTAAGTCAAGCAAAAAGCCTGATGAATCAGTAATTTATTTAGTGCTTTTACAACCATCCCTTATTATATTAATATTCATGCTGTCATAGGATCTGAAAATAAGCATTTCACGGGATTTTCTTTTATCAGGAAGAGGATAAAAAGATGTCGATTTTAACATTTTTTTAATATCATTTTTTGATGGTATGGCATTTAACCCCTGGCCTGTTTTTTTGCCGGAAACAGTATCCATAACTGTTGCTGTTTTACCGTCTGAAACAACTGATAAAGGGATCTGATATTTGTCAAGAAGTCTGGCTGCTGAAAGAATTTCCCTTTCCCTTGATCCCAAAGAGCCCGGCGCGCATTTGACTGCCATGAATCTTTTATTATCAACACATACCACAATATCAACATTCGATTTATATATCTTATTTTGTATATTCAACTCAATATTTACATTAACTTC
>CAYZXU010000055.1:0-15776 GCA_964482535.1 uncultured Desulfobacteraceae bacterium | reverse complement strand
ATAGTTTCTATCCAGAAGTCTTAACTTTTATCTTGTTTAATTTTTTCATTAAATAGTTCATAGCAAATCTAAATGCATACTTTGCAATTCTACTTCTAAGTCCTCTTTCAACAATATTTGAATCTTTTTTCACTTGAGAGACAGTCTTTTTCAAAGATTTAATTAATAATTCTCTTCTTAAGTCATCTTCAACTAATTCACTCAATGCAACTTGCTCTTTTCCTCTATAAGCGCCCATTGGTATGAATGGTAAAACAAATATTATTATATCATAGTCGTATAAATCGTCAACAAGTTCTATACTCTTTATTACATCTTCCTCAGTCTCCTCTGGAATTTTCGTTATCATTGTTGCAACTACTGTCCAACCCGAATCGTTTAAAACTCCAACAGCATTTTTAACTATTTCTGGATATTCCTCAGGTTTAAACGGCTTTACTTTTCCCGGCATAACCTTTTTTATGAGTTCAGGGCTTCCAGTTTCTATACCAACTTCTATGAAAGTCCTTCTTCCCACATTCACGTAATCGTTTCCTATTCTTTCAACGAGTTTTGGATTACACATAACAGATGATGCACATACAAAATCAACACCAATTGGTACATCATTTGAAATTCTTTGAACTTTTTCAAATAGCTCTAATAACTTTTCTTCGTTTGGAATTAAACCTTTTGAACCATATCTCAAGAAATCATCTGAATGTAATCCTATTGATTTTATGCCATTTCTCAAATTCAATTCTATCTCCTCTCTTATTTTTTCGAATGGAATACTTCTAAATTTTAAAAGGGTTGGTGTGCAGAATTTACAACCTCTTCCACAACCCCTTGTTATCTCAACTATTCCATTTACAGATGGAGTTTTAATCGTTGGTATGTCCTTTACATCAACTGGCTTTCCATAGACAACTTTAGGTAACTCTTCCCCGTTTACAGCTTTCTTAAATAGATCTACTACAATTCCTTCAGCTTCTCCAATAACAACAGTATCAATTCCAAGTTCCTCTTGAACTTTTAAATCAACGAACTGCCATGATGCTGGGCCACCTACTATTATCTTTGGTCTATACTTCTTTACAGATGGATGATTTAATAATTCCATAAACGATTTGGACATGTAAGACTTTGGTTCAAATGGAATTCCCAAAAGCATGAGGGTTGCATAGACAATTCCACTTCCATAACTGATTCCAAGTGGATCCATACAAGAAATACCAAGAACCTTAGTATCTTCTTTAACAACTAAATGTAGTTTCCTAGGGTCAGCTATTATTACCTCATCTCTTGAAAATTCTTCCAACAACTTTGCTTCTACCTTTGCTAAACCATAATAAGCAATTTTTGATCTTCCATTTTTATCACTGTATGTTGGGAATAATCTATTTGCAATAAAATCTCTTAAGATACAAGATGGAAGAGCAGATGCAAAGCCAAGATATGAAGTTCCATTATAATCGCTCATTAAGGCTTTACTTGCAGTTAAAACAATCTTCATACTTAATAAAGAATATACCTTACGACGTTAAACTTTTCGCTAATTGTTAACAGGTGGTTATATTCACACATATTAAATATATAAAATAGAATAGTTTAGGTATATAGTATATACCGATATCGGTTAAGATTTGGTAGGTCGTCACCATAGCGCTCCACTAGTGGTATATATCGTTACACCCACCAAGTAACATTGTAAGTTCAACAATTTTTCAGACAATGAGGTATTTATAAAATTTAAGCAATGAAAAATTAAGAACTACCAATTCAATCATTTACCATGAATGTATTTGTAATACAGGTAAGTGGAAGAGAGAATGAACATGAGGAAACTAGAGCTAAAGCTCCAAAATATTGGCAAGAACCAATTGAACAAAACATATACATTAACTACGATTGGAAGAGAAATAGAAGATTATCTGAAGCTTGGCAAGAAGTTAGAAAAGGAGACAAGATAATGGTCTACTGTACAGCTGATACTCCTTGGCCTAGTTCGCTTTCTCACATCTTTACTGTCGATAAAGTTGAACTAAAGGAAGATAAAGCGATGATGTATCTTAAAGACAAGACCGAAATTAGACCTCCTATGCCTTTAGATTTTATTAGGAGAAAAATTGAGGATAATGAATTTTCTCAATTAATGAGAGGTTGTGGAACTCAAGGTTACATCTTTTGGAAAGTTGAAGAAAGAGATCTCAAGGTTGTAGAAGAGTGGATGAAATCTCGTGAGGGTATAGCAGAAGCTGTTAGAACAAGCAGGGAGGAAGACATCCATAAATACTTCAGTGCAAACCTTAATACAATAGAAGATGGGTTGAGAATAGTAGATACAGAAGAAATTTTACCAGATGAAGCAGGAATACCTGATCTCATCTGTGAAGATAAAAACGGAAACTATGTTGTAATAGAGTTTAAAGCTGGAACTGCTAGTTATGATGCTCTTGGTCAGTTAATAAGCTACAAAACTGCTGTTAAATACAAAACAGGAAAACCTGTAAGAGCAATTTTAATTGCTTCAGATTTTGATCCAAAAATAAAATTCGCTACCAAAGTAGAAGACTCAGATGGAAATCCTCTAGTCGAGTTTAAAAAGTATTCTGTTCGATTTTATTTAGAAAATGTCTAAATCTAGCTTTCAATTTTTATTTCATTGCATATTCTCACTCTGAACAGCTCTTTGCCTCTTCCAAACTTTCTGGATCTTCAAGCTTTTATTGAGCAAAGAGTTTCATCTTTGCTTGATCTTACCAGATAAGTTCTTCAAATTTCTTTGTAGCCATAAATTGATTTTTCACCAAATGGAGGTAAATCATCTTCATTTTCTTTTCTTGCAAATTCAGATACTGGCTGATTAATTACTATTGCTAAAGCATTGTTTTTCTGAGTTGTAATCTTAAAGATATGTGTTAAGTTTATGCAGTTTAGGAATACATCTCCCTTCTCCTTCATTCCTACAGTAGCCAATTTTGATACAGCTGGAAATCCTAAAGAGTCCAGAATATACAGATCAGCTTTCGGTAATCTTCTACAGAACTCTATTACATCGTCAAAATCTGGGATATAACAATATTCTATTGTAGAGTCGTCTTTTATATCAAGATTTCTCTCTGTATCGATGTATACAACTTTCAATCCCAATTCTACAGCTTCTTCAGCTATGTAATAAGCAAATGTGGATTTACTACTTCCAGACGGTCCAAATATTTGCAATAGATCATTCCCTACTATCTCCTTAACTTTAGCCAATATCATAATATCACCTCCATAAAATCGATTTCCAAACCTTTCCAGCTTTGTAAATTAATCCAGCCTCTCTAAGCTCCTTAATCTTCTCGTAAACTGTCGATCTTGAATAGTAATCCGATAACTCTTTAACTATTTCTTCAGATTTAGTTGGTAAAACTCTTAAAATTCTCCACATGCATTCATCTCCTCTTAGAGGATTGAAGAAGAATGGTATGAAAGCTAATACTTCCCTAACATCCTCTTTGGTTACTTCAGTTCTATTATTCATCAATGCATTAGCTTTGCATAAAGTTTGAAGCTGTCTTCTTAATCTGAATCCTATGTAGGCTTCAAGGACTTTTGATAAAAGCTTAACAGCTGGATCAAGCATATCTGCTAATTCTTTACTCATTGAAACTTCAACATCTTCTTTAGGTAGCTTTAGCTTTACACGTTTGAACTTAGCTTTTCTAGTTTTTATATTTTCGTGAATTCCCTCTAAATCCTCCTCTGTGTAGTCATAATGAAAGGGTAAAGTTCTTGACAAAAATATCATCTCCCTGTATCTCTTCTTTATGAAATCTAAAGATTTAGGAGTTAAAGCTATTGTTACTCCAGCATACACTTTTTCACTTTCGACTGGTAACTATTGAACATTTTTGGTTAAAATAGCCCAGTTTATTCCGTCCTCAACTATTGCGTTTATCATTGTGATAGCTTCGTCAACTACTCTTCTGCTTCTGGAAAGTATTCTTGAAAAGTCTGGAAGGGTTAACCTTCGAATTTCTCTCGTTAGAATTCTTGAAAAAATTATTGTTGAGCCGTAAGCTGTTACATCGAGAAGGAACATGATACCTCTTACATTCTCAAAGCTCGCTAAGCTCTTTGTCTTTCCATGCTCAGGTTCTGCTACTATGAAGGAACTAATGGGTCTCTCCCTTGATGTAATCTGAAAAATGTTAAGAGAGACAAACTGTTGAACTGGCTTAAGTCTCCACCATCCTTCTTAAACCAGTAAGTGTTTTGATCGATCTCTCTGAATACTTCCTCTTCCTGCAACCTCTTCATGGCATGAAAAATTATGTCATTGTTGAAATTGTAGCCTTTAGTTGCTAACAATTTCCTTAAAGCTTCAAGTGTGTAAACTGAATTATTCTCACAGACTTCTCTTAAAGCTCTAACACAAGCTTCCACATCGTTATTAGCTCTCTCGATTCTCTGAAAGCTTCTTTTATACAGTATTTCTCCATCCTTGCTGACTGTTATTTCTCCGTATGTTTTGTTCTTTTTGTCAAATTCAAACTCCAGTATGCATCCAGCTATTTGATAATTTAACTGCTCTCCAGCTTTCCTCAGAGCTATTGCTAATGGAGAGCTGAAAGAGTTATCAAAGTATCCTTTATCTGTGCTTAACCTTAGAACTTCTTGTCCGAATTTGTTTCTTCGAATTCTTGGTTCTCTTAAGATTTTTAGCTTGTTCCAGCCCTATTGTCTTTTGTAAAAATTCTCTAACAACTTCTTCATCTTGAACTCTTTCCCACCAGTTCAACTGTTATCACCTCTCTCCATCTCTTTTAACTTTTCCAAAACCAACATTCTCGAAAATTGGCTTACTGGTAGTCCCTTTTCCCTTGCAAGTCTCTCTACAATTTCGTAGCTACCCTTGGGAAGTCTTATGTATGTTTTTATCTCCAGCTCCAAAGTTCTGTGAGCCGTGATAAATGTCTTCTTTTCGCTTAAAAATCCTTATTATAATTCTAATTTCCGATTGCTCAATTTTTAGTCGTTCATTTACGAAAAACAAGAATTTAGCAAATTATTTGATATAGTGCTAAAAAATAGTTTAAATTTGTAATCTGTTAAAAATTTAGCAAATTGCTAAATAATGTTAAATTAACAAAAATTTTATATTTAAAGTCATTAATAGACACTATGGAACAAAAATTACCATTAGCTGACAAGAGGATTAAAGACATCTTTAAGGATTTCAAGCTTACAAACTTCGAGAAATTAGTTTTAATCTTAGTCAAATTCTATCCTGAACTTAAAAAGCAAAGGGAATTATGTTTAGAAGCTGGAATTAACGATTCCGAATTATCAGTTTGGATAAGATAGAGAAGAGGAAAAAATTATGAGCAATTCTTTGAGAAGTATGTTGAAAGAGATGTTAAGACTAAATGATTAAAGTTGAAGATTGTTTTAGATTAGGCACTGGAACTTGTTTATTGGCTAATAAAGAGTGTAGAGAAAATCGTATTAAGAATATTCTCAATTGTAAACATGTTAAGAGATTTTATGAAGCTGGAGATTTTGAAACTTATTTTAAAATCTATAGGGAGGTGATTAAATGAAATTAGTCGGTAAATCAATTATTGGTAAAAAGAAAGCTAAAGAAGGATTTGAATATCCAATAATTAGATGTTCCTCGAATACAAAGAAATGATAATTGGAAAAAAAGCTAGGATTTATGAAATTGATAAAAATAAATTCTTAATTTCAATAGATGAAGAATCAGAAGATAAGTTGTCCAACTGGTTAGACAACTCCATAGAATTTGTTAAAGTTGATAAAAATCTTCTTGAGAAAGCTAAGGCATTAGAAATTGATATTAGCTCCATTTTAGAAGAGAGAGTGAGAGAATTGATAAATAGATTCAATCAGAGCCACGGCCGGGATTTGAACCCGGGACCTTTGCCTTACCAAGGCAACGCTCTACCAGCTGAGCTACCGTGGCTAGATATCATTGAAGACACTCTTATTAAAACTCTTTCGATACCAAAAGGTTTAATAGATTGTTAAGCCTCTGCTGAGTCTATGGAAGAGTTCGATGAGGTCGTGTTTCTGGAAGAAGATGAGGAAGAAATTGATGAAGAAGATGAGGTTAAGCTTGCTGAAATATACAAGCTTTCAAACAAGCTCTTCAAGCTCCTTGACGATTTGAAGAGTCACGAACTTAGAGAAGCTACAGCCTTGATGATCATAAGAGAACTTGTGGAAGATGACAAGCTTTTACTGGGCTTAGCTACAAAGATGCTTCAAGATATAGCTTACGGCTTTGATGATGACGAGAGTTACGTTTCCTAAGCTCGTTTTTTTTGATTTAGATGGAACTCTCATAGAGCCGATCGATTTTGAAAGGATTAAGAGGATAGTGTGTATTGAAGGTCCTGTTCTTGAAAAAATTCAAGATGACCAAGAAAAGTTGAAAATTTTAATAGATTTTGAGATAGATCATGCAAAGAAGGCGAAACTGATGCCACATGCAAAAGATGTCCTTGAGAAACTCAAAGAGTTCAAAGTTAAAAGAGTCTTAATAACAAGGAACTGCTTGGATTCGGTTAAGATAATATGTAGGAGGTTTAAAATCGATTTTGATTACATCGTGACGAGAGAGATGGGAAACTATAAACCCTCTCCTTATCACATAATCAGAGTCATGAGTTACTTTGGCTTTGATGAGTGTGAATGCTTAATAGTCGGAGATCACTATTTTGATTTACTAGCTGGGAAAAGGGCGGGAATAAAAACGGCATTACTTTTGAATGGTTACAACACGAGGATGATGGAGTATGCAAGCTATGCTGATTTCATATTTAGAAGCTTAAGAGATCTCTTAAGGTGTCTAAAATGAAGATTAAAGACTATGCAGAATTTGTGAAGATTGAACACACGTTATTCGCCCTACCCTTCGCATATCTTGGAGCTCTCATAGCTGAAAAGGGTTGGTTTGGCTTTAAACTGTTCATTCTGATTGCCCTAGCATTCACAGGAATGAGAACTGTTGCCATGGCCTTAAACAGGATAATAGACAGAGAAATTGATGCTCTAAATCCAAGAACGGCAAACAGGCATCTACCTTCGGGAAGGATTAGCTTAAGGGAAGCTTACGCAATACTTGTGATTGCTTTAATAGTCTACGAACTTTCAGCCTACCTGATAAATAGGACAGCTTTCCTCCTCTCCCCAATTCCTCTAATCGTATCCTACATTTATCCATACCTCAAGAGGTTCACATGTCTCTGCCATTACGTCTTGGGATTAAACTTAGCTTTAGCACCTTTAGGTGGATGGATTGCAATTACAGATTCGGTAAAATTCGATTTGATAATACTAACCTTAAGCTTAGCTGTAATATTTTGGGTTGCTGGTTTTGACATCATCTACGCCTTGCAGGATGTTGAATTTGATAGAAAGTACGGACTTCATTCGATTGGAGCGTGTTTCGGTATAAACTTCGCTTTGACAACATCCGCTGTAAACCATCTAATATTTTTTGTTCTCGTTTCAATCTCAATGACAATGTGGAATATTAAAGCGTTAATTGGAGCAACGATAATAGGTATTCTGCTTATCTACGAGCACCTTGCTGTCAGAAGGGGTAAAATAGAAACGGCCTTCTTCAAGGTGAACGCAACCATAAGCTCTCTACTCCTCCTGACGTTCATCCTAACACTTTGAGGAACATTGAAAGCACTTTCAATAACGTTATCGAAAGGTTTTTATTTTATATTTTTTCAACTAACACCCATGGAAAACCTCGAATCGAAGATCTTAGAAATTTTAAGGAGTGAGGGTGTGCCCCTCGTAACATCGGAAATTGCAGAGAAAATGGGTGTTGATAGGAGGATAGTCTTAAGAAGGCTTCAAAAGCTCGCAATCGAGGGAAAGATAAAAGGTAGAAAGATAGAGGCCGCAAACGGGATATGGATATGGTGGATTTAAGAAAGATTTAAATGATAGATTAATCAAATTTGCAACATGATCAATGCTATAGTGAATGGTGAGGTTATTAAGACTGCGATTAAAGCAATCGTCACACTCGTTAGTGAAGCGAGATTCCACTTCAAGGAGGAAGGCTTACACTCAAGAGCAGTAGATCCTGCAAATGTTGCAATGGTAATTGTAGATATTCCAAGGGACTCTTTTGATGTTTACACGATCGATGAAGAGAAAACGATTGGAGTTGACGTAAACAGAGTGAATGACATACTCAAGACCGTTAAGAAAAAGGAACTTGTTGAGCTTAAGGTTGAAGATGAAAGTATCTTGAAGGTTAAGTTTGGAAGTGTGGAGTATAGTGTCTCACTTATAGATCCATCGGCTATAAGAAAAGAGCCAAAGATCCCCGAACTTGAACTACCTGCAAAGGTCGTGCTCGATGCGGGGGAATTTAAGAAGGCTATTCAGGCTGCAGATAAGATTGCTGACCACGTCGTGTTTAGGAGTGATGAAGACGGATTCTACATTGAAGCTAAGGGAGACATAGACCGTATAGTTTTTCACATGGGTGAAATGGAGCTCATAGAGTTTAACAAGGAAAAGGCAAGATCGATGTTCAGCGTTGAGTATCTCAAGGAGTTTGTCAAGATAGCTGGAAGTGGAGATATACTAACAATTTACTTAGGTGATGACTATCCAGTTAGACTTGTGTTTGATGTTGCAGATGGAAAGTTGAAGGTAGAATATATTCTTGCACCACGTATAGAGGCAGAATGAAGAGACCATTCTTACCAATCTTACCTTTTCTCGTTAGATACCCTTTTTTAAGTTATGCTGAGATTTTCAAATTCGATAAGAATGAAATTCTATCTAACTTGAGTGATGCTGCTGAGAAGGTCAAGAAAATCTTGGATGGTAAAATAGAGGTTGATACAGAACCCCTAGAGTTTCTATGCTTAAATTGTGTCGAGAAAGAGGAGTGTAGTGGTTTTGATAGCTGTGATTATCCCATTCAAAGTGTAGAGTACTTGAGATTACAAAAGCTAGCCAAGGATGCTGTCCTAAATTGGAAGAGGTGTATGGTTGTAGTATCAAACTTAGACGACGTTTTGAGATGGAAGTTTGCAGTGAGGATGGCAAGAACTTTTAGGGAGATGTTGAAGAAGGAATGCGACGATTTTATATTTGTCGTTGCGAAGGATTTTGGAGTGAGGTTCGATGGATTTTCCGTAGATTTTAGAGATTACTTGAAATGTGCTGTAAAAATTAAGTCCGATGACTGGAAACTTGTAAACAGAAAAGTTGTTAGTGGTTTTGTTCAACTAACGAGAGATGAATTTGTCAGGTTGCTTGAGGAATTCATAAAGGACAGACTCATGGAAAAGGTTCCGATCAAGGTTGATGTCGATTTTGGTATTAAGAGAGAGATCAAGCTTGAAAATATACCCATAAATTTCAAGTGTTTTCCAGAGTGCATGAAAAAGATCTTAGCAGATTTGAATTCGGGAAAGAACGTTCCACATACTGGAAGGTTTGCAATAGCATCCTTTCTGATAAACTTGGGTTACGATGTTGATAAGGTTGTAGAAGTGTTCAGAAACGCTCCAGACTTCGATGAGGGGAAGACTAGATACCAAGTTGAGCACATAGCTGGAATGAGGGGAAAGGGTGAAAGGTACATAGCTCCAAGTTGCGAGACTATGAAGAGTTGGGGACTGTGTATATGGAACTGCGATGTAAACCATCCAATAACTTTCTATTGGAGGTGTGTGCGTGGAGGTGGTAGTGGCAAGGGGACATCCAAACGTAAGGGCAACTCATAGAACAACACTTGAAGTTACAAAGGATAAGGAGCTTACTCCAAGAGGAGATTGCATAATAGGTGTTAAAGCAGATAAGTCCATAGCTGATTTAAGTAGGGATTTGAAAGCTTGGCTCAAATCTGGAAATCCCATAAGAGTTGAGATAGTGCTACCAGATTACAACTTAAAAGATGTACTCATTGCCTGTGGCGATCCAAGGCTAACATTTCGTCATGATAGCGATATAGTTGTGAGGAAGAGTGACTTCGTTTGTGATAGGACGTTAGCTGTAAGATCGAATAAGTCTGCGAGAGATATAGATAGGGAAATTGTCGAACTTTTGAAAGATCCAAAAACTGAACTCCTCTTTATCATTTATCCAATTAGGAATAACGCATATGAAAGAGCACGTAAATTATCAATAGTATCAAGAAGAGCAGAGGTGAAAAACCGATGAAAAATCCATTCTTCTTCAAAGGTAAAATTATCAACGGGTTATCCTTCAACTCGGCTATCTTTGGAATGAAATAGATCACTAAACCGACCAATATTAGAAGAATTCCAAGAAAAATTAAGGATACACCTAAGAACTTTTCGTCCATAAAAAATTAGATTTTCTCAAAACGATCTTTAAGCTTCTTAAGAACTTTTGGAAGTGTCGTGTATTCCATCTCCTCATGTGGAAGTCTATGCGGTTCAAATGGCCCGTGTCTTCTGATGTAGTCACATATTTCCATCGCCTTCATCCTCGTATACTCGAACGCTGGATCGTCGAAGAGATCAACTGGTCCAATCAGCTTTCCGTTTGAAAGCTGGAATCCTGCAGCAATTACTCTCGGTGGACCATCAAACCTCGTACATTTACTGTACCTGAATGGAACAGGCATTATTGGTCCATTGTGACTACCTCTCATCCATCCACTAACCAAATGTGGAAACGCAAATGCCTCAAGCACTTCACCAACAGCTGGTAATCCAGATTGTGCCCTAACAATTGCTACTGGATCATCCTTCCCAACGTACTCTCCAGCGATTTCAAACAACTTTTCTGTACTTATCACAGCAACTGGCTCATCTGCTGGCAACTTGCCACCCTCCTTGGGATAAACCCTCTTAATGACGTACCTACCCTTACTACCGATCAGAGCAAGTATGTCATACATCTCCTCTGGAGAGTTCATTATAACCCTCTTGTGTTCCTTTATATCCCATATTTCAAATCTGAAACCGTTGTGCATTGATGGATCTATAACCAATCCAGCGGTATTGAAGGGATCGGCAAATATCTTGAATATTGGCAAGTTAAAGGCACCCGGCTCGGTCTTATCCATCATAAATACGATTATGGGCTCTGCAGGTCTTTCAGTAAACTCCATTTCAGCCACACCAGGCCCCAAACCTCTAATGTTTCCTGAGAAAGCCTCTTTAAGAAGATCTTGCCCAGCTGCATAGAGTTTCATCTCCTTAGCCTTCTCAGCACAGGCCTTAAAGGTCTCCCAAGCTAAGCCGTGTATATCCTCACTGTCAACACCCTTTCTGTGCGTCATCACTAATTCTAAGTCATCACCAGCGTTAAAAACTCTAAAATCGATTATTATTCCCTTCTTCTTTGCATTCTTAAGTAATCTCTCAGCTAAAGCTTTTATCTCGTCTGGAACAACACTATGCCCAGCAACGCTTCCTATATCCGCCTTTATAACGCTAACAGTAATTTTCTCACTCATAATCATTTTTTAAGTCTAAGATATTTTAAATTGTCGATTTAGAGTTCTGTTAACTTATTGTTGGTACTTCGAATTTTAAATATTCAAAATGTGTAAAATAAGTAAGATGTGTAAAATAAGTAAGAAAAATCTTACAAATTTGGTGATGTCATGAGGTCAAAAGGAGCTTGTTCAAAGCAAAGGATTGTTTATGGTGTAGTTACTGTAAGTAAGAAGGGACAAATAGCCATTCCTGTTGATGTGAGAAGGGATTTAGATATTAAAGCTGGAGATAAACCGTTAGTTCTTAAAAGAAAGGATAAGGCTGGATTAACTCTAATTAAACTCGATAAAATGGATGAACTCATGTTCTTGATTCAAGAGGATGAAGAATTTTTTAAAAATTAAAGAGAGGTGATAGAAGATGATGCAAGTTGGTGCCTATGGAATATGTTGTGATGTATGTGTGCCGAAAAACAAAGGTATCTGCTAGGGCTGTGTAGCAGGAAACACACCTGAAGCTAAGAAAAAAGTAGAATTCTTGAAGAACATAGGTACCCTTTGCCCCGTACTAGAATGTGCAACAAAGAACGGTATCGCATTCTGCTCCAAAGATTGCGAAGAGTCTCCTTGTAAAATCTTTGAAAAAGTAGAATTTTCTTTTAGCAAGGCAGGTGGTAAGAATGGGTGAAGAAATATACATGCAAGGATTGTAAGTACTACAAACCAATAGATGAGACAAAGAGAGATTGCTTTGGACATCAGGTACCAGCAATATGCCAGTTGAATAATGCCCAGCTAAGGCTTTTGAACGAAGAGAAAAGGAAAAAGAAGAATGATGTCTGCCATTCCCCCATAATTTTATTTTTAGGTAAAATAAAATATGGTAAAGGCTATCCTTGCTAAGACAATCCTTAACAAGTATAGGAAAAGGGATGAATTGTCCTTAGATGATTACTCTTTTAAAATCCTTATCAACTTTGTGATTTCAATTGCATCCATTGCTATATTCGTGGCAGTAAATATGGGGAAAACATGAAACAAGGCTTAGCAGCGAAGATAAATGCTCCAGCTTTGCTTGAAAAGGAGTTGCTAAGGAGAACTAAAAGAAAGGAGTATGACTTCATTGCTTTAAGCTCAGCTACTGAGCCGTGGATGTATATTGAAAAGAAATACAAGCTTACAAGAAAGTGCTTAGAAGTTATTGCTAGATTTAAATTTCTGGTCCATTGCTTAACGAAATCAACTTTAATTTTTAAGGGATCTAGATTTGCTAAAAAATTGATGAAAATGCAATTTTGCCAAAGGATTTAGAAAAGTTGAAACATGCACGCTAGTAACTTTTTCTTTCTTAACCTTAGATGAAAAAATTGCAAAGATCTTTGAGCTAAATGCTCCAAAACCAAAAGAAAGGCCGGAAACACTGCAGAAGATTAAAAATCATGGCTTTTATGCAGGCATAGCTTATATTCCAGTTTTACCTTTCATTTCAGATTCAGATGAGCAACTAGAAGAAATGATAAAAGTTGCTAAGGAATTTCAAGCTGATTACGTATTTGTAGGAGCTTTAATCTTATACGGCATTAGAAAAGATCTTTACTATAAACTTCTTGAGAAATATTTTTCCAGAACTGCTACCAAAGTATAAGAAGCTTTTTAAAATTTTCAATCAACCAAGCAAGGCTTATCAGCTAAGACTTGAAGAAAAATCAAAAGAATTTTGTGAAAAATCTGGAACAAGGTACAAGATCTTGTGATGTGATTAAAATGAATATAGATGAAGAAATAACAAAATTGGTATTCTCGCTTTATGAATTGATGATGAAGAGAATGAATTAATCGAGTTCAAAAATTTACTTTTGAAAAGCTTGGAAAAAGAAAGGACAGGAAAGCTAAATATAGTCAGAACACCCATTCTAAATTCTGTATGTAAAGAACTTGGAAAGCTTATTGCTAAGGAAAGTTGGAAGTTTGAACGATTGCTAAAACTTTGGAAGCTATCTTTTGAAAATGCTAATGGCATATGAAAGATATGTTGCTATTAATACTTTAAGTGAGATTTCCAAAAAAGATTATGAAAATTCGAAAAGATTTGTGTTAAATGTTTTAAATGATTTAAAAGATTGGGAGACAGTTGATGCTTTAGCGTTAAGAGTTTTTGTAAATTTAGCAAAGCAGAATAAGAAAGAAACATTTCAACTACTCAAAAAATGGGCTAGCTCAAAGAATAAATGGGTAAGAAGGCTTGCTATGACAACTATTGCACCCTACATAAGAGCTAAATCAAACGAAGCAAAGCTTTGCTTAGAAATTGTTAAGAAATTAATGCAAAAAGATAAAGATGTTAGAAAAGCAATCGCTTGGGCTTTAAGAGAAATTTCGAAGAAAGATCCAAAAGCTACTTATGAATTTTTGCAAAGATATGCAAGCTCCGAAGATGCCAATACAAGATGGGTAGTGAGAAAAGGTCCCAAGAAATTACCAGAAATTCTAAAAGAGAAACTAAACTATATAATCAAACCTTTCTCAACTTTTCACTTTTTATCTTCTCCTTAATCTTCTTCCCCTACTCTTCACATTTCAAAACTCCTTTCTCTTCAAGCAATTCAACTAATGCAGAAAGCATATCCTCCAATAGTTCTATTTCCTCTTTTAGTTCCTTAATTTCTTTTTTCTTTGTCATTTTATTTCACCTTAACATCAACTATTATTGCCTTCTGATATTCCACTATTTTCTCTGGGTTAAGTTTTGATAACCTATCTATTCTTCCTCCGCCACCAATCACAAATTTGTTTTCAAGAACTTTTGGATCCACTATTGTCTTAACTTTTACTCCAACTGGTGGCACAGCTCCTACTTCAAAACCTGTTATTTGCTTAACTTCTTCAGGTGTTGCAAGCCTAACTTTACCAAAAATTTTTGCAAGCTTATTAAGATCAACTTTTGATTCACCATCCACTATAACAAGTATTGGCCCTTCTTTTTCGGATATAAAAAGTAGAGACTTTATTATTTGTCTTGGTCTTGAACCTGTTGCTTTAACAGCTTGTTCTACAGTTTTAACAGGTTTTCCTACATTTATTATTTCCCCACCTAATTTTCTAATCACTTCCTCAAGGTTTTCCTTTGCCATTTCCACTCACCCTTTTTCTTCAAATAATCTTTCTCAGACAAGTAAACCAAAACGATATTCCTTATTATCTCTGAATCCCTCTCTAATTTTTCCTTTAAGCTTTTTTCGATTATTTCCCAAGCACCATCTGGAATGCTAACCAATACCCTTTTCATTTTCTCAACCTCCGAATAATTTTAGTGTAAAGTATGTAAGAAGTTGAATAGGCGAATATTAAACTTAAAGGCTAGAAATGAAAATAAGTGATACTTAGCATTTTGGAATTACAATACCAGTTTGAAGCAATAATGCCCAGTAACCTAAGTGAATTTTATATTCAGCTTGGCAAGGTGGCTCTAAGCGACAACTCCAATGAGCAAAGTTTGGTAAGATTAGAACTATTGTTAGCAATAACTTCCCTAAGGTTGGTTTGAAAGTACCTCTCACATTTATTTTCTCACCTCTGATACAACTCCGATCAGAGATAAGATAAGTCCTAAGGAGTAGAAAGGAGAGTATGTCTTACCTGCAGGGGGATGATCATAACATTTATGAAATTAACAACATTAAAAAATATGTACGCAGCTAAAAAACTATACTCTATGTCTTTGAGTAAAGAATAAGCAAGTATTAATCCGATAATAACATTTGTTAATAGCCAGCAAGAAGCTTTTATTCCACTGAGTTTATAACAAAAAAACATGCCTCTTGGTTTACTACAAAGGTAATTAGTGGCAGTATAAAATTTAGAATTAACAACAGCATAAGCGTATACTTAATACTTTTCATGGCTACGCTTCTCATTTTGACGTTATTGTTTATTTTCCATCACCTATAAGACATATTAGTATATCATCTTTATAAAATATTTTTTTATAAAATTTATGATACTTCCATAAGCCCTGTCAGCTTAACCACCTTAAATGATTATAGCATAGCATAATTTTACAGAATAAATTCCAGTTTTTTACAGGATTTTTAGCCGTAATTGGATAGAAGAAAATTTTAATTCTCTGTTTGAACGAGCTGAAAACTGCTTCAATGAGACTTCTCTTTCCGAAAGATTTCGTGTTTGAATTGCAAATTTAAACTCTCAAGAGCTCTTCTCAATCAGGGAGCTTTATCAACAACAAATTTTGGCTTGTTTTTCACAATATTTTAAGACTTCTTTGATAAAAGACTTTGCTGTCAAATAATTCCTTGTAGTGTAAACTCTCATC
>CAYZXU010000054.1:0-16068 GCA_964482535.1 uncultured Desulfobacteraceae bacterium | reverse complement strand
TATTTCAACTAACATGTTTTAAGGAAAACTCCAATTCCGTCTGAGGCAAAACACTATCTCTTTGTTGAGTTCCGTTATATTGACCACTTCACGGGTATCTTCCTGCTCTACATAGCTTGATACGGCGATATTATAATCATTTTCACCAATAGCCTGGTTGCTGACTAATTGCGCAAAATACTCGCCATCTTCACGATGGGTATATGCCTCTAAAATTCTGGCGCGATTTTCTTTACTAAGCTTATTTTTATTACCACCACGAACAAACTCGGCTGAGGCATCAATAAACAGGGTTTTATTATCTGTTTTACTTTTCTTTAAAATGATAATGCAGGTAGCGATTGTGGTGCCAAAAAAGAGATCGGGCGGTAGTTGGATAACCGCATCAATATAGTTGTTGTCTATCAGATATTTTCTGATTTTCTGCTCGGCACCACCACGATACAACACGCCGGGGAATTCAACAATGGCTGCTGTGCCGATGGTTGAAAGCCATGAGAGCATGTGCATGGTAAAGGCAAGATCTGCCTTGCTTGGAGGGGCCAGCACGCCTGCGGGTGAGAATCGCGGATCGTTGATAAGAATAGGATTGTTTTTACCCTCCCACTTAATCGAATAGGGCGGATTAGAGACGATAGCATCAAAGGGTTCATCGTCCCAGTGGTTTGGGTTGGTAAGGGTGTCCCCATGAGCGATATCAAAATGGTTGTAGTTGATATCGTGCAAGAACATGTTGATACGACAGAGGTTGTAGGTGGTGAGGTTGATCTCCTGCCCATAAAAACCGATGCGTACATTCTCTTTGCCCAGAACCTTGGCAAATTTTAACAGCAGAGAGCCGGAACCACAGGCAGGGTCATAAACCTTGTTTACCTCGGTTTTACCCACGGTGGTTATTTGTGCCAATAGTTCGCTCACCTCTTGCGGAGTGTAGTACTCACCGCCAGACTTGCCGGCATTTGAGGCATACATCTGCATCAGGTACTCATAGGCATCGCCAAAGGCATCTATATTGTTGTTCGCATAATCACCCAAACGCAAAGAATTAATTGCATTAAGCAACTTGGTGAGTTGCCGGTTGCGTTTTTCTACCGTGCTGCCCAGCTTATTAGAGTTTACATCAAGGTCATCAAATAGCCCTTTTAGGTCATCCTCGCTCTCTGTACCTTTAGCAGAGTTTTCAATGCCACGAAAAATGGCGGCAAGGGTTTCATTGAGGTTGGCATCATTTTTAGCTTTTTTTACCACATTGCCAAACAGCTCACTGGGTAAGATATAAAAACCCTTTTCTTTTACAGTATCCGCTCGTCCAAATTCAGCCTCTTTATCAGAGAGTTTAGCGTAATCGAAATCTACTTCTGGTTCATTGGTGTTGATGTAACTGCTAAGGTTTTCACTAATAAAACGGTAAAAAAGCATACCCAGTACATATTGTTTAAAATCCCAGCCATCCACACTACCACGCAAATCATTAGCTATTTGCCAAATAGTACGGTGCAGTTCTGCTCGTTATAGCTCTTTAGTCATCTATTTTCCTTTATTCTGATCGTTGTCATTTTTTGTTGGTGCAGTATGCTGGCAGGGTGCTGATTGTTTTTTACAGATAACGAAGTTATTAAACAGAAAAAAATCTGCATATTAACGCTATATTTTTTCCAATCGTCCAAGTAAGCCCAAGTCTCCCCCCGTCCCATTGGCTTTTCTACTCATCAATTAATTATATAACGGGCTGGATATAATTTGTAAACATAGAAAGATATTCCACGCTGTTTGACCGTTTTTTAATGTAAAACATCAATCTGTTTCTTTTGGAACTATAGACATAATCAGAAGCTATTTTTGAGGTCGCTATATGGCCAAAGAATAAATATTCTATTACTCAAGGCTTATAGCCTTCATTAATGACCTTTTCCCTGGTAAACAGGCAATTGAAGATTGATAAAAAAAATGATATAAGCTGTTTAACGAGTACATAAACTGCTTTTTTGTTTCAGACTTCCCAAAGTACAGAAAAAGAGAAAAAGAGTTGAAAGTTTTATGAAAAAATTTATAGTAGGTGTGATGGGGCCTGGTGCCCATGCACAAAAAGAGGATGTTGAAGCCGCTTATGAACTTGGCAGGCGAATTGCGTAGGAGGGATGGATTCTCCTTAGTGGCGGAAGAAATTCAGGTGTAATGGACGCTGTTAGCAAAGGGGCAAAGAGCGCAGGTGGTCTTACCATAGGCATAATGCCCACAAGAAAAAGGGAAACAATCTCCAAAGCTGTTGATATATCTATTATTACAGAAATGGGGAGCGCAAGAAACAGCATCAATGTTTTAACAAGCGATGTGGTTGCGGTTTGTGGCATGGGCGCTGGAACAGCATCTGAAGTTGCTCTTGCCCTAAAAGCAGATAAAGATGTTATACTGATTAACCCTGAAAAAAACTCAACACAATTTTTTAAACAACTGAATGCAAAAAAAATACATATAGCAAAGGATTGCAGGGCAGCCATAGCAATGATCAGGCAGATGCTTAATTAGAACCTATTCCTCTATCTCTTTAAGATATTGCCTGGCCATAAGCAGACCTGCAATTGTTTTACTATCCTGGATTTCACCATTAAAAATCATGTTATACGCATCGGATAATTTTAGCGCATAGACTTCCAGGATTTCATTTTTGTCGAGATTCTGTTTTTTGCCTTCAAGCCCGGCAGCTAAAAACAGGTGAATACGCTCATCAGAATATCCTGGCGCTGGAATAATTTCACCAAGTTCCTGCCAGAGGCTTGCATCATACCCTGTCTCTTCACTCAGCTCCCTTTTTGCGCAATTAAGGGGAACTTCATTTTGTTCCAGAGTTCCTGCAGGAATTTCCCATATATATCTTCCCATTGCATGACGGTACTGTCTGAGGAGTACTACCATGTTATTGGGCGCTATTGGTATTATTGCAGATGCTCCCGGGTGGCGGATAATATCCATGTTAGAAGTTGAACCTGTATTAAAAGTTACATTTTCAGATACCAGTTCAAAAATTTTGCCTTTATGTATGGGGGTTATTGTATTAACCTTTGCAGTCATACTTTCCTCGATTGTTTTTTTTTAATACAAATCTTTGCTTGTATATGTTTGATGTGGTGGCTTGAGATTTTTCCCTTTGTATTGACAACAAATCATGCATACTGTATTCGAATTTGGGCTTCGTTTTTTTGAGTGTGCCTTTAAAGTTGCCAGGTTTCATTGATGATGTTTTGTCATTCATTTGCTAATAAAAAAATTATAAAATTAATGCATTATTACCCAACGATCAGAAGCCTTTTAAAAATAATACTCAACGGTATTTTTTCTAAATATTGCCATATCATATTTTTTAATTTTATTGGATTATATTTATTCCTTTTTTTAACCCCTTGTACGGTCTTGTCTTCAGAAAAATTTGATACCGGCTTTCTAAAAGATGATCCTGATAAACCATGGCACATTGTTGCAGATGAAATCAGTTATGATGAAAAGGCTTCTCAATATATTGCTGAAGGTAATGTTGTAATTTCCAAAAATGATACGAAGCTTACTGCTGATCATATTCGTTTTGGACATAAAACCATGAGTGCTGTTGCAACAGGAAATGTGGTTTTATCCTCAATGGAAAATATTCTTTCAGGCAAAAAAATGGAAATAAACCTGAATACAAAAACAGGAACCATATATGACGGCAAAGCATTTTTTAAAAAAGAGAATTTTCATATATCAGGCAGCAGGATATGCAAAACAGGTGATCAGACATATACGATTGATAAAGCAACTTTTTCAACATGCGATGGTGATCATCCTGCGTGGAAAATTACAGGAAGACGATTAAAAATCACCATAGAAGGTTACGGTACTATCTCCCATGCAACCTTTTGGGCAAAAAAAATTCCAGCATTATACACCCCTTTTTTTGTTTTTCCTGTAAAGCTGAAACGGCAAACAGGCCTGTTGCCGCCCGAAATAGGCTGGTCCGATAGAAAGGGGGTTGAGTATATACAGCCGTTTTATTGGGCAATTAATGAAAGTTCGGATGCAACCATATATGAACACCATATGAGCAACAGGGGTGATAAAGTAGGCGTGGAATACCGGTATGTTCTTGGAGACATTACAAAGGGAACTTTCATGTACGACTATCTTAATGACAGAAGAGTGGACGACGGAACGCCGGGGAGCAGCGAAGACTGGGGATATGAGGATGATGATGAACTCAGGCCTAACCACAGCAGGTACTGGTTCAGGATGAAACATGATCAGGCGCTGCCTGGCGGGTTTTTTGGAAAAATAGATATTGATATTGTCAGTGATCAGGATTACCTCCACGAATTTAAAAACGGGCACACAGGTTTTAACTCTACAGAAGATTACTTTAGCAAGGAGTTTAACAGGGAAATTGACGATTACGATGATACAGAAAGGGTTAACAGCCTCCATGTGGGCAAAAACTGGTCAGCATACAGCTTGAATATTGAGGGAAGATGGTATGACAATGTAATAAACAGGCGATGGCGGGATACTGATACAACTCTGCAGAAACTTCCATTTATGGAATTTAACGGTTCCAAACAAAAAATTCCTGTAACCCCTTTTTATTTTGATCTTGATTCTGAATATACATATTTTTACAGTGAAGATGGTAACAGGGGACACAGGATTGACATTCACCCCAGGGTTTACCTTCCGTTGAAATTTAAAAATTTTTTTTCTTTTGAGCCTTCAATAGGTATTGAGGAAACGGCCTGGAGCATTGACGAATATGATGAAGCTTCACGCATGGAGGAAAAAACATATAACAGACAACTCTATGATATTAAACTCGATATCTCCACTGAAGTATATAATGTATTTAAAATTAACACTGATCTTATTGACAGCATAAAGCATACGATAAGACCGCAGGTTATTTATGAATATGTACCTGATAAAAAACAGGATCGTTTCCCGTTTTTCGATTCCCTGGACAGGATTGAGAAAAAAAACCTGATAACCTGTTCGATTACCAACACCTTTACATCAAAATCGGTAAATGCACCCGAAAAAAAATTAGACACAAGTAAAGATAAAAATTATGCAGATAATAACATTGAACCAAAAAACTATACATATCGTCAGTTCTGTCGTTTTAAACTTGAGCAGAGTTATGACGTTAATGAAGCAAGAGAAGATGACAGGACTGAGCTTGCAGACACAAAAAACAAACGCCCTTTTTCTCCGGTGTACGGCGAATTTGAATTTGACCCTGTAAAATATTTATCTGTTAGAGCTGATGCCGAGTGGTCCATATATGAAAATGAGTTTGAAAACCGTAATATTGCAGTCAGCCTGTCTGATAAGCGGGGAGACAGACTGTTTTTTGAGCATAGATATGCGCGTAATGAAAACAGAAACATATATACTGAATTTCTTTGTAAGTTTTCCGACAGGTTCTGGGCTTTTTTAGAGCATGAACGTAACCAGCGGGAAGCTGAAGGTATTAAATCCGGCGTTGGATTGCTTTATATATCACAATGCTGGTCAATAAATTTTGGCTATCTAAAGGAAGAGGATGACATAAAATATGCATTTATGATTAATCTATATGGATTAGGAGGGTTCGGGAAACCGAGCATTATTCAAAATATGTTTAAAAATCCGTTTGAAAGCAAGCGGTAATGTAGAGGAAAAAGATGGATAAGGTGTTTACTTCTTCATGGTATGTTCTCCATACTAAAAGCAGGTTTGAGAATGTAGTTAATGATGGTTTGACTAAAAAGGGCATAGAAGCCTTTCTCCCCAAAATCAGTGTAAAAAGCAAGCGTAAAGATAGAAACTTAATGCTTAAGATGCCTCTTTTCCCGGGATATATTTTTGTTAAAACTGACCTTAACCACTTAAAACATATAGAAGTTTTAAAGACAGCCGGTGTTGTACGCTTTATAGGCAATAATGATGGTCCTGTATCTGTGCCGGATGTTGATATTGACTCATTAAAAATTGTAACAAAGGTGGGGAGTAATATTTTAACAGGTTTTAGTTTTAACAAAGGTGACAGGGTTATTGTAACAAAAGGACTGTTTGCAGGTGTAACAGGAACTTTCGGCAGATATGAGGGCAAAGGCCGTGTGGTTGTTTTCATCGAAGCAATAGGGCAGTATGCCGGAGCACATGTGGATGAAGATGATATTGAAAAACTTCCTGAAATATTAACATAATCTTAAAAAGAATTTTATAACGGCTTGACTTTTTATTGAAATATATTTACAAAAACACAGAGAATGATAAATTTATAAAAGTAAAATTGATGTACTTTTTGCAGAAATTTCAAGGAGGATAGATGAACAAACTGGAGCTGATAGCAGCCCTTAAAACAGAAACCAACATTTCAAAAAATGAAGCTGCAAAAATAGTCGAAATATTTTTCGACAGTATGTCTGAAGCCCTGACAAGGGAAGAACGTGTTGAAATTCGAGGTCTATGCAGTTTTTATATTAAAAAGTATAAAAGCTATTTGGGCAGAAATCCCAAAACAGGCGGCAAGGTAATGATCAACTCCAAAAAGCTTCCGTTTTTTAAGCCTGGAAAAGATTTAAAAGAGCAGGTAGACCGATAGTCCGTGCCTTTATCTCAATTTATCATAGGTCAAGATAAGCCATTACAGCTGTTAATCGCTCTTTTTCAAAAGAATGTTTTACCCAATGCCATTATTTTTACAGGTATTCAAGGGGTCGGGAAAGAGACAACAGCCACTGCTTTTGCCATGGCATGTAACTGTACTAAAAATGAAGATCAACGGCTTTCGGAATCGGCAGGTTATAAGCAGCAGGAGATAAACATACCCTGCGGCAGGTGCAGAACGTGCAGAAAAATTAAGTCCGGAAATCATCCTGATATTATTTATATAAAGCCCTCGGGCACTGTTATTAAAATTGATCAGATACGTACGCTGAGTCATACTTTATCCATGAAGCCTTTTGAAGCAAAATTACGTGTGGTTATAGTTTTAAAGGCTGAACTACTGAATTTAAGCGCAGCCAATGCCTTGCTGAAGGTGCTTGAGGAACCCCCTGACAACACAGTTTTGATACTTACCACTGCCCATAAAACCGACCTTCTTCCCACGATTGTTTCCCGATGCCGACATGTAAGATTTAATCCTGTTTCACAAGAAAATCTTGCTTCAATGCTCAAAGAAAAACAAGGGCTTGATCCTGTTAATGCTTATATAGCAGCATCAATGGCAAATGGCAGTTTTTCCAGGGCTGTTGCCATGGCTTCCGGAAAAGATCAAACAGACTGGAAAAAAAGAAGGGACTGGATAATCAACGCTATGGGTCTTGAACAGCCCCATTCATATTATGTAAATTCGATTGGTTCTGTTTTGGGTATTGCAGCAATGCTTGCCAAAGATAAAAAGAAGCTCTATGATTCATTGGAATTGCTGAAATTCTGGTTTAGAGATCTTGTTATCTTCAGATATTATCCTGAAAAAATTATTAACCGGGATTTGATTGACAAGATAGAGGATGTTTCAAAAAAAACAGAAACCAACTTATTGATTTTAAAAATCAGATTGATCCATGAAGCCCAGAAAAAAATAGACACAAATGCAAATTTAAGGCTTATGCTGGAAGTTATTTTTTTAAGGCTTGCAGGAATTTTTAATGAAAAAAATTACAGGAATAACATTTAAGCCCGCCGGCAAGGTTTACGATTTTGATTCATGCGCCTTTGTTTTAAAAAAAGGGGATGAGGTTATTGTTGAAACCGAGAAGGGGATAGGGCTAGGAAACGTAGCTATAGAACCAAGACTTTGCAAGAAAAGTCCATCCGGCAAGCCGTTGAAGAAAGTTTTGCGCCTTGCAGATGAAAAAGATTTTATTCAAAAAAAGAAAAATGTTGAACTTGAACAAAAAGCGCACGCTTTTTGTTTAGAGTGCATTAAAAAGCTTGATCTTAAAATGAACCTTTTTTCTGTTGAAGCAGCATTTGATGCCACCAGACTTATATTTTTTTTTACATCTGAAGGAAGAGTAGATTTTAGAAAGCTTGTTAAAATGCTGATCAAAAACCTTGACCTAAGGATTGAGATGCGGCAGGTGGGAGTCCGCAACAGGGCTAAAATGTGCGGAGGTCTGGGAAGATGCGGCAGAACAATCTGCTGTTCATCATTCATGGGAAAATTTGAGCCTGTATCTATTCGTATGGCAAAAAAACAGCGTCTGTCCTTAAATCCAACTAAAATTTCCGGCTTGTGTGGGCGGCTGATGTGCTGCCTGGCATTTGAAAATGAAACATATAATAGCCTAAAGGATAAATTCCCCAAGAAAGGCACGGTAGTAAAAATTCCTGAAGGTGAGGGAAAAGTGGTCAGGCAAAATTTAATACTTGGGAGCGTACATGTTCGCATGAAAGACGGTAGTAGTTTTGAAGCCAAACTATCCAGTATTATCCAAAAATAACAGGAGAAAAAATGTCAGAGACATTTTATGTTACAACACCAATTTATTATGTAAATGCAAGACCCCATATAGGCCATGCTTACACCACTATTGTTGCAGATGTATTGTGCCGTTTTAACAGAATGTCTATGAAGGATGTCTTTTTTCTTACAGGGACTGACGAACACGGGGATAAAGTGGTGCGTGCCGCAAAAAATGAAAATTTAAGTCCCAAAGCCTATGCAGACAAAATAAGTGGACTATACAAAACGCTATGGCCTGAGCTTAACATCATGAATAGCGCATTTATACGAACAACCGATCCTGCGCATATGGCAGTTGTAGATTATATACTTAAAAAAATTTATGACTCAGGGGATATATACTTCAGTGAATATGAAGGGCTTTACTGTTTTGGCTGTGAACGCTTTTATATTGAACGGGAACTTGTTGACGGGAAATGCCCTGATCATAATGAGGCGCCGGAAGTAATAAAAGAGTCTAACTATTTTTTTAGAATGAGCAATTATCAGGACTGGCTCATAGATCATATTAAAAAAAATTCTGACTTCATACGACCTGAACGTTATAAAAATGAGGTGTTGGCTTTCCTTCGGGAGCCCCTTGAGGATCTGTGTATATCACGGCCAAAAAAACGTTTGGAGTGGGGTGTCTCTCTTCCCTTTGACAACGAGTACGTTACATATGTATGGTTCGATGCCTTAATCAACTATATTTCAGCTCTCGGGTATCCTGATGGCGAGCTTTTTAAAAAGTTCTGGTCATCTGCACAGCACATTGTGGCAAAAGACATTTTAAAACCCCATGCAATATACTGGCCGATCATGCTTAAAGCTGCCGGCATACCCGTATACAAGCACCTTAATGTACACGGTTACTGGAATAGTGAGCAAAACAAAATGTCAAAAACTATTGGTAATGTTGTTGAGCCTCTAAAGCTTAAAAATATTTACGGGCTTGACGAGTTCAGATTTTTTTTGATGCGTGATATGTCTTTTGGTCTTGATTCCAACTTTTCCGAAGAAGCTTTTGTTCAAAGAATTAATTCCGACCTTGCCAATGATCTCGGGAACCTGTTCTCCAGAGTACTTGCAATGGCGCATAAATATTTTGCAGGGGTGGTTCCGAAAATTGATATTGAAATCCAAAAAGATCTGGGCATCAGTATTCAGGGAAATGCTTTTGTTGCTGTTTGTAATTTTGAAAAACATATGAAGTCACTTGCATTTCACAAAGCCTTAATGGCTGTGTGGGAATTTATCAGCGAGATGAATAAATTTATAGATGTCACGGCCCCATGGCTTCTTGCAAAGAAAAAATCAACTCGAAAAGAGCTTGAAATCGTAATATATAATCTCCTCGAGGGGCTGCGGATAATTTCAGGTCTGATTTATCCTGTAATGCCAGGTACTGCCGAAAAAATGCAGAAACATCTTGGTCTTGATCATAAAAAACCTTTTTACAGTATCGAAAACCTTAAAAAATGGAATGGATTGCCGGCAGGCATAAATTTGCCCAAGTCAATCACACTCTTTCCCAGAGTGGATATAAAAAAAGGCGAGGCAGATCAGCAAAACAATAAACCACAGGAATCAGCTGCCCCGGAAATAAAACCTGAAATTTCATTTGAAACATTTTCAAAAATAGATCTGAGGGCGGGAACGGTTGTAAGGGCGGAAAAAATTCCCAAGGCTAAAAAGCTTCTTAAACTTGAAGTGGATCTTGGTGACAAGAAGAGAACTATAGTGGCAGGCATATCCACAAGTTATTCCCCGGATGAGATTATTGGAAAACAGGTAATCGTTGTCGCGAATTTAAAACCTGCAAAATTAATGGGAGTACTGTCAGAAGGGATGCTTCTTGCGGCTGTTGAAGATAAAACCTGCACGGTTGCGACTATAGACGGGAAAGTCAGGCCGGGCACCCCGTTAAGTTGATTTTATAAAGCCAATTTTAAATGGCAGACGCGAAATATATATTATGCGGTGAAGGTAGGGGCAGAATCTATTTCTGCCCTGTATCATTTTTGGCATATATGGACAGGGCGGATATGGAATCCGCCCCTACGTTGGTAATTTCAATGATTCCGTGAAGATGGTTCATGTTATGACATTTTTTTTAACAGTCTTTACTATTTCCTCAGGGCTGTCTATTATCTGAAAAATATCAAGATGTTTTTCAGATATAAATTTGTTCTCAAGCAGGTGAGTCTTTATCCATTCTAAAAGCCCTGACCAGTAATCAGCACCCACAAGTATTACCGGAAGGGGTTTTATCCGGTGGGTCTGAATAAGTGTTAAAGATTCAAAGAGTTCATCAAGAGTTCCGAAACCGCCAGGCATAATAACATAGGCAGAAGCATACTTGATAAGCATGATTTTTCGTATAAAAAAATAACTGAATGCCAGTCTGATATTCGCATATTTATTAGGTTTCTGTTCATAGGGCAAAACTATATTCATACCCACAGATTTTCCGCCGGCATCAAAGGCACCTTTGTTGGCAGCCTCCATGATGCCTCCTCCTCCGCCTGATATAACGGCAAAATTATTTTTAGCAAAAAGATATCCCAGCTTTTCAGCCTTTTTATATGACTTTTCATCCTTTTTTGCCCTTGCGGAGCCAAAAATGCTCACGGCAGGCCCAAGGTCGTGAAGCTCCTCAACACCGTAAACAAATTCACTTACAATTTTAAACAGCCTCCAGGCTTCACCTGCTTTAAAATCATTTATTAAAAACTGTTTTTCCATATTTAAATTAAAGGCTCCAATATCACTGTGGTTTGTTTTTCTATTTACCAGGCATACAGCCGGTATTATTATACCCCTCAGGCTTTGCCATTAAATCCTATGACGACCTTTTCCCCATCAACACAAACAGGCACTTTACGTTTGCCGTCTGTATAGCTTAACATTTTATCTAAATTTTCTTTATTGGAAATAACATTAAAGTACTCTACTTTTTTGGTGCCTTTGGCAAAAGCTTCACGAGCAGCGGTTGTAAACGGTCATGTGTCTTTCCCGAAGATTAAAACTTTTTCATCCATTTTTTTGCCTCCCCTTTTCAAAAGATTAAAAGCATAATAAAGCTTAAATGTTATATCGGTTAATATGTCAAGAATCTTTCTTTTTTAAAAAAACAGGGTTTTTGCAAAAAGCCTTGACTTTTTTCTGTTTCGGTTTTTATATGCCATGCATGTTAACTAAACTTGAAAAAAAAATACTGGCTTCCATACAAGGTAATATTTCCATAACAAGCCGCCCGTACCTGGAGACAGCAAAGAAACTGGAAATTTCAGAAGAAAAGCTCCTGACAATTCTCCAAAGCCTGTGTGACAGAGGTGTTATCAGGCGTTTTGGGGCCACATTAAGACATCAGAAAACAGGATTTTCTGCAAATGCAATGGTTGCCTGGAAGGTTGAAGAGAATAGAATAGATGAAGCAGGAAAGACGATGGCATCTTTTAGCTTTGTTTCTCACTGTTACAGGCGTGAAACCAATGGGCGCTGGCTATATAACCTTTATACAATGATTCATGCAACAGATGAAGATACCTGTAGAAAATTGGCCACAGAGCTTTCGGAAGCAACCTCTAATTATACCTATGAGATCCTTTTTTCCCGCAGGGAACTGAAAAAAACATCAATGAAATACTTTTCAGAAAATCTAAAAAAATAACTTTTCCTTGTGAATAAAGATATTCCGAACATACTTCTCGTAAATCCCTGGATACACGATTTTGCCGCCTATGATTTTTGGGCAAAACCCGTGGGAATACTTACACTTGCATCAATTCTCAGAGACAGCGGATATGAAGTAACCTACATTGACTGCCTTGATCGATTTCATCCCAAAGCGCCTGGATCAAACTCTAAAATCAGATACGGGCGCGGCCCCTTCCTCAAAACACAAATCCCAAAACCTGAAGGATTTGAAAAAATACCAAGAAAATTTTCCAGATACGGAATTAAACCTGAATGGTTTATGGAAGATCTTGCATCAATAAAAAGGCCTGACCTTATCCTTGTAACATCTCTTATGACTTACTGGTATCCCGGGGTTCAGGAAACCATAGGTTTAATTAAAAAGATTTTTCCGGATACACCGGTTGTTTTAGGCGGAATATATGCCAGCCTCTGCTATGATCATGCAGTGAATAATTCAGGCGCAGATGTTGTTATGCCGGGGCTTTTTGAAAAAAAAATAATAGATCTTGCCGAAAAATATACAGGTTTTTCAGCAAAAAAAAGTTGTGGGAGTAAAGAGAATAATGATTTTAATATTCCGGCTTTTGATCTTCAACGGAAAATTACATATGTGCCCCTGATAACTTCCAGGGGCTGCCCTTTTTCATGCTCATACTGTGCATCCGGTTTTTTAAACCCCAAACATATTCTCCGTCCGCCGGAATCGGTTGTTTCAGAGATTATCTACTGGCATAAAAAATATAATGTCAAAGATTTTATATTTTACGATGATGCACTTTTAATTGACTCCGGGATTCATGCGATTCCAATATTAAAGAAGATAATTGATTCCAATATAAAAATTCGTTTTCATACACCCAATGCAATTCATATCCGCCAGATTTCAAAAGAGTTAGCCCAAATAATGTTTAAAGCAGGCTTTAAAACCCTGCGGCTCGGGCTTGAAACAGCCGCATTTGAAGACAGGACAAAAATTGATAATAAGGTAACGGCAGATGAATTCAAAAGATCCGTTAATTTTTTAAAAGGCGCTGGTTTTAAGAAAAATCAGATAGGAGCATACCTGCTGGCAGGTCTTCCCGGGCAAACAATGAAATCCATAGAAAATTCTATTGCTGCTGTTAAAGACTCGGGAATAACTCCGATTCTGGCATATTATTCTCCCATTCCCCATACAGCAATGTGGAAAGAAGCTGTGGCCTGTTCAGATTACGATCTTGAATCAGATCCTGTTTTTACAAATAATGCAGTATTCCCCTGTTTTGGTCAGGCTTTTTCCTGGAAGGCAATTTCACATCTTAAAAATCTTGCCAGGGGCTAATGCGAATCTGATCTGTTAAAACCGGTTTGCATATCGAGATACTCTAATTGAAGACAGATTGTCCGTGCACAGACCATATCATATCCTGCTGATGCGGACTCATAAACAGGCTGTGAGTATATTTTTTCTATTTCCATTGGTCTTCCCGCTTCAAAGTCAAGCTTCATGCTTGGTTTATATGCAGCCATCTGCTCTGTCAGTTTCAGCATATCATCTGCATATTCTTTTTCCATAAAAAATCCGCAATGTTTTGCACCGGTTATTACTTCTCTCATAACATTTTCTGCAAGACAGCGTGTGGAAGGGGATTCCATGAGCTGATCAGTTGTGGCGTCAAGTATAACCGAAAGTCCATTAAAAGGTATATTCCATACAAGTTTTTTCCATCGCGCAAGCCCGAGGTTATCGCTTAACTGAACAGATATACCTGCGCTTTTAAATAGATCGGCAATCAGTTTCAAATTTTCGGTAATTCCTGATGGTCTATATTCCTGAAGGTATTCCCCGATGATAACAGAACCATAATCAATATGCTTTATATGTCCCTGTCCGACTTTGTTGCTGCACAGAAAACACAAGCCACCAAGAATAGATGCGCTGGGAACCATCTTTGCTATTTCTTTTTCAACGCCAAGACCGTTTTGAAGAATAATAATAATACCAGTGTCTTTAATGATATGGGGGAGCATTGCAGGCAACTGATAATTCTCTGTGGTCTTAAGTGCAACTATTACAATATCGCAAAGCGGCATATCTTCTGCTTTAGAGTATGCATTAACCCTGGAAAGATGGTAATCGCCATCCTTTGAGTCAATAAAAAGACCATTTTTTTTTACATAAAGATAATCACTGTGAAATAAAAAATGGACATCAAATCCATTTTTTGCCAGCAAGCCTCCATAATATCCGCCTACGGCACCGACGCCTATAATTCCGTATTTCATAAATTATACTTTATCCTAATTTGATTTATAAACTAAGGGCTCATTCAAAAATAACTTTACATTTTCGCAAAGGCCTTCCGGAAAACAAGCTAAGGAGACCTGAAATTTCAAGTTGAAGGGGGAATAAATATCTCAACCTGATCTGACGGCACCGCCTCCACATAAACAGACTGACTCGGAAAGGCAAAGGCCGTTCCTTCGTCTTCAACAATTTCTTTTATCTCATAAGCCAGCTTTTCCTTTATTTGCAGCCACTCGCCCCATTCGGTAGTCTTGGTAAAACAGTAGACCATAATATCAATAGATGAATCACTGAAACGATCAATACGAACAAACATCGGCACTTCCGGTGGTTTTGTAAACTCCTCGGAAGCCATGATGTACTGCTCAATCCTATCTCTGATCTGACGTAACTGTTCAACGGTAGTGCGATATTCAACGCCAATGATCCAGTATATTCTCCTGTGAGTCATGGAACTGAAATTAATAACTGAATTATCAGAGAGTTTTGAATTTGGCACATGAACAGGAGCCTTGTCAAAGCGGCGCACCAAAGTCGACCTGAGGCCAATGGACTCGACCGTTCCCTCTACGACAGCCTCAACTCTGACCCAGTCGCCGATATTGAAGCGTCTTTCAGCAATGATAAGAATTCCGGAGATCAAATTCTTGAAAAGATCCTGGGCTCCAAGAGCCACAGCAACACCTAACAATCCCAAACCGGCCAGGATGGGGCCGATTTTGATACCCCAGATTTCGAGAATTGTGGCCGCAGCAATAAATACAAAAATAATTTTTACGGCCTTGATAAGCCAATCAACGATTGTAGTTGTGAGGATATTCTCGAGCTGACGGAACAAAATCGATAAGGGGCTGATTAACCTTACGAGACTCCAGAAAATCACCAGTACAATAAGGGAGCGCACTATGCGGTCGGCAATGAGCTGCATCTGACTTGTTAAAGGCAGATATTTGGCTGTAAAAAATACGCCCAGGACAACTGGAATAAAAGAGACCGGTTCTTGAAGTACCTCCAGGGCATCATCATCCAGGCGGGTTTTGGTTCTCTTGGTTATTGCATTGAGCCTGTTAATCACCAGTTTTGCAAATAACCGGCGTATCAGAAGGAATCCCACAAATATAAAAACAGCCACAACGACCCTTCCGATATCAATTCCCAACAAGCCCTCTTTCCAGACTTCAATTACAATTGCCCAGAATTGTCTCAAGTTTTCCATGTGGTATCTCCCTCGAAGAATCTGTTTTTTGAAGGCACATAATAGTTGTTTCTATAAGGCTAACCGAGAATAGGCTGACTATCCCATTTTCCCGAAAGAAATTTTGAAATTATTTTGAAAGATATGCCTGCCTAAATCATAAGTCAACTAAAACACTGGGATGTTGGAGCATGAGCTATGTGTTAAAATAACAATATATATCGTATTAGGCAACTATATTGAAAACTGGTTGACAAATATTTTCATATATTATGCTATTTGTTTTTTCAGGCAAAAACACCAAGGCCTGATGTAACATGCTGATTTATGGAAAAGCTATTAAACATCGGATAAAAACCAATAAAATAATGGGTGAGGGGAAAATCATGAGAGGCGCATTTATTATTATAGTTTTGATAACAC
>CAYZXU010000053.1:0-16186 GCA_964482535.1 uncultured Desulfobacteraceae bacterium | reverse complement strand
CTCAGAAAAAAACAAAAAATGACTATCCCTTTTTTAAGTTTGAAGCAATTTTCAGTAAAATTTAATTTAAGATCAGGATCAATTTTCCGGAGGGCTTCCTTTTATGCTGTTCGTGATCTCTCTATCAATATTCATGAAAAAGAGACCTTTTGTCTGATAGGCGAAAGCGGTTCCGGAAAGACCACCTTGATATGGGCTATGCTTGGGCTTCTCCCTTTTCATAAAGGTGAAATAATCTTTAAGGGAGAGTCAATTAAAAAAAGGAATGATCCTGCCCATAAACGCTTCAAAGCTGGCGCACAGATGGTTTTTCAGGATCCTTCCGCTTCATTAAGCCCTTTTTTAACATTAGGCCGGTCAATTGAGGAGCCTCTCAGGGCAAGGGGCGTTGGGAAAAAACAAAGGGCGGAAACCGCAAAAAAGCTGGCATTGGAAACAGGCCTTTCTTTAAAACTCCTTGAACGTCGCCCGGCAAATGTCTCGGGTGGCCAGAATCAAAGGGCTTGCATTGCCCGTGCCCTGTCAACAGAACCGGACATTCTCTTTCTTGATGAACCCCTCACAGCCCTTGACGCTGTTATTCAAAACAAAATCACAAAATTGCTTTGCAAAATAAAAAAAGAATATCCGGTTACCAGCTTTCTTGTTACACATGATCTGGGTCTTGTTAAAAATATCGGCGACACAGTAGCAGTTATGTATCTCGGCAAAATAGTCGAGACAGCTCCTGTAAAAATATTTTTTTCAAATCCATGTCACCCCTACTCAAAGGCTCTTTTATCAAGTGTTTTAAAACCAGGCATCCGGGAAGGCAAACCGATTATTCTTCAAGGGGAGATTCCGTCCCTTCAGCATCCTCCACCAGGTTGTCCCTTTTATACAAGATGCCCGGGCAGGCTTTCTCTATGTAAAAATATTATGCCGGACAAAAAAATACTTGCCAAAGGGCATGAGGTATTATGCCATCTTTTTTAATAAAACGTACAATCACAGCCCTTCTCGTCCTTTTCGGAGCAACATTTTTGACCTATGCCATGATGATGTTTGCCCCGGGTGACGCAGCAACGGAAATAGCCGTGGCCAGGTATGGAGATGAAGCCGGAATAGATAAAGCCACTCTGGAATGGATAAGAAAAAAGGAAGGACTGGATAAACCTTTTTTACATCAATACCTTTTCTGGCTGAAACATGTGGCGGCTCTTGATTTGGGAAAGTCTTTGGTTGAACAGGCCGATGTTATGGAACTTATCCGCACCGGTTTTTCAAAAACCCTTACACTTGCCGTTGCTGCAATTCTTATAGCTTTTTTGATATCAGTTCCCCTGGGTATCCTTGCCGGCATAAAGCAGGGAACCTGGATCGATTCCACAGGTGTGACGATTGCAGCACTGGGAATCTCCATGCCCAATTACTGGCTTGGGCTTCTGCTGATTATTGTTTTTAGTGTAAAGCTGCAATGGCTTCCGGCTTTTGGCCGGGGCGGCTGGGAGCATATAGTCCTTCCGGCCATTACGCTGGGTACAGCCTTGACTGCTTATACCACGCGAATGCTACGTTCCGCTATTATCGAAACATTAGGATCGGAACATCTCCTTGCGCTTCGCGCCAGGGGAGTTGTCAGGCCCTGTTTGTTTGCAAAACATGTTTTAAAAAACGCGCTTATACCTGTTATAACTGTTGTCGGAATCGAATTCGGCATGATTCTCGAAGGCGCTGTGATAACTGAAACTGTTTTTGGATGGCCGGGGCTGGGGGATCTTTTAGTCAGTGCAATCAGTAACAGAGATTATCCCTTGATCCAGGGGCTGGTGCTTTTTTCAGCGGCAATCTTTGTTCTGATTAATTTTATGGTAGATATCATTTGCCGATATCTTGATCCCAGGATCCGTTTGTCATGAATAAAAAAGATTCTTGTTATCAACATAAAGATGAATATAAAATCATAAATCGCTTTTTCAGAAAAGCATTGAAAAAACCTTTTTTGGGGTTCTCAGTAATAATTATTTTTGTGGTGTTCTTTGCAGCAGCATTTGGCCCCTTTTTAGCGCCCCATGATCCGATTAAAACAGATCTTTCATTGAGACTTGCCTCTCCCAGCCTTGAATATCCCCTGGGAAATGATTCTTTGGGAAGATGCCTGTTCTCACGTATTTTATGCGGCGCCCGTTCATCAGTGGGCCTCAGTCTCGCAGCCGTGGTGATTTCTTCCATCTTTGGGATAATAACAGGACTGATATCAGGTTTTCTCGGAGGAATTGTTGATGAATTTTTTATGAGGATTGTGGATATTTTCCTGTCTTTCCCTGAAATGGTGGCTGCAATGGCGGTGGCAGGAATACTTGGGCATGGAACCTTTAATCTTGTTTTTGCCCTTGCCCTTGCAGGCTGGATGCGTTACGCAAGACTCGTAAGAGGAATTACTCTTTCCGTAAAAGAACTGGATTATGTTAAATCGGCCATGATCTCCGGAGTCTCAAAAAGAGCTATTATCTTCCGGCACATTTTCCCTGCCAACATCCCTTCGGTAATTGTTTTAATTACAATAGGGTTGGGAAAAGCGATGCTTGGAGTCTCGGCATTAGGATTTCTTGGATTCGGCGTGCAGCCTCCATATCCGGAATGGGGAACTCTTCTCATGGAAGGAAAAGATTACGTTTTAAGTGCCTCACATCTTTCATTATATCCTGGAATAGCAATTATGCTCACTGTTTTATCTTTAAACCTTCTCGGAGACGGTCTTAGAGATATATGGGAATAATTGGATTTTATTGTATTGAAGTGAGAATTGGTGTATCAAGTGAATTAAGCAAGCTCCTAAGCAAAAAGAAAATTTTTGTATTGATAATACTCCCTGTGCTGAGCAGAAACGATGGGTAGAAAGGTTGAAGAGTTCAGTTTTTTGAATTATAAAAAATTTTGACTAAAGGGGGAGTGAGTTATGAACATCAGAAAAGTAATGTTTGCGGACAGTTGGTATCCAGGAAGTGCAAAAGAGTGTGAACAAGAGATTGAAATTTTTTTAAAAGAAAAAAATAATGTTACAGGTGATTTTATCGGAGGGATTGTACCCCATGCAGGATGGTATTTTTCAGGGAGTACTGCCTGTAATGTTATTCATTTTCTGAAGGATAAAACCCCTCCTGAAGTTATAATTGTATTCGGGATGCATCTTGCGCCGGACTCTCCGTGCCATATTATGAAAAAAGGGGCGTGGGAAACACCTTTTGGTGAAATTCAGATTGAAGAAAATTTTACATCCAGGCTGACGGATAAATTCAGGTTTATTATTGATTCACCTGGAATTTTTTCCCAGGATAATACAATTGAGCTTCAAATTCCTTTTATAAAATACTTTTTTAATGATGTTAAGATAGTTCCCATTGGAGTGCCTCCGGCAAAAATAGCTGTTGAAATAGGACGGTATGCAGCTGAAATATCAAAGAAGAGCGGATTAAACGTAAAGGTTTTAGGTTCCACAGACCTTACACATTATGGTTATAATTATGCCTTTACACCTAAGGGGACCGGAAAAGATTCTGTGGATTGGGCTAAAAACGAAAATGATGGAAAAATTATAGATTTAATGATAGAAATGGATCCTGATAAGGTTATTGCAGAGGCATTATTACACAAAAATGCCTGCTGCGCAGGAGCCGCCGCTGCTGCAATAGCAGCGGCAGGAGCTCTTGGGGCTAATAATGCCGAGCTGGTGAAATATGCCAGCAGTTATGACAAAAGCCCTGGTGACAGTTTTGTGGGATATGCAGGAATTCTGTTTAATAAAACGTGATATGTTTTTTGCAGAATTTAGAAAATAATAGGAGCTTTTATATATATGGCTGAAAAAAATACACCGGAAAAAACTGATTTTATAAGAAATATCATTAATGAGGACATTAATGCCCATAAAAATAATGGCCGAATTATGACAAGGTTCCCTCCTGAACCCAACGGATATCTGCATTTGGGTCACGCCAAGTCCATATGTTTAAATTTTGGAATTGCCCAGGAGTTCAAAGGTGTTTGCAACCTGCGATTTGACGATACTGATCCAGCCAAAGAAGAAGTTGAATATGTTGAGTCCATAAAAAAAGATATAAAGTGGCTGGGGTTTGACTGGGACAAAAGGCTTTTTTTTGCATCTGATTATTTTGAAAAATTATATGATTATGCTGTTCAATTGATTAAGTCGGGCAAGGCCTATGTGTGCAGTTTGAGCCCGGACGAAATACGTGAATACAGGGGAACATTAACTGAACCTGGCAAAGACAGCCCTTTTAGAACAAGAACAGTTGAAGATAATCTTGAGTTGTTTAAAGGGATGAGAGAAGGAAAATTTAAAGATGGAGAGCATGTGCTCAGGGCAAAAATTGATATGGCTTCGCCGAATTTGAATATGCGCGATCCCACTCTGTTTCGCATTCGTCGTACAGAGCATCATAGAACCGGCAGTGAATGGTGTATCTACCCAATGTATGATTTTACCCACTGCATCTCCGATTCAATAGAAGGTATAACCCATTCAATTTGTACGCTTGAGTTTGAAGATCACAGACCCTTGTATGACTGGGTGCTTGACAATCTTGATGTTGATTGTCATCCCCGGCAGATTGAATTTGCACGCCTTAATTTAAGTTACACAGTGCTGAGCAAGAGAAAACTTGTGGAACTGGTTGAATGCGGAGCTGTTAAAGGATGGGATGATCCGCGGATGCCAACTCTATCCGGTATAAGAAGGCGCGGGTATCCCCCTGCAGCCATAAGAAATTTTTGTGAGCGTATTGGAGTGGCAAAAAGAGACAGTGTTGTGGATATTGCCCTGCTTGAGTATTGCGTCAGGGAAGAGCTAAACCGGACTGCTCCAAGGGTAATGGGTGTTTTACACCCATTACGCGTTGTTATAGACAATTTTCCTGAAGATACAACAGATGAACTCGAAGGACTCTATTTCCCGGATAACCCGGAGATGGGTTCGCGAAAAATTCCTTTTTCAAGGGTACTGTATATTGAAAAAGATGATTTTATGGAAGATCCTCCTAAAAAATTTTTCCGTCTTGCCCCAGGCCGGGAAGTACGATTAAGGTATGCATATTATATCACATGCAATCAGGTGGTTAAAGATGAGAATACTGGTGAGATAGTTGAAGTGCATTGCACATATGATCCTGAAACAAGGGGCGGATCTTCTCCTGACGGCAGAAAGGTTAAAGGAACATTGCACTGGGTTTCAGCAAGGCATTCAATAAATGCTGAAGTCAGATTGTATGAAAGACTTTTTAACAAAGAGAACCCGGCAGGAGGAAAAGACATAGCCGACTTCAAGGAGAGCCTGAACCCTGATTCTCTTGAAATACTCAGCTCATGCAGACTTGAACCGGACTTAAAAAATAGCGCGCCTAAAAGCATGTGGCAGTTTGAAAGAATAGGTTATTTTTCAGTTGATATCCAAAAATCATCACAGGGAAAACCTGTGTTTAACAGGACTGTAACCCTGCGTGACAAATGGGCAAAGATTGCAAAAAAGGCCAACATTTCAAAAAAGCCAAAAAAAAGGAGTTGATGGCTTAACTTAATAGAATAGAAATAACATCCTGCCTTGCATCAACATGCTGTATTGTAACATGTATCACTTCTTCCGGCGTTAAACCCTGGCAGCTTGATATTGAAAGATCGCATTCCAGCATATAGTCGGTAATAAGTACCTGGTAGTTATTTCTCCGCTTCATCAATACAATGGCCTCAAATTTTTCACCTCTCTTTTTTTCAAGGTGTTTTAAGAGCCAGTATCGGTTACGGTTTCGCTGAATTCTGACAACGTCAGCCATGGTCTGGGTAAGCATTTGGATTGTTTTATCAATCTCGTTTTTTTCATATGCTGTTTCCATTCCCAGAACCGAACGAATTTGACGCTGGGTTATAAGGTCATAATATTTGCGTATTGGTGAAGTGGCAGTCACATATGCATTCAATCCGAGTCCTGAATGATGCTCATGGGAACTGCCGAGAACAAAACGGCTGAGGAGCCTTCTTTGCATGCAGTTTTGAAATATGGTTCCCTGCCCATTTTTATTCAGACGTTCTTTTGGCGCAGGCTGAGACCTGTAAATCGCAGGCACTTTATGCTCAATCAAAAACCTAGCCATTAACCAGTTTGCCATGATCATTATCTCTGCAACCAGCATCCTTGCAGGGCTTTCCCTGTCTATCTTTTTTACTATTATTTCTTTTTTTTCATCTATCCATATATTTATTTCAGGCAAAAAAATATTAATGGCCCCTGCTGCCAGTCTGTATCTTCGGAATTCTTCGGCAATATCTATAAGAGTCAATATGCCCCTGTCTTCCTGTGAAATAAGATTCACGTCAAAGTATGAAAAATTTTGCATTACCTTAATAACACTAGGGATTATTTCATAACCTGTTATTTCAAAAGAACGGCTTAGTTCTATCATTATGCTTATTGCAGGTCGCAGACTACCCGCTTTAAGACTGCATATGTCTTCAGTGAGCAGAGGAGGAAGCATTGGTATCTTAAGATCCGGCGTATAGATTGAGCTGGCTCTGTCAAAAGCTTCATTGTTGAATATACCATCCTTTTTTACATAATATCCCACATCTATTATATGTACGCCAAGACGGTAATGGTCACCAAAATTTTCAATACTCAGGGCATCATCAAAATCAAGAGTTGACTGACCGTCTATTGTGATAACATTCAGGTCTGTCAGGTCAACCCTGTTTTTGGTTAAAGCATCCGGTTTTAACAGATCCGCAAATCTTTCGGTTTTTTTTATTATATGTACTGGAAAAGATGCAGCAATATTATATCTGTAAAGATCAATATTTTCATTTTCCTGGAATATGCCAAGCTTGACAAGAATTTCAAAAAGTTCTCTGTGGGAATTAATACCCGCCCTGGCCAATATATCCCTGGCATCTGTATAATATTTACTCTCTTTTTCATAAAGGTAATATGACTTTAATATTTTTGCATATTCCTGCCCGTCACCTGCAAGATCAACACTCTTATCCGACAATGCTTTTTTAAGCCAGCTCCCTCCATTGTCAACAAGCTGTTTCCTGCGGATATCCTCTCTTTTTTTTGCAATATTTTGTTCAACCTGTTTTTCAGAATAAGGGAAAAAGCTGCTGTTGTTAAATTTAAAATATAGTCTGTCTTTAAAGAATGCCCGTATAACGGCAGATTCGCTATCCTCTGTTGATCTGTTTTGTGTGGAATTACTGGAAAAACAGAATTGTGTCATTGTGCCAATATCTATCCATTCCTGCTCTTCATGCAGTATTTCCCATAATTCCTGAACATTTACTTTATCAATAAGGGCATTCCGTTTTTTAACAGTTTCAGTTAACCTGTTGACTAAATCAAGCCTGCCACGGGATAGACCGATCCTCTTATTTGCTTTATTAAGCAAACGGTTTGCAGAAAGATTTACTTCTCTGTTGGTTTCAGTAAGAAGCCTGACCCTTTGATTTTTTATTTCAAGCACGACTGCGCAGATGATTTTCTGGCGGTCTATAAATTCAACTATATTTCCTGGTTCCATAAATCAAAGAATAACAACCTGAAGAATTAAAGTCAATCACCGGTAAAGGATAATTTCAAAATTATACCACAATGGTTTGACCTGATGATGTTTTTTATTATAAATAGATATGTTACAGTCTTACAAATAATTGAAAATTTATTATGCACTCATTTAATTTATTAAAACCATACTTTAAAGAAAACAGGCATCTTATCTTCCTGGGACTGGCCGGCCTTATAGTTGTCGATTTTTTACAGCTGTTTATTCCACGAATCATTAAATGGACTGTTGATGATCTGACTGCAGGGAATGCAGATTCTGCATGCCTGATGCGCTATGCTCTCTATATTATAGCAGTGGCTGTTATTATGGGGATTTTCAGATGTCTGTGGCGCCTCTGTCTCATAGGAACATCGAGAAGAGTGGAAGAGGGTTTAAGAAATGAACTTTTTTCACACCTTCAGATACTTTCCGCCTCCTATTTTGCCCAGGCAAAGACAGGGGATTTAATGGCCCATGCCACAAATGACATCCAGAATATAAGAATGGCAACAGGCATGGGTCTTGTGGCTTTGACGGATGCAATAGTTCTTGGAATCGCAGCCATAGGTTTTATGGCATATATTAATATTACCCTGACCATACTGGTGCTTCTACCCATGCCGATGATTGTTTTCGGCACACGCTTTTTCGGCAAAAAACTTTATACAAGATATCAGGAAGTACAGGCTTCTTTTTCTAATTTAACGGAAGCTGTAAGGGAAAGATTTGCAGGAATAAGGATAATCAAGGCTTTTGGCATGGAAAAAGAGGAAGCCGGATTCATAGAAACCGTTTCAAAAGATTATATAAAAAAAAATATTCTGCTTGTCAGAATCATAGGCTCTTTTTTCCCGATGATGCTTTTTCTCACAAACTTAAGCCTTGCAGTGCTGCTCTATTTTGGAGGTCGTAAAACAGTTGTGGGGCTTATAACTGCAGGTGATTTTGTTGCGTTTATAAGCTATCTTGGCCTTCTTACCTGGCCGATGATGGCCATAGGCTGGGTTACAAATCTCATTCACAGGGGCAGGGCATCTTTAGACAGAATTAACAAAATTTTAGAAACAAAACCTGCAATAAGCGATTCCGACTGTAATAAATTATCTGCAAAACATGAACCATTAACAAAAACAGCTCTGAGCTTTGAAAACGTTTCATTTGCTTATAATCAGGATAATATGCCCGTTCTCAGCAATATTGATATTAAACTGAAACATGGCATGACCCTTGGCATTGTTGGTCCTCCAGGAAGCGGAAAGACAACCCTTGTCAGCCTGATACCAAGGCTTTTTGACGTTACCTCCGGGAATATATCCATTGCAGGGCATAATATATGCAACATGCTTCTTTCTGATCTAAGGCAGCAGATCTCTTTTATGCCCCAGGAGCCTTTTTTATTTTCAGGCACAATTTTAGACAATATCTTATTGGGGAAAAAAAATATTAAAAATGCTGATTTAATAAGAGCAGTAAAAAGAGCCTGTTTGTACGATACAATAAATTCATTTAAAAATGGTTTTCAAACCATAGTGGGGGAAAGAGGGGTTATGCTTTCAGGCGGCCAGAAGCAGCGGATAGCCCTGGCCAGATGTTTTCTTAAAATTGGATGTTTTCTTAAAATTGGATGTTTTCTTAAAACCAGATCAATACTTATCCTGGATGATCCCATAAGCCAGGTAGATATGGAAACAGGAAACAGTATAGTAAACTCCATAAAATCCATGTCCAAAGATATGATTGTCATAATAGTATCACACAGGCTTTCAGCTATTAGCTTCGCAGATAATATTCTTGTTCTTGACAGCGGGCGTATCTCAGAAACCGGCAACCATTTTGCACTTATGCAAAAAAACAGATACTATGCAAAGACTTATCGTCTGCAAAAGGTTACAGAGGTTATAAATGCAAACTGATTTTGGATATTTTGAAGAAAAAAAACTTGGTAAAAAATATGACCTTAAAATTTTAAAAAGGCTGTATCCTTTTGCAATGCCTCACAAACTTCTATTTGTATGTTCAATTTTTCTTATTGTTTTAATCACTCTTCTTGATCTTGCCCTTCCCTTTGTTACAAAAATTGCAATTGACCGTTATATAGTTCCAGAAATTTCCTTACATAAACCATCAGGCCATAACATGGAATATAGCCATGATATGCAAAACTCAAAACCTGAAAAACGATATTACAGGGCAAACTTAAATGATGCAGGAATAAACAAAATAATTTCCAGCCACCCTCAAATATTTTTAATCGAGGAGCCTTTTGCTTTTATAAGTTTTGAAAATCTTTCAAAACTCAGCAAAGAAGAGCTTGCATTATTAAGAAAAAAGGATCTTTGGGGAATCGGGTTTTTTTCATCTGCTTTCATAATAATTGTTATGCTTAACTTTGCACTTGCCTTTGCACATACAATAATAATGGAATATGCAGGCCAAAAAATAATGCATGATTTACGAGTGCGAATGTTTACGCATATCCAAAGCCTTAACCTGTCATTTTTTAATCGTAACCCGGTTGGACGCCTCGTTACAAGGGTTACAAATGACGTTCAGAACATGCATGAACTCTTTACCTCAGTCTTAACCTTTGTATTCAAGGATATTTTTCTGCTCGCAGGCATTGCCATTGTTCTTCTTAAAATTAACACAAGGCTTGCCCTCTTATCTTTTATAGTACTTCCGCCGGTTTTTATTATTTCAATATACTTTTCCAGCAAATCAAGGGATGTATTCAGAATTTTAAGGTTAAAGACAGCGGAAATAAACACAAATTTTTCAGAAACCATTGAAGGTATAAAGATTCTACAGCTTTTTTTACATGAAAAGGAAAATTTTAAAAAATTCGCAAAGCTTAACCATGAGCATTATAATGCAGGCATGAGCCAGACGCACATTTTTGCCGTTTTTATGCCTGTTATTGAGCTGCTTGGAGCCTTTGCTCTGGCTTTGATCATATACTTTGGTGGAAGCGGTGTAATAACAGGCGGGATGAGCCTGGGAGCTCTGGTCGCTTTTATATCCTATATAAAAATGTTTTTCAGACCGATAAGGGATATTGCTGAAAAGTATAATATCATGCAAAATGCAATCTCTTCTGCGGAAAGGATGTTTTTAATTTTAGACACAAAAAACAGTTTGACCCCGGAAAATATACAGACCGCTGAGAAATCCGGCTTTCAGGAAGATTTGTTTGAAAAAATTGAACTAATTGAATTTAACGGAGTAATGTTTAATTATATTAAAGATGAAGCAGTGCTTAAAAATATCAGTTTTAAAATTCATTCAGGAGAAACAATGGCTGTGGCAGGTCCCACCGGCTCAGGCAAAACATCTCTTGTAAATCTGTTGCTCCGTTTTTACAACCCTGTTTCCGGAGCTGTTTTAATAAACGGAATTGACATAAAAAATATTAATATTGAAAAATTAAGATCAAAAACTGCACTGGTTACCCAGGATCCGTTTCTATTTTCAGGAACAATCAGGGAAAATATTATTTTTGGAAACAGAAATATTTCCGAAAAAAAACTGGCGGAAGTAATTGAGGCTTCAAACTGCACACATATGATTGAAAAACTTCCCAGGGGGCTTGCAACCAGGCTGGGCGAAGGCGGCGAATCCATCTCCAGCGGTGAAAAACAGCTCATATCAATTGCAAGAGCCTTTGCGCGGAATCCTGAGCTGATTATTCTTGATGAGGCCACATCATATATTGATTCTGAAACAGAAATAAAGATACAAGAGGCCTTGTCAAATCTTACGGGAGGTAAAACATCGATTATTGTCGCTCACAGGCTTTCAACTGCCCGCAGCGCAGACAGAATTATAGTATTAAACAAAGGGAAAATAATCGAATCAGGTTCACATTTAAACTTAATGGAACAAAAAGGTTTTTATTTCAGATTAAACCAGTTGCAAATATAAAATGAAATATTTTCGTTTAAGCAAAGCGATATTCCTTGCCAAACAAAATACCCCGTGCTATGAAAAAAATTTATATCAATCAGAAAAAAGGTGTTTTAAATCTCCCGTACTTATTTTTGCTTCGTAATATCAGTTTGTTATATATATAAATAGGCTTATAGCTTGATTTCAGGGAACAATATTGATTATGTTCCCGTTTTTTAACATTTTTATTTATTTGTGAGGAGGAATTTACAAAATGGCTTATAATGCAGTGGAAATGGAAGATTGGCAGATTTCAGAGGAAGCTGAAAAAAACATGCCAACGCCTGAAGAATGGCAAGAGAAGCTTGGTCTTGAAAAAGAAGAGATGCTGCCAATGGGCAGACTTGCAAAACTCGATTTTTTAAAGATTATGAATCGTCTGAAAGACAAACCTGATGGAAAATATATTGAGGTTACAGCAATAACCCCTACACCTCTTGGTGAAGGCAAAAGCACAACTTCTGTCGGGCTCATGGAAGGACTCGGAAAACGCGGCAAAAATGTCGGCGGCGCTTTAAGACAGCCTTCAGGCGGACCTACCATGAACGTTAAGGGTACTGCAGCAGGCGGAGGAAATTCTCTTCTGATTCCAATGACTGAATTCTCATTAGGGCTTACCGGTGATATCAACGATATCATGAACGCACATAACCTGGCCATGGTTGCAATGACATCACGTATGCAGCATGAGCGTAATTATAATGATGAGCAGCTTAAAAGGCTCACAGGTATGCGTCGTCTGGATATCAATCCTACCAGAGTTGAACTTGGATGGATCATCGATTTTTGCGCACAGTCCCTGAGAAATATAATCATAGGAATGGGCGGCCGCTATGACGGTTTTACCATGCAGTCCAAATTCGGAATTGCTGTTGGTTCAGAGTGCATGGCTATTCTTGCTGTTATTAAAGATCTTGCTGACTTAAGGCAGCGTCTTGATCAAATTACAGTTGCTTTTGATAAAGCCGGAAATCCTGTTACCACAGGCGATCTGGAAGTCGGCGGCGCCATGACAGCTTTTATGAGAAACACAATTAATCCTACTCTCATGAGCACAGCCGAATATCAGCCATGCATGGTTCATGCAGGACCTTTTGCAAACATAGCCGTTGGTCAGTCTTCCATTATTGCAGATCGTATTGCTCTTAAAATGTTTGATTATCATGTAACAGAGAGTGGATTTGCCGCAGATATCGGTTTTGAAAAATTCTGGAATGTAAAATGCCGCTTCAGCGGACTGAAACCCCATGTTTCAGTATTAACAACAACAGTCAGAGCCCTTAAAATGCACGGCGGCGGACCTAAAGTTGTTGCTGGCAAGGCTCTTGCCGATGAATATACCAAAGAAAACCTTGAACTTGTTGAAAATGGTATTGAAAACATGGTTCACCATATCAACACAATCCGCAAGGCAGGCATCAACCCTGTTGTATGCGTAAACCGTTTTTACACTGACACAGATGCTGAAGTTGCTATCGTTAAAAAGGCTGCTGAAGCTGCCGGCGCACGCTGCGCAGAATCAAAGCACTGGGAACTCGGCGGCGACGGCGCTCTGGAACTTGCAGACGCTGTTATTGACGCATGCGAAGAAGAAAATGATTTCAAATTCCTCTATCCTCTTGAAATGAAACTTCGCGATCGTGTTGATCTGATTGCAAAAGAGGTTTACGGCGCTGACGGCGTTTCATGGTCACCTGAAGCTGAAAGCAAGGCAAAGATGCTGGAAAATGATCCCCAGTATGCAGATTATGCCACAATGATGGTTAAGACTCATCTGAGCTTGACTCATGATCCTGTATTAAAGGGTGTTCCAAAGGGATGGACTCTGCCTATTCGTGACGTTCTGATTTATTCAGGCGCCAAATTCCTCTGCCCCTGTGCAGGCACAATCAGCCTTATGCCAGGAACAGGCTCAAACCCGGCCTTTAGAAGAATTGATGTGGATACGGATACCGGCAAGGTTAGCGGTCTCTTCTAAAACCAAAAAAACAGTTTTTTAATAAAAAAAAAGGGTTCGATTTTTTCGAACCCTTTTTTAGCATATAAGGGGTCATGCCTACATTCTTAAACAGGAAACCCAGTGTGTTGTATTATAAGGTGAAAAACTTTAATATTTCCTGTTTAAGAGATAGAACCTTCTGATAATACTTTCTTTACGCTGCGCCTGGCAGTTAAAATTTCCTCAAGATTTTTGTGATAATAAGCGTTATAGATTGAGCCAAAAATTCAGGTAAAACTATCATTGCGCAGATTCCCAGTATAAAAGTCATTGATCCAAGAAACATAAATGCATGACCAGGGGAAAAGCCAAAACCTTCCTGAAAAATTTTCATCATTAAAGAGGCGCACAATATCCCCACAAAATTAAGAAAATTGGTTGTGGCAAGCACAGCACCTCGTTTATCATGGGGGGTCTTCCATTGTATAAATGCATTAAGGGGCAGAATAAAGAGACCGGCGCTGATTCCAAGGAAGAGTATTACCCCAAGGGCCCATGATAAAGAATCAGCAATAAAGCTTAAAAATATCAGGCATATTGAAAGGCCGAATACGCCCATTGGAACAATTCCCAATTCGACATTACGGCCGGAGAGCCTGCCTGCCAGTATTGCTCCAGTGCCTATGCCCACTGCTACTACAAGATAAAGGTAGCCCGCGATGTTACTGTTTTCAGGGGCAAGATTCATAAGCTTAATTCCGTAGGGCACTATATTCATCTGAGTATATGCGGCAACCATCCAGAAATAGGATGATGTCAACACTGACATTATGAGATATCGGTCTTTTGAAACTAATTTTACAGTTTTATATATACCAATGAAAAAAAAGAGAGAAAGCTTTTCGGTTCCTTTACAGGCAGGGGTTTTATGAATTTTTCTGCTGGATAGAAAACCTGTGCAGCTAACCAGAATGCACAAAAAACCGCAAAAAATATAACCTTTTTCCCCTGTTGCCATAAAAGAGGATATAACAGTTCCTATTATAATAGACAAAAAAGTCGCAGAAACAAGATAGCTGTTTGACTTTGAGAGTCTCTCCAAGGGAACAAGTTCAGGAATAATTCCGTATTTTGCAGGTCCGAAAAAAGCGCTTTGGGTGCACATTAAAAATAAAACAGTGTATAGCCCGTAATTACTTTTGAACAAAAAACATAATGTCCCGAGAGCCATTAAACCTATCTCGATAATCTTTAAAACAACTATGATCCTTTGTTTGCTCAGCCTGTCTGCAAGTACTCCTGCCGAATCAGAAAAAAGAAGAAAGGGGAGAACAAAGACTGCTCCTGTATTGGCCATCACCTGGTTGGGATTTAAGCCTGAATTTGATGAAATAAGGAAAAAAACCATGGTCAATTTAAAAAGATTGTCATTCAAAGCCCCAAGAAACTGTGTGGTATTAAGCCACTTAAACGTGTCCTGCTTATAATTATCAGCCATGGGAATCAGCTCTTTTCAAATCATCTAAGATCAGATTAAAAACCTGTTTTTTAAATTTTATTGCCTCATTTACAAGATGGTGCTTTGCACCTTTTATAATAGTAATTTGAGACATGGGGAATTTTTTGTTTATCATCTTAAGGTTATACTTCCAGTCAACTATTTTATCTTTACTTCCCTGTATAACATAAATTTTTTGCAGACTCTGACCAGACAGTACAGGCTTTTTTAAGTCTTTATTCCAGGCAAAAAGGGCTTTTGTCCACTTGAGCACTACAGCTCTGTACTGTAATGGATCATTTTTTTTTGTAAATTCAAGAAATTTTTTATCCGAAGAGTTTTTTATAAAAAGCCTGGGAAGTCTGTTTAAAAACGGGCTCAGAATAAATGTTGATGCTTTTGAAAGATACCAGGCCGAAGACCGTATAAGTGGAGCGAGTAATATTATCTTGTTGAATTTTACTTTTTCTTTGTTGGTTAGAATGTAATCAATGGTTGCAGAGCAGCCTGTGCTGTGTGCTATTAAATGAAATGTGCCTTGAAAACGCTTTTCACACAAAATTTGGAAATCTTGTAATATCGCTGAATATACATGGAAATCGTCTATGGATGCTTTTTCTCCGGAGGAAAAACCGTGGCCCGGCATATCATAAATCCCCACAGCATATTGATGCCTGATCAAAAGACTGATAAGATTTTTAAAAACAGCACAGTGGTCAAGATAACCATGCAGTATGACTATAAAGGCTTTGGGACTTTCAGGAACGAAAATCTGCCCTGTTAATATATAACCCTGGGATTCAAATTTTCCGAAATAATGCTCTTTGCAGGGGAAATGCAAACCATAGTAATCAAAATAAGCCTGGACATCCCTTTCCGGCATAACAGGCGTTTCCTGGAACAGATCAGGAAGATTTGCCCTTTTTTTGCAGATAGAATCTACCCACCAGGTTTTATTTGAACTGCTGGCGGCGAAACCAAAGGCGCTGCAAACCGACACACCAAGAATAAGGCAAAGCATAAAAAAACATTTAACAAAGCATATAGAATTAAACATTTTTTCCTCTTTTAACGAGGGGTAAACAGTTTTTTTTATTCATAATACCCTGGCTCTTCTCACTCCCGGACCAATAATAATACTCTTCCCACCGGATTTTGGCTGAATATTTATCTGTGTGCTAATCCGTTCCTTTAAAGCAGGTATATGGGAAATAA
>CAYZXU010000052.1:1795-16201 GCA_964482535.1 uncultured Desulfobacteraceae bacterium | reverse complement strand
ATATCGAATAAAGCAGTTTTTTCACGAGACTGAGCTACTCGCTGAACAAAGCATTGCAGCCTGAAGACAAAAGTTCTTTACTTTGAGGGTTGAATGACTTAAGTTTTCGGGTTGCTAAAGGCTTGCTTTTAGCCTCTTCTGTTCAGCCTGCAATTTTATCTAAAACTTAAGGAACGTTTTATATGTGTGGAATATACGGAATTGTTTCAGCCTCCCTTTCAAGGGGAAAGATCCTGCGACGACTCGAAAAAATGGGCGGGCTTCTGCGCCACAGGGGACCTGACGACAAAAAAGAAAAGATTTTTCTGTTAAACCGCGGCTGGCTCGGTTTCGGTTTTGTCCGGCTCTCAATTCTTGACCTTGAAACCGGCATGCAGCCTATTACCAGCCGAAAAGACGGTTCCACTATTATTTGCAACGGACAGATATACAACTACATTGAGCTTAAATCTGAGGTATCCGGTGAAGATTTTATATCTAAAGGAGATATAGAAGTCGCTCTGCACCTGTACCGCAAAAAAGGCATTGATTTTCTGCAGGAGCTCAACGGCATGTATGCCGGCGCTATATTTGACCAACCTAAAAACAAACTCATACTTTTCAGGGACCGTTTCGGCATAAAACCTTTATATTACACGGAAACAGACGACTGTTTTGCTTTTTCATCTGAAATAAAACCGCTAATTGCCGGGAGCCGTCTTCCCATTGAACTCAACCAGGCCGGTCTTGCTGCGTTTTTTACCTACCGGTATCTTCCGGGCGAGCAAACGATGTTTAAAAACATAAAACAGCTTCCGCCAGGCTCATATATTGAATTTGATCTGAACTCAGGTGCATATGCCATAAAACGTTACTGGGAATATAAGTTTGACATGGGTGTTCCTGAAATTTCTTTTGCTGATGCAAAAGAAAAATTTTATGCTCTTTTTTCAGATGCCGTAAAGATAAGACTCCGTTCGGATGTTGAGGTAGGTGCACTTATAAGCGGCGGCATTGATTCTTCAGCGGTGGCGTCACTTGCCGCCCTTCAAAAGCCGGACATCAGCCTTTTCACTATTTTTTTTAAAGAGAAAAAATATAATGAGCTTCTTTATGTAAAAAAATTTTTAAACGTCAACAACAGCCGGTTTTCCTCATCAAAGCTGTACACGGAACTCTGCAGCCGCCGGACACTTGACCGGCTTCCTGAAATCGTCCGGTCTCTGGAAGAACCTGTTTCACTGGGGACCATTCTTCCAACAGATCAGGTTTGCAGATTGGCAAGCGACAGACTAAAGGTGGTACTTACCGGCGAAGGCGCTGATGAGATCTTCGGCGGATACCGCAAATTTCTTATCGAAGCGGCAGCATGTCAATATCACTCGCTTTCATCCAGCCGACAAAAGGAGCTTGACTCCACTTTTCCTGAACTTAAGCCGTATCTTGCGGTACGGCACACTGACCAGGCAAGGCGTTACATACAAAGTGAAATACTTTACAGCAATGATGAACTAAAGAAACTGATTGGACGGGATGCGGCGGCCCATAACTCTTTTCCTGAAGACGCACTTCCGCACCTCAGCGGCAGTGAGCATCCATTAAATGCGGCCATCGCTTTCGAGATTCGCACCAGGCTTCCGGACTATGTTATACTGCGCCTTGACAAGCTTTCCATGAGACATTCCCTTGAGACAAGAACTCCTTTTCTTGATTACAGGCTCGCAGAATTTGCGGCAACGCTCCCGGTCGATTTTAAAGTAAACATTGATGAATGCCGTGAAAAATTTATTTGCAGTCATGCGTATGCCGATTTCTCCGTGCTGGATCATGAAACAGCTTTCAGGAAAAAGCAGCCTTTTACCATCCCGCTGGCAGACTGGTTTGCGAAACCCGACACCCTGCCTGATTTTCTGCAAGATATAATGCTTGGCAATATTATAAAGCAGCAAGGTATCCTGAATCAAGACATTGCCCGAGAACATATGAACAAAATTACTGCCTCTGGAATAGGACCCGAAACACTTGTTTCCGAGGCAGACAGAATATTTTCCATTATTATTTTTACTTTATGGTACAATGAATTTTTTTGCTAAGGTTGGATTTATAATGAACCCTGATACATTGAACAAACTTATCCATGCACATGCTGACAAGCTCCTGACCCTCATTTTGGATAAAGCGCCCCCAGGCCCAAGGACATACGGCTTTGAGTATGAATTTATACCATCCGCTCCTTTGAACCTTGAGATTATGGAGAAGCTTTACTCTTTTCTGCCTGAGTGCGGCTTTTTAAGGAAGAATGGCATCTTCATGAATTCATCCGGTGTTTATATTGCATTTGAACCCGGGGGGCAGATAGAATACCACAGCAGCCCTCTTTTGCCTGATGAGCATGACAAATTAGACAGGATGCTTTTGATGATTGAACAGACAAATTTTAATATAAAACAGAAGCTTGGGATAGATTATATCACCACAGGATATATACCGGATCGGAAGAATTCACCCCTGTGCCTTACGGAAAAACGCTACATAAAACTCCACCAGCGAATGTCTGAAAGCGGAACCCTCGGTCGTGAAATGATGAAAGGTACAGCTTCCATCCACTTTCATGTACTCATTCGCTTTGCAGAGGAAATCGTACCCCTTTTTTTAAATCTATGTGCAATGGCTAAATCAGATGATTTTAAAATGACGGCAAAGCGCAGGGCGATATGGAATAATACTGATCCCTGCCGCTGCGGTCTTCCTTTTAAAGGCATAGATAAAAATTCTTCACCTGAACAGGTAATCCGGGAAATAGTCAGGGTCACAGTTTCTGCCGATATGCTGGATGAAAAAATTCCTTTTTTTAAAAAACAGGACACTGGTTTTGATAAATTCCTGTATCATCTGACAACAATATTCACTGACGTGCGTCTTAATATTAAGGGTCCAACATTTGAGCTCAGGACTCCGGACAGCATTACCAGAAGTGGCTTTGAAAAATTATTGACAAAATTTATCGGCATAAATGAACAGATTTGACCATAGAATAGCTGAAAATCTAATTTTACAACCATAAAATTTCTGTTTATTTCAAGCAGTAACCGAAGGGGTGTAAATCACTTTAATAATTCGCAAACTGCCAAAATAAAAAAGCCACAACTTGTTAAAATTGTGGCTAATTCTTTATGGATGGTGCCGAAGGCCGGACTTGAACCGGCACGAGCGTAACTCACTACCCCCTCAAGATAGCGTGTCTACCAAATTCCACCACTTCGGCACAAAAATTATTTTCTACTCATTCCCATCAGATTTATCAGTAGAAGTTTCAGCCTTGTCAACCCCTGCTGGTGTTGATGCCTGAGATTTTTCAGACTTTTCTTGAGGGATTGTGGCTTTATTCATATTTTCGCCGGTAGTTTTATCAGTTGTTGAGGATTTGCTCTCCACAGGAGTTTTCTTATCAAGTACAAGAGACTTTTCAGACCTGGTGTTTGACATATAGGCAAGACTAAGAGAGGTCAGCATAAATATAATTGCCGCAACAGTTGTAGCTTTGGTAAGAAAAGTGGAAGCACCGCTGGCTCCGAACAGGGTATTACTTGATCCGCCTCCGAAGGCAGCCCCCATATCCGCCCCTTTTCCTGTTTGTAACAGAACAATCATAATCAGGGCGATACATACAACAACATGTACTATAATTAAAATTGAAAGCATATTTAATAATGAATTATTTGACTAAAAGTTTTAGCATCCAGGCTTGCGCCTCCAACAAGGGCCCCATCCACATCCGGCATTTCCATAAGCTCCAAAATATTATTCGGTTTTACGCTGCCCCCATACAAAATTCTTGTAGATTCGGCAAGGGCACTACCAAATTGTTTTTCCAGCAGCGATCTTATATAAAGATGCACTTCCTGAGCCTGATCTTTTGTGGCTGTTTTGCCGGTGCCTATTGCCCAAACAGGCTCATACGCTACTACAAGGCAAGACGATAATAGTTCGTCTGAAGAAAAACCTTTTAGCCCCTTTTTAACCTGTTTGTCAAGAATAATAAATGTATTTTCCGATTTACGTTCCTCTTCGGTTTCTCCAATGCATAAAACAGGCAATAACTTGTCCTTTAAAGCAGCCTTGATTTTTTTATTGACTGATTCATCGGTTTCTCCAAAGATCTGTCTTCGCTCCGAGTGCCCGATGATTACATATCTGCAGCCCGCAGAAACCAGCATTGAGGAGGAAATTTCACCGGTATATGCACCTTCTTTTTCCCAGAAAAGATTTTGAGCACCAAGGGAAACATTACTTTCCTTTACGATATCTGCAACAGGCCAAAGAGCTGTAAATGTGGGAGCAATCATTATATCTGTTTCTGTAACGTCTTTGGTCAGATTGACCAGAATAGCTGCAGTATCCATTGCCTGGGAACATGTTTTAAACATCTTCCAGTTGCCTGCAATTAGAGGCCTCCGTTTTTCCATGGGATTTTTACCTCCCTTTTCCTATCATTGCAGCAAGCTCAACGAGTCTGTTTGAGTATCCTGTTTCGTTATCGTACCATGAAAGAACCTTGACCATATCATTAATAACATATGTTGTCGGCGCATCAAAAATAGAAGATAAAGGGTCGCCGTTAAAATCCGTAGAAACTAAAGGAGCGTCATTATAGCCTAAAATACCTGCGAGAGAACCTTCTGAGGCATCTTTAACAGCTTCGTTTACATCTGCTGCAGTTATTCCTGATTTATTAATTGTAACCACTAAATCTACAATAGATACATTTGGAGTCGGCACCCTCATGGCCAGGCCATTCAGTTTGCCTGCCAGCTCCGGCAGTACCAGAGCCACGGCTTTTGCGGCACCTGTTGTTGTTGGTATCATTGATAATGCCGCAGCCCTTGCTCTGCGAAGATCTTTATGGGGAAAATCAAGAAGACGCTGGTCGCCTGTATATGAATGTATTGTTGTCATAAGTCCCTGTTTAATCCCGAAGTTATCGAGAAGTACTTTTGCAACAGGAGCCAGGCAGTTGGTTGTGCATGAAGCATTGGAAATAATATTATGCCTGGACGCATCATACTGATCTGAGTTTATGCCCATAACTATTGTAATATCAGGATCTTGTGCAGGAGCGGAAATAATCACCTTGGCAGCACCGGCATCAATATGTTTTGATGCACTTTCACGGTCACGAAAGAGTCCTGTACACTCAGCAACAATATCAACGCCTATCTTTTTCCAGCCTATCTGCGCAGGATCTTTATGGGATGAAATAGGAATTGCTTTTCCCCCGACCTCAATTACGTCCTTTCCAGCTTTAACCTCAGCATCAAGTTTACCGTGTACGGAATCGTACTGTAAAAGATAAGCCATTGTGGATGCATCCATAAGATCGTTAATGCCTGCAACTTCCACTTCAGGATTATTCAGAGCAGCTCTTAAAACAACTCGTCCTATTCTGCCAAAACCGTTTATGCCAATTTTAATGCTCATAACGCCTCCCTGTATTATTTTTCAAAGATTTTATAGCTGGATTATATTTACCGGTTTTTTTGAATAATAATAAACTCGTAAAAAACAAAAATCTATGCCCGTTTATTTCCCTTTAATATTCCGCTGGCAAGAGATATGCTCTTTTTCCCAAAAGCTTCAAGGCTGACAGCAAGTTCGTCAAGCTCCATACTCTCTCTGTCCTTAACTGCTTTAATAAGAACAGGGAGATTAACTCCTGACAGAACTTCAATACGTCCCTCTTCCAGAAAGGAATAACTTAAATTTGATGGGGTGCCTCCGAACATGTCTGTAAGAATTAATACTTTATTATCTTTTCCGACTTCTTTTATCCCTGATTCAATTTTGCTGCGCAGTTTATCCACTTTTTCATTCAAATTGATTGATACGGGTAATATATTCTCCGGCCTGTAGCCTAAAATAAATACAGCGGCATCAATCAATGCATGACCGAGCTGACTATGTGTTACTATAAGGATTCCTGACATGTAAACAGTTCCTCTTTAGTTTAAGGCTTCTTCACCTGATGATATTACGATGTAAAATATCAACTTTTTGTTTTATATGTTGAAAAACAGCCTGGGCTATTATTGATGCCGCCCGCCTGTACATCCAACAGCCATAGTCAAATATGATTTGCCTTCCTTTTCGTATAATGCAATAAGGAAGTCAAGCAGATTCCGGCATTAACTATCCATACAAGTTAAAAAGTTCCTTCTTCTTCTTTTATAATAGAAATAACTTCATCACTATCAGAAACATTCATCAGCCTTTTTCTGAAAGAATCATCTTTAAGAATCCTTGATATGTGCGCAAGGAGTTTTAAATGAAGCCCCGCTGAATTTTCAGGCGTTAAAAGCAGAAAAAAAATATGTGCAGGGTGTCCATCCATTGATTCAAAATCAACACCTTTTCTGCTTAGGCCAAAAGCCAACACCATTGATTTTAAAGCCTTTAACTTTCCGTGGGGTATGCCTATTCCATTGCCGATACCTGTGCTTCCCAGATGTTCTCTTTCCATCAGCACTTTTAAAATATCATTATGGTCAATGCCTGAGGATCTGGACACAGGCTCGGAAAGTTCTTTTAAAATACTCTGTTTGTTTTGTGATTTTAAGTCAACAAGCACAGCCTCTTTATTTAAAAAATCGTGTATATGCATTTTTTTAATCTTTTAATGGGACTTTTACAAAATTATACTTCTATAATTTTTTTATGGTTGGGTTTAAAATGTCAGCTTGGCTTAATCAAGCCATAACTGCCATCATGCCTGACATAAATAACATTAACCCTGTCTGTTGTAGCATTAGTAAAAACAATAAAATTTTGATTGGTAAGATCCATCTGTTCTATGGCTTCATCAACGTCCATGGGTTTGTAGTCAATATATTTTACAAATATCTGGTCCTCGGGACTATAATCCGAAAAAGTTGTGTCTTCAATATTGTTTTTTTTCGATTTTGAGTTTGATCGGTGGTCTTTTGTTTTTTGTTTATTTTTTTTAATCTGTTTTTCCAGTTTATCCAGAACCATATCCATAGATGAGTACATGTCGTTTGTTTCTTCTTTTCCGTTAATCTTAAGCCTGTCACCGACGATGTTGATTTCAGCTATATGGCGAAATTTTTCAACGGAAAGCACAACCGTTGCCATGGCAGGATTGTCAAGAAATTTGTCAAATTTGTCAAGTTTACCGGAAATGTATGATTTTAAATTTTCAGAAGGGTCAAGGTTTTTAAAAGTAACTGAAGTCTGCATAAAAATTACCTCCTTAAAAGTTTTTACGTTTGCTTGATGGAAGCAGATGAAGTACATCTCTATATTTGGCCACTGTCCTTCTTGCAATATTTATGTTTGATTCTTTTAAAAATTTGACAATTTTACTGTCGCTGTATGGCTTTTTTTTATCTTCATTTTCAATAATCTGTTTTATTTTTTCCTTAACACTGATGGATGCTATTGCTTCCCCATCTATTTGATTTATTGAGCTGTTAAAAAAATATTTTAGTTCAAAAATTCCCTGTGGAGTATGGACATATTTATTTGTGGTTACCCTGCTGATTGTGGATTCATGCATGCCTATTTCCTGGGCAACATCTTTTAGAATCATTGGTTTTAAGCATGTTATGCCTCTTTCAAAAAATTCTTTTTGAAATTTTAAGATACTCTCAGTTACCCTGTAAATGGTTTTTTGGCGCTGTTGCACACTCTTTATCAACCATGCAGCAGAACGCATTTTTTCCCGGATGTAATTTTTGGTATCTCCGTTTAACTTTCCGCCCCTTGCAATCGCTTTTTTATAATAAGAGTTAACTCGAAGCCTCGGTATCCCTTCTTCATTAATTAATATTATAAATTCATCACCAAGTTTATATATAAAGATATCAGGATTAATGTAATGGGGCTCTTCATCTGAAAACTGTCTGCCGGGTTTTGGTTCAAGCTCTTGTATGATCTTAACAACTTCAACCACCTTTTCAAAACTGATTTTAAGCGCCTTGGATATTGCCTTATAATTTTTATTTTCAAGATGGTTAAGATGCCTGGTGATAATTTCAACAACAATGGTATTATCAATTCCTAAATATCCGGTCTGCAGCAAAAGACATTCTTCAAGATCCCTTGCACAAACACCTATGGGATCAAAGGACTGCATAACCCTAAGGACCTTTTCCACTTTGCACAAAGTGGAACCGCTGGATGCTGCTATTTCATCTATGGAAGTATCGAGATAACCATCTTTGGTTAAATTCCCGATAATAATACTGCCTATTTCTTTCTCTTCTTCGGTTGGAGATGTCATGAGCAGTTGCCACAGAAGGTGTTTATTTAAAGTTTCCTTCCCTGCCACAAAGGCTTCGAAATCAGGAGCGGTTTTTCTTTCAGCTTCATACGTTGTTTTACCGGAAGAGCTATATTCATCAAGATAGTTGCTCCAGTCAATATCATCGTTGATTTTTTCTTCAACTGTAACTTCCCGCATCGGGTCGGATTCAACAACTTCATTTTCAACAGGCTGATCCTTGCCTGTTTCCAACGATTCTTCCAGCATTGGATTTTCTTGAAGTTCCTGTGTAATAGTATCCAAAAGTTCCAGCCTGTTAAGCTGCAGAAGCTTTATGGCCATCTGCAGTTGAGGGGTCATAATAAGCTGTTGGGATAACTTAAGACTTTGTCGTAATTCAAGTGCCATATTATAATTTAAACTCTTCTCCGAGATATATCCGACGCGCTATTTTGCTTGAGATAATTTTTTCAGGGGATCCTGACTCTATGATCTCCCCTTTGCTTAGTATATATGCTTTATCACAAGCTGCAAGTGTTTCTCTTACATTATGATCAGAAATTAAAATTCCTATGCCTCGTTTTTTAAGATGCTCAATTATATTTTTTATATCTATTACAGCGAGAGGGTCAATGCCTGCAAACGGTTCATCAAGAAGAATAAACGAGGGGTTTGTTGTAAGCGCCCGTGAAATTTCAAGACGCCGTCTTTCACCCCCTGAAAGAAGGTTTGCTTTTTGATCTGCAAGATGCTGTATACCAAGCTCTTTAAGTAAAGTATCGGTGCGTTTTTTCTGTTCCGGCTTTGAAATCGGCACCAGCTCAAGAATAGACAAAATATTCTCTTTTACAGTCAGTTTGCCGAAGATTGAAGCCTCCTGTGGAAGATAGCCTATCCCCTTTCTGGCTCTCTGATACATTGGAAAATTCGTAATGTCGGTATCATCAAGCAGGACTTGACCGGAATCCGGTTTTATTATTCCCGTGGTCATGTAAAATGTTGTTGTTTTGCCTGCGCCATTAGGTCCGAGAAGCCCAACAACAACGCCGCTTTCTATTTTCAGATTAATGGAATTTACAACCTGTTTTCCACCATAGCTTTTTACCAGATTTTTGAGAAATAAACAGGTCATTTTAACCCGTTACCGTTTGAATAAAAATTCACATGCACCTGTTTTTCTTTACCACTTTCAACACGAACCTGTCCGCTGGCTCTGTAAAAAGTAATTTTTCCCCCTGAAATTGAATCTTTGCCGCTTGTAATTTTTGAATTTTTACCCCACAAAACAAGAACTTCAGTTGCTGTTAAATATTCTGCATTTTGAGCCTCGGCAAGCCTGTTGTCGAAAAAAATTTTTACATTGCCTTCAGCCATAATTTTTTCTATGGATTCTTCACCTGCTGCAGATTTTTCGCTGCCTTTTAAATCCCCTTTATAAAAGACCTTTAATGTGTCAGCTTCAACAACCGTCTCGCCCTGGATCATCTTAACATTCCCTGTAAACTCGGCGCATTTGGCATTTCCATCAATAATCAGCCTGTCCGAGGTTGCATGAATCTGTTTTTTATTATTATCGTCATTATTCAATTTATCATTAGAAAAAGCAATAGATGTATTTAGACAAATACATATTGCGGATATAATAATAATTGATATTTGCTTAATGTTAATTAATAAATCCACCAAAACTTCCTTTAACATTTCCTTCAAGATACGCCTTGTTAGAGTTTAAATCAATTAACATGGAATCAGCGGCAAAAAACAATGAATCTCCGGATATCTTTACAGGAACTTTTGAAGTAATAGTTTGCTTACTGTTAATATATTTAAGCCTTTTTGTATCAATCCTGTAATCCTGATTTTGCACTATAACATTACCTTTAACTTCAATATCTTTTGACTCGGTATGCAAAACCCCCTCATCTGCTTTAAGAAATATTTTCTTATTGTCTTTTATAAAAAAAACAACCTTGAGACAGACCAAAACAGCCTGCTTTTTATTATTAATATAATTAGCAGAATCAGCGTCCAGGATCCATTCCTTTTCTCCGTTTTTCGTGGAAACCTGATGTATTTTACCAAGGGATATGGTAGCACCCTCGGGAAGCTGTGAAATAATCTTCGCAGATTTATTGAAAAGACCGCGATATTCCATAAATACAGTTATGATTATGCCTATGCTGATTATAATAATAAAAAATAACGCAAGCTTTATTTTCTTATAATTTTTAAAATTAAACAAATACATTATAAAAAAGGCTCAACAGCCTTTTCCCAATGTCCTCCTGCCTTAAGAAGAATTTCGCAAATCTCCCTTACAGCGCCTTGGCCGCCTTTCGCCATTATAACCATATCAGCATGTTTTCGAACGATTTCATGGGCATCTGCCACGGTAAATGAAACAGCTACCCTTTTCATAAGCGGCAGGTCAGGCAGGTCATCTCCCACAAATGCAGTATTCTCCATGGAGACCCCGGTAAGCTTGACTATATGGCAAAGCATTTCAGCCTTATCCTTAACATTTTCAAAAACATGAGGAATCCCTATGTCCCGGCACCTGTGACGCAGGGCTTCCGAACCTCTTCCTGTAACTATACAGACCTGTACTCCGGCATTCATAAGAAGCTTTATACCGAGACCGTCTTTTACATTAAAAATTTTGGTTTCCACCTTCTGGTCGTTGTAGATTATGGTTCCATCTGTGAGAACCCCGTCAACATCAAGCAGCAGGAGTTTAATATGTTTTAGTTTATCTGTTATATCGGGCATAAGATCTGCTTTATAGCCTTAAGTTGTGAAAACAGTTCATGAAGATCTTCAACTTTCAACGAATTCGGACCGTCACAAAGAGCTTTGTCAGGCTCCGGATGAACTTCAAGAAATATACCGTCAGCCCCTGCAGCAACAGCCGCTTTTGCAAGAACAGGCGCAAATTCTCTCTGGCCTCCTGAACTTTTTCCTGCTCCACCAGGAAGCTGCACGCTGTGAGTCGCGTCAAATATTACAGGCAGGGCTGTTGTATCCTGCATAATTTTTATGCTGCGAAAATCCGCAACAAGATTGTTGTAACCGAACATAGTCCCACGTTCGGTTATTATGATCTTCTCGTTTCCTGTGGATTTTATTTTTTCCACAACATTTATCATGTCCCAGGGGGATAGAAACTGCCCTTTTTTAATATTAACGATTTTTCCGGTTTTAGCCACTTCAACCACAAAATCGGTCTGCCTGCATAGAAAAGCGGGTATCTGGATAATATCAAGAACCTGCGCAGCCTTCTTTACCTCTTTAATCCTGTGAACATCAGAAATAATTTTAATATCGAGTTCGTTCTTTATCCTGGATAGAATTTCAAGACCTTTGTCTATCCCGGGACCCCTGTAAGAATTTATTGAAGTGCGGTTCGCCTTGTCATAGGATGCCTTGAAAATCAGGGGGATATCCAGCTTATCTGTGAGTTCTTTAAGAAAAGATGCTATTTTAAATGTAATATCATAATTTTCTATCACACATGGTCCGGAAATTATAACAAGAGGACAGCCGCGCCCGATTTTGATATTACCTGTTTCAACAATGTTGAACATTGTCCAATGACCTTCTATTATAATTTTACAAGTTTAGATGCTGTTTGTTGAGTTTGTAAATTTCCATTCAAATAAATATTTATCCTGCATATGATCAAAAGTCAAGAAACGAAAACTTTGCCTTGATAAGGTTATATTTAATTGTTATTGAAAAAATAATTCTTAACTATTAAATTTTAAAGTGGGTGTCGAACATTGAAAAAAAAAACAGATAAAAAAAAGAAATTAAAGCTTTGGTTTTTAACATCTATCAGCCTTATTGTTTTAATCCCGGTCATATCTATACTTGTAATCAGGCTTGAGGGTGAAAATCCGGGTGTTGAATTTACGGAGTTTAATCCTTCAATGGGCATATCCCAGAATTTAAAACTAACTGTTTATGATAAAAAAAGTGGTCTTAAAAAAGTATGGATTTCTATTTTAAAAGACGGCAAAGAGATAATTATACTTGAAAAACAATTTAAAAGCACCGGTTTTGGCTTAAAAAGCAGTGTGTTTGAAAAGAAATTTGATATTAAATTAAATCCTGAAGAGCTCGGTCTTACTGACGGCAAGGCTGTTTTGCGTCTTGCTATACGGGATTATTCCTGGCGAAAATGGTTTAAGGGAAACAGTACCTATATTGAAGAAGAGGTTATTGTTGATATAAAATCTCCTGAGGTCGATATATTAAACCACACCATGTATTTAAATCAGGGCGGGAGCGGAGTAGCCGTTTACAGGCTTTCGGAAGAATGCCAAAAAAGCGGCGTGTATGTTGGAGAAAATTTTTTTCAGGGCTATTCAGGATATTTTAATGATTCAGATATATACCTTGCTTTTTTTGCCGTGGCTTACCACCAGAAATCTGATACTGAAATTTTTCTTAAAGCAACGGACAAGGCAAATAACAGCTCGGCAATCGGTTTTCCCCATAAGATTAAAATAAAAAATTTTAAAAAAGATATAATAAAGATTTCCGATGGATTTTTAAGCTGGAAAATGCCTGAATTTGCCAATGCTATAGATAAAGAAAAGGCAAAAAATCCTGTGGCAAAATTTCTTGAGGTAAACAACAGACTGCGTGCAGCAAATTTCATGCAGATAAAGGAAATAGCTTCTAAAACAGATAATGTTTTATACTGGAGCGGTTCTTTTTTAAGGCTTCCAAAGTCCGCCACAAGAGCAGGTTTTGCCGATCAGCGTGAGTATCGTTATCACGGCGAAACAATTGATAAGCAAACACACATGGGGATAGATCTTGCCTCTATAGCTCGGGCCATAGTGCCTGCGGCTAACAAGGGGAAGGTGGTTTTTGCCGGTTTACTTGGTATTTACGGCAAGACTGTGGTTCTTGACCATGGCTTTAATCTGTTCAGCATGTATTCACATTTAAGCAGTATTGCTGTTGAGAAAAACCGTATAGTCTCAAAAGGGGAATTCATAGGTCGCACAGGAAAAACAGGGCTTGCAGGAGGAGATCACCTCCATTTTGGAATGTTTGTGCATAATACCTTTGTTAATCCAATTGAATGGTGGGACTCTTCATGGATAAATAATAATATTATGTCAAAGGTAAATATTGTTAAATCCCAATATAATTAAAAGGCATAATTAATCTATTATAATAAAATACAAAAAGGGAAAAATGAAAATCAGCAGCAGGATTTTATACACAACGATTATATGCCTTTTTATCCTAAACCTGCTTGTTGTGCCAAAAAAAACCATGGCAGAGCTTGGTTCTCTTCAATATTATGCATTCCCGGGGGCATGGGCCATGGACAACCCTGACGGCTGGGCATCAATGCATCATATACGTTATATGGAGATTGACAACTGGAGAGACGAGGATGGAAAAGAGCAGGATGAAATGGGAGATGCTCTAACGGGGATAGATAAATTCAGGGCAAAGCAGTATATACTCAAAGCCGCTTATATATGGCATACCGGAGACAGAAACCAGTTTCAGTTTTGTCATGTGGGCATATTCCCATTTGCTGATCTAAAGCTTACGCGTACGGACTGGTACTCTGCATATATAGGTACTCCCGGTGATAAACATGAGAGCAGCAGCGGAATGGCAGACCCCTATTTTTATAATTCTTTTGGATGGCATAATAAATCAGGAGGTCTGCACCTTTCAGGCAGTTTTACGGTACGTTTTCCTCTGGGAAATTATGACAAAGATGATCGTTCCAGCATCGGTCTTAACAGATATGAGATAGTTCCTGCTGTTTATGCTCATTTAAGGCTTCCCATGGCAGACGGTTTCTGGATGTTCGATCTTGCGCAAAATTATACATATATTACCAAAAACCATGATATGAATTATAAAGACAAATCATATATGGAAACAAATCTTATTATTACATATTTTACCTCAAGGGAAAATCCAAAGTTTGGGCTTTTTGCTCAGTCTGACTTTATGCAGGCCACAAGTGACACTGATACAGAAGTTGGAAAACTGCGTGACAGTGATGCATGGAGTCTTGGAATAGGGGGCGGTGTTGTTTATGCTGTAAACAAGGATATAATACTTAATTTGAAATATACTGAAGATATTGACGGAAAACAGTATAG
>CAYZXU010000052.1:0-1695 GCA_964482535.1 uncultured Desulfobacteraceae bacterium | reverse complement strand
GCAGGAGGGAGCTGTTGAGGCCGCAAGTCATGTGGACGTTGTAACAACCGGAACTTTTGCGCCCATGTGTTCATCCGGAGCTTTTATAAATTTTGGTCACTCTGTTCCTGGAATAAAAGCTTCAAAAGTCTGGCTGAACAAGGTTCCTGCCTATGCAGGTATAGCTGCGGTGGATTGTTATATTGGAGCTACTGAGGTCATTGAAGGAGATCCTTTAAACAAGGTTTATCCTGGTGAATTCAATTACGGAGGAGGGCATGTTATACAGGATCTCGTTGCTGGAGAAAAGGTGAAATTAAAGGCTACATCCTACGGAACGGCATGTTATCCCAACTGTTTTGTGGAAAAAGATATGACCTTAAGCGAACTTCCCGGCGCAACCCTGTGCGATCCGAGAAACGGTTACCAAAATTATAACTGTGCGGTAAATTTGACAAAAAAAACAGTTTATACCTATATGGGCACTTTAAAACCAAAAGCAGCCAATGCAAATTACTGCTCGGCAGGCCAGCTTAGCCCGCTTTTAAATGATCCATATTATAAGACCATAGGCATGGGTACAAAAATTTTCCTGGGTGGGGGTGTGGGCTACGTTGCATGGCAGGGTACTCAGCATAATCCTTCAGTAAAAAGAACTGAAAAAGGTGTGCCTGTATCACCTGCAGGGACTTTGTGGGTCATGGGAGACTTAAAGCTAATGAGCCCGAAGTGGCTTGTGGGCGTCAGTATCCAGGGATATGGGTGCTCCCTTGCAGTGGGACTGGGAATACCTGTGCCCATATTAAATGAAGAGATGGCGGAATATACCGGTGTGTCTGATGATGAGATATTTACCGAGATAGTCGATTATGGCCATGATTATTCAAGGGGAATTTCAAAAAATTATGGTCAGGTCAGCTATGCGGAGCTAAAAAGCGGTTCGATTAAATTTCAGGGGAAAGATATCCCTTCTGTTCCGCTTTCCAGTATTGTAAGGGCCCGTGAAATTGCAGAAACTTTAAAAGAATGGATTGCAAAGGGTGAGTTTGAGCTTGGAGAGCCCCAGTTCACGCTTCCCTAATCTAAAATATGTCCGATATAATAAGAACTTTTATTGCAATAAAACTGCCTGAAAAGATTTTGTCATCAGTTAAAGAGATCCAAAATGGCTTTAAATCCCAAGGCATCAGGGCAAAATGGGTAAAGGTTGAAAATATTCATATCACCATTAAGTTTTTAGGGGATATTAAAATAACTGATGTGGAAAAAATCATCAGGAGTATTACTCTCGCGGCAAAAGAGTCTAAACCCATAACCCTTTCAGTAAAAGGCGCCGGAGTTTTTCCTGGAGTTAAAAGGCCTCGTGTAATATGGGCAGGTATAACAGGAGAGATATCCGATCTTTTAGATCTGCAAGATAGAGTTGAAAAAAATCTTGAGGCAATTGGTTTTCCAAAAGAGTCACGACCCTTTAAGGGGCATTTGACTATTGGCAGGATAAAAGGGAAAACAGACGCTAAAAAGCTTGTATATGCCATGGAACAGTTTAAGGGCTTTGAATCGGAAAGTTTTATGGCAGACCATATTTTTTTAATTAAAAGTGAACTAAAACAATCGGGCGCTGTTTATACGGATCTTTCAAGTGTTTTTTTAAAAGATCAGATAGATGCATAATAAAGGGTACGCCCTTTTCCAATAAAACAGGAGTGATAATGA
>CAYZXU010000051.1:7748-16679 GCA_964482535.1 uncultured Desulfobacteraceae bacterium | reverse complement strand
TATATTCCCGCTGGATTTTTGCTCATCAGTTGATTATCTATGGGAATTATATAACGGACTGAATATAATTTGTAAACCTGAAAAGGTATTTAATATCTGTTTGAGCATTTGTCATGTAAACCATTAACCTGTTTTGGATTAAATTGATCAATTTTATATTCTTTTTTTATAAATCATGGCTGTTAAGCCGCAACTGCCCTGTGATACTTTTGTAGTACCTTTTTTAACCCAACAGAGGATGAATTCCGAACTTCAAGGGATGTGAGTGTCAGAGTGACTGAAATCATGTCACGCCAGTTAGAAGATTATGAATTGAGGGATGCAGACATTGTCATTCATCCGGTGGACTGTTTTTTTCTCATGCCATGGATCTGATTGAGAAAGGTGTACTCTTTTTTTTTACCGGTTTTTTAAATCAAGTAACAACAGGCGGTTGAAGTATTTATTTGAATCCCATCCCTGCCAATTTTCACTTTTCAAGACCTCAGAAGAATATTCAATTTCGCTTACTATAGTTTGCATATTTCTATATATTGACACAATATATCATAATGTTATATATAGAAAAATCAATGTAGGCTTCAGTTGCAAACTCAAAATGAACATTCCCCTTTATTTTTTGACAGTGTTGCCTGAAATATCAGGTTTACAAATATTTTCTAAGTTTGATTTTTGGAGGAATTTTTAATGACTAAAAAATGGGTATATTTTTTCAACGAAATTAATGAGGTGGAAGAGTATGTTGAAGGCAAATGGGATGATGTAAAAGGCCTTCTCGGAGGCAAAGGTGCCAACCTTGCCGAGATGACTCGCATAGGAGCTCCTGTCCCTCCAGGTTTTACAATTACATCTGAAGCCTGTAATGCTTATCTTTCGTCGGGTGAAGATTTTCCTGAAGGAATGTGGGAACAGGTTTTGGAGGGGCTAAAGGGGATAGAGGAGGAAAGTGGAAAAAAATTCGGTGACCCTGTAAATCCGCTTCTTGTGTCCTGCAGATCAGGTGCCAAGTTTTCCATGCCAGGCATGATGGACACGGTTCTTGATATAGGTCTGAATGATGAAACAGCTCCAGGCATGATAAAATTAACTAATAATGAAAAATTTGTATACGATTCATACAGACGTCTTGTGCAGATGTTTGGAAGTGTCGTTATGGGCGTGCCCGATGAACTGTTCGAAGAAAAAATCAATGAGTTTCGCATAAAAACAGGTGCAAAAACCGACGCTGACCTTAATGCCCAGGCATGGAAAGATATTACAAAAGAATTTAAAACAATTATAAAAAATCAAACCGGTAAAGATTTTCCCCTGGAGCCATATAAACAGTTAAAAATGGCCACTGAGGCAGTTTTTAAAAGCTGGAATGGAAAACGCGCTGTTGACTATCGCAACGCCGCGGGTATTCCCCATGACCTTGGAACAGCGGTAAATATCGTAACAATGGTTTTTGGAAACTTAGGCAATGACTGCGCCACAGGAGTTGCTCTTTCCCGCAACGGCTCAACAGGTGAAAACAGGATTGAAGGTGATTATCTTATAAATGCCCAGGGTGAAGATGTTGTCGCAGGCACTCGTCAAACTAATGATATATCAAAATTAAAGGAAGATATGCCCGAGGCATACTCGGATTTTGATAAAATTATACATAACCTTGAAAGCCATTATAAAGAAATGCAGGATGTGGAGTTTACAATTGAAAACAAAAAACTCTGGATGCTGCAAACCCGTGACGGAAAACGCACAGCCCAGGCTGCAGTGCGTATCGCAATTGAAATGGCTGAAGAAGGAATGATATCAAAAGAAGAGGCTGTCCTTCGCATAAGTCCGGATCAGGTGGATTTTTTTTTACATCCCCAGTTTGATCGCAAATCAAAGGCTGAAGCTAAATCAAAAGGTTCTATGATAGCCATGGGGCTCAATGTTTCACCAGGCGCAGGAGTAGGCGTGGTTGCCTTTGATGCGGACCTGGCTGAATCCTGGGCAAAGGAAGACGGCAAACAGGTGATAATGGTAAGGCCTGAAACAAAGCCCGATGATATACACGGGATGCTTGCTGCCAAAGGTATCTTAACCAGCAGAGGCGGACGCACAAGTCACGCTGCCTTGGTGGCGAGGCAGTTCGGCAAGCCTGCAGTAGTGGGAGTGGCTGATATCCAGATAGATTTAAATAAACGTCAGATGAGCATAAAGGGAGACATTATAAAAGAAGGAGACTGGATATCTATTGATGGCACTGCCGGAGAAGTATATAATTGCAAACTCAAAACAGTCATTCCTGATTTTATGGACCCATGGCTGATAAAACTTCTTTCCTGGGCAGACGAATTCCGACGACTCGGCATATGGACAAATGCCGATAATCCAGAGGATGCAGAGCGCGCCCGGACATACGGAGCAGAAGGAATCGGGCTCTGCCGTACTGAGCATATGTTTTTTGAACCAAAACGCCTTCCGTTTCTTAACAAGATGATTATGGCTGATCTTGCAGTTGAAAGGCGTGAGGCCCTCGATGCTTTACTGCCGTTCCAGAGGGATGACTTCATAGGGCTCTTCAAGTCAATGGATGGCCTGCCTGTTATAACCAGGCTGATTGACCCCCCTTTGCATGAATTTCTGCCAAACAACGTGGACCTTTTACACGATCTGACTGATTTAAAAATAAAATTGCAACATGCCGGGTCTCTTCAGGAATTCGACACCATCCTGCAGCAGATCAAAGACAAAGAAAAAATACTCGCAAGGGTTGAAAAACTTCATGAAAGCAACCCCATGCTTGGACTGAGAGGTGTGCGCCTGGGGATTCAGATACCCGAACTGACGACCATGCAGGTCCGTGCAGTATTTGAAGCCGCATGCATTGTTACAAAAGAGGGGGTAGATGTGCACCCTGAAATAATGATTCCCTTGACCAGCCATTTTAATGAGTTGAAAACCCAGCGAAAAGCGCTTGAATGCGAGGCCAAAAAGGTCATGAAAGAACATGGCATAGAGATCAATTATAAATTCGGGACAATGATCGAACTTCCCCGTGCTGCCCTAACTGCTGACAAGCTTGCAGAATATGCATCTTTTATATCATTTGGAACAAACGATCTGACCCAGACAACATTCGGGCTTTCCAGAGATGATGCAGAATCGGGTTTTTTAATAAAATATCTGACAGAAAAAATTCTTACGGAAAATCCATTTGCCACAATTGACATAGACGGAGTCGGAGAATTAATGAAAATAGCTGTTAAAAAAGCAAGAGGGGTTAAGCCTGATATGGAGTGCGGTATTTGCGGGGAACACGCAGGAGATCCTAAATCCATTGAATTTTGCCATCATCTTGGTTTAAATTATGTTTCCTGTTCACCATTTCGTATTCCTGTGGCACGTCTTGCAGCCGCACACGCAGCGCTGAAAGACAAAAAAAATAACGCCTGAAAAAAGTATCATATATAATTAATTTTAACCTTAAACCAGGGCTATTGCCCTGGTTTTTTTTTAGTTATTTTGGTGGATTCGTCGCTTACGCTCCTTAATCCACCCTACAATCCTACCAACTTTATATAAAATGTGTAGGGTGGATTAAGCGTAGCGAATCCACCAAAGATTTTCAAAACTGAGGCTTTGCCGCTTTACTGTTTTATCAGTTGTTTTATTATCTATTTTGCATTAAATTAAATATTTAGCAGATTAATCAGGGAGGTTTGATATGCGGGGAATAATTATCAGGTGGTTAACTTTGACAATAGCCATGATAACAACATCATACCTTATAGAAGGGATAAGGCTTGAAAGCTTTTTTGCAGCGCTTTTTGCAGCCGCTGTTTTAGGCATATTAAATGCGTTTTTCAGGCCGGTAATATTGCTTTTAACTCTGCCTATAAATATTTTAAGCTTGGGGCTTTTCACCTTTGTTATTAATGCGCTTATACTCTTAATGGCTTCAGGAGTAATAAACGGTTTTAAAATTGACGGTTTTTTTTCAGCTCTTTTAGGTTCTTTGCTCATAAGCATAGTAAGCTGGATTCTTAATACCTTTATTAATGAAGAAGGTAAGGTGAAATATATTGATCTTAAGTATAACAAGAATAAAAACACCTGGGAATAAAATCGGTTGTTATGCGCTATGAATTAAAATTGACAAAAACAGATTCAGGAGCAGGTTTTTTTTGCTGCACACCTGAAAGCTTGCCCCTTAAACAATCTGTTCAATATCTTAAAGAACATCCATTTGACGATTTTATGCACAGGCATGTCCTTTCCTGTATCTGCGCTTTAGATAAGGATAAAATAGAAAAACTTATTGTTGAAACCGGGTTAAAGGATAAACTGTTCAGGGCAATTTTATATGAAGCATGTTTGAATGATGAAAATTTTTACAACATGCTCTTGCTGTTTGAAGGCTCTGAGATAGAGAGTCTTGCCGAAAGCACCCCATTAATAAACATCAGATCAAGCCTGATGAATGACAGGAATGAACATTTTAAATGGATTAAGCTTTTTAAAAAAAACATGCTTGATCATGAACCGGTTAAACATGTACAGAATATTAAGCTTCCATGCCTGTTTAATGAAAGCATGGAGCTTGAGGTGAAAGATAGAGTTCATATCCGTGATCTGCATAAAGCTTTTAACCCTGCAAGATGTAAATCTGCTCCTGAATTTTCAAATCAGAAAACAGCAGAGCATGCCAGACAAAAATTGGAGAAAATTAATATTTTTGCTGATGTTGAGATGCGGCATATTGCATCTTTAAGTCCAATTGCATTATTAAGAAAATGGCGTCTGGATTTTAACGTGATAAACAAAAGAAACAGGTTCAGTTTTTCAGGAATTCAGACCAGCTACGGGAAAGGGCTTTCCCTTGACCAGGCGCGGGCATCATGTTTAATGGAAATTGTTGAACGGTATTCTTCTTTTACAGGATTCAAAGATGAAAAAACCACAGGTTATATAAAACCACACGATTTAATATATTCAACTTACAGTTCACTGAAAAAACAGAAAATATATACCTTAAATCCCAATGAACTAAGGCTTGAAACAGATTATAGAAACGAACCATTATACTGGATAAAAGCTGACCGGCAAACAGGTTCGGGATTAAAACCTGTCATGATTCCTGCCCAGTCAGTTTTTTTGTTCTGCAACCTTGATGAAATCAGCCTCTTCAGCGGGCTTGATTCAACGGGGCTTGCATCCGGGAACAGTATGGCAGGAGCAAAGCTGGCCGCTCTTTTGGAAGCAATAGAGCGTGATGCTGAAGCAGTCAGCCCCTTTGATTTAAATAAATGCTTCAGGTTAAAAACAGATGATCCTGAAATAGGCCCCCTGCTGGCTGACTATATATCCAGAGGTATTTATATCCAGTTTCAGGATATTACACCTTTGCATGGAGTTTGCTGCTATAAATGTTTTGTTGTTGATCAAAACGGAAATATTATAAAGGGAACATCTGCCAACCTTAGTTCCAGGAAGGCAATTATCTCTGCCCTGACTGAAACTCCCTACCCATATCCCCAAGGTCCTCCTTCAATGCCTTGCCCTGAAAATCTGCCTTATGTTGACATAGATAATCTGCCGGATTATTCCACACACAGTCCTGAAAGCGACCTTGAACTTTTAGAATCAGTGCTTACACTCAATAAATACTTTCCTGTTTATGTTGACCTTACGCGGGAAGATCTTAATTTGCCGGTGGTAAAGGCCTTGGTGCCCGGGCTTGAAATAACAACTGATTTTGACAGGTTTTCAAGGGCGAGCCCAAGATTATTTTTTAACTACATGAATGCTGCAATAAAACAGCTTTAAAGTAACCTGTTTTAAAAAAAAGGATATTAAAAAATGAATTGCGAAAAATCCCAAAAACTTTATCAGCGCGCTTTAAAAATTATACCGGGTGGGGTAAACAGCCCGGTTCGGGCATGCAAGTCTGTAGGCACAGAACCCTTGTTTATAGATCATGCCGAAGGATGCATGGTTTATGATGCAGATAATAACGGCTACATAGACTATATTGGTTCCTGGGGTCCCATGATACTTGGGCATAGACATCCTGCAGTCATAAAGGCAATTGCTGCCGTATTAAACAGGGGCACAAGCTTTGGGGCTCCCACGGATCTTGAGATAGAACTTGCTGAAATAATAATTAATGCAGTGCCTTCCATAGAGATGATACGTATGGTGAACTCCGGCACCGAAGCTACCATGAGCGCAATACGCCTTGCACGTGGATTTACAGGAAGGGATAAAATAATAAAATTTGACGGTTGCTACCATGGTCATGCAGATACTCTTCTCGTGGAAGCAGGCTCAGGGGTTGCCACCCTTGGAATAGCCGGCAGCCCGGGAGTTCCTGAATCTTTTGTTTCAGATACCCTGTCGATTCCTTATAATGATATTAAAACCTTAAAGGAAGTTATGGACAGCCAGGGAAAAGATATCGCATGCATTATAGTTGAACCTGTTGCGGGGAATATGGGGCTTGTGACTCCTGTTGATGGTTTTCTGGAAACTTTGAGACAGGAGACAGAAAAAAACGGCAGCCTTTTAATCTTTGATGAAGTCATGACGGGATTCAGGGTAGCACACGGGGGAGCACAGTCAATTTATGGGATTAATCCTGACATTACCTGCCTTGGAAAGATAATAGGCGGGGGGCTGCCTGTGGGTGCATACGGTGGAAAACGTGAAATCATGCAAAATATTGCACCTGAAGGAAAGATATATCAGGCAGGGACTCTTTCAGGAAATCCTGTTGCAATGGCAGCGGGCATTGCGACTCTTCGCCAGTTAAAAAAACCAGGTTTTTATGATATTTTAAACGAAAAGGCTGACAGGCTTGCAACGGGTTTGAAAAATGCGGCTGATAATGCAGGAATCAATGCAGTTGTTGACAGAAAAGGATCTATGCTTGGTTTTTTCTTTACAGACAGGGATGTTAAAAATTTTGACGATGCAAAGACCAGTAACCTTGAAATGTTTTCATCCTACTACAAGGGAATGTTGAATAAGGGGGTTTATCTTGCCCCTTCGCAATTTGAGGCTATTTTTATTTCATCTGCACATGATAATGAGCATATAGATGCAACTATAAAGGCAGCGAAAGAGGTTTTAAATGAATTGAATTCCGATTGATCTTTATGTAATATTACAAAATTATGCATTATTTAGATACCTTTGAAAACATGGAGTGAAAAAAATGTCTGAAACAGACTATTATAAAATGCTTGGGGTGGAAAAAAAAGCTTCTGATGATCAGATCAAAAAAGCTTATAGAAAGCTTGCCATGAAATATCACCCGGATCATACAAAAGGCGATAAGGCCGCAGAAGAAAAATTTAAGCAAATAAGTGAAGCATATGCTGTACTGAGTGATAAAAAGAAACGTGAACAGTACGATGAGTTCGGAGCTAATGGTTTTCAACAGAGATATTCCCAGGAAGATATTTTTAGCGGTTTTGATTTTGGAGATATATTTAAAGAGTTCGGTTTTGGCCAGAGCAGCTTTACCTCAGGAAAAATGGGAGGGGGCAGGAGGTTCTCTTTTAATCAGGGCTCTTCACCTTTTGGAGGTTCTTGCCAGGGTGGCCGGCAGCAGGCCCGGATTAAAGGTTCGGATCTGATGTATGAAGTCCCCTTAACACTTCAGGAAGCTGCCTCCGGCACAAGTAAAATAATATCATATCAGCACGCAGGACGTTTTGAAAAGTTAACCGTTAAGATCCCAAAGGGGATGATTTCTGGAAAAAAGCTTAGAATTGCGGGCAAGGGAGAACCAAGTTCCTTTGGGGGGCCGCCAGGTGACCTGTTCATTAAAGCCAAAATTTTAAAGGATCCCAATTATGTAATAGAGGATAATAACCTTTATATAAACCGTGAGATTAAACTTAGCGAAGCGCTTCTCGGTTCCAAAATAGCTGTGCCCACCATAGAGAATAAAGAGTTGAGTCTGAAAATACCTGCAGGCACAAAACACCTTACAAAAATGCGCCTTTCCGGCCATGGACTTCCATACATGCACACTAATAAAAAGGGAGACCTTTTTGTCAAGATTCATATTAAAATGCCTGAGCACCTTAATAAAAAACAAAAACATCTGATTAAAGAACTTGCAGATACAGGTCTATAACAAATTAATTTTATTTGACAAGAGGATTAAAGGATTATATCTGTTTTTTTAATATGACAAAATTTATTCCAACCCTTGAAGAAGATAGAATCAGTCATACTGAAATTTCCCATATTAAACGATAAACTGCGGGGTGTGTCATGATTATTAGCTGTGAAAAGTGCGGTACAAGTTTTAATTTGGATGAGAGAGTATTACAACCAGCCGGCTCAAAAGTCAGATGTTCCAAGTGCAATAACATCTTCACAGCATATCCCACTCCGGTTAAAAGCCATGAAGAGGCTGCTGAAGTTTCCACTCCTGTGGTGACGCCTGTCCAACACAAACCTGAAACAGAAAAAACAGAGCCCCAGGACTTCAATAATAAAGAAATTCCAGAATCGTATACAACAGAAGAATTAAAACAGGATTTACCGTTAGAAGAAGCAGAATTTGAAGATGAAATAGGAGATCTTGAATTAGGTCTTGAATCGGAAGAAAAAGAAATTATTGGTGAATCACCGGCTGATAACGAATTTGAAGATATAGACCTTGAACTAAATTTAGAAGAAGACGAAATAGAAAAACAACCGGTTACAGAGCTGGAAGAAGAAGCAGGCGATCTCAATCTTGAACTTGATATGGACGAAGACACACCCGTCGATACATTAAAAGAAGAAAAACATGATAATCTCAATCTTGAACTCGAGGATAAGCCCGAAGAAGATTTTGAGCTTGATATTGATGGAATGCTTGAAATGGAAGAAGAGGAAATTATTGGTGAAACACCGGCTGACAACGAATTTGAAGATATAGACCTTGAACTGAATTTA
>CAYZXU010000051.1:0-7648 GCA_964482535.1 uncultured Desulfobacteraceae bacterium | reverse complement strand
TGGTGAAACACCGGCTGACAACGAATTTGAAGATATAGACCTTGAACTGAATTTAGAAGAAGACGAAGTAGAAAAACAACCGGTTACAGAGCCGGAAGAAGAAGCAGGCGATATAGATTTTGAGCTTAACCTGGATGAAATTAAAGAAGAAACTGTAACAAACGCTGCTGATCAGGAATTTGAACTTGACCTGTCGCTGGAAGATTCTGACAATCAAGACGTATCCACTGAAAGCGATGAGGCACAAGATCAGGTTGTTGATTTGTCGGATATGGAAGATGTGCTTGAACTGGACGTTGATGAAAAGGAAACTCAAAGGGTTTTTGATGAAGAAACAGCGGAATTGGATTTAGAACTTTTTGAAGATTCCGAGTCTGAAGATGAAGCTGTCACTGAAGGTGAAGATGAAGAAGATCTTAGTGAAGAGCAGGATATTGATTTAACAGAGCTGGAAAAAATGCTCGACATAGAAGATCTGCCTGAACAAGAAAAGGTTATTGAAAATCAAGATGAATTTGTACCTGAGATTATCATTGATGACAATATTATTGAAGAGAATGAAGAAGCGGATGAAGAAACACCCTGCGAAATCGTTGAGATAGAGCCAGACATTGATGAAGCTATTGCTGCTGAAGGCACTGATGCAGATCTTGCAGATATTGATGTTTCGGAAACAGGGAAAGAAGAGATTGCTGAACCTGAGAAAATAAAGAGAAAAGAGAAGAAAGAGAAGAAAGAGAAGAAAAAAACCAGTAAGCCGATTTTAATTCTATTTATAATTGTTCTTATTGCGGGTGCAGCTTACGGTGCTGTTTTATTCCTTGAAGGCATTGGAATCCAGGTTCCGTTTATAAGCGGAAAAATCACCTCGGGCAAAGGGGTTAATATTCCTTATGTGACTGATCTGATGAAACCCGTAGAGCAGGACACAGAAGGCAGACTGAGCATCACCCCTTTAAACAAAACAATTGAAGGGAAATATTTTAAAAACTCAACTATCGGCTCTATCTTTGTTATTACGGGTCAGATAAAAAATGACTACGATCATCCACGCAGCAATATACAAATTTTTGCAAAAATATATGCCCCAGGAGATGTGCTTTTAAAGAAAAAAAAGGTGTATTGCGGAAATATAATCAAGGAAGATGATCTTAAAAATCTTACAAAAGAAGAAATTAACAAAAAAATTGCAACCCAAAACAGGACAAAAAAATCTAATTTTAAAGTGTCACCAGGTAAAACAGTCCCTTTTATGGCTGTATTTTTTAACCTGCCGGATAATATGAAAACATTCAGCGTGGAGGTTGCCGGTTCTTCAAAATAGAATCTTATGTAATTTTTATACTTTAATTTTTTTTAAAGCCTCCATAACAGGTTCTATCCTTTGCCTGTGTTCCGGCGGTATCATTAATACGGGTATAGGCATATTATGCACAAGCAGCTTTTCTTTTATGCATATTTCAGAATGGATACCTTTATCTCCAAAATTTATTGAAAGAAGAAGGTCTGTAAAATTTCCTGTATAACCATTTGAATCCACATGCTCTATAAACTGTAAAAAAAGGTTGTTTACAGACAGGACAAAGGGATCAACATCAGCATACCCTATTTCTGAACATGGCTGTTTTGAAACAAAACATCTACACCCGAACGGTCTAACCAGATATACAGGGCATTCATCATCTATTAAAAGCGGGCATTTAATTAAGGTTCCGGCTTCCCTTTCGACTGGTATTTTTTCGCCTTTCATGCAGAGCATGGCCAGCCTGTTAGTTGTAATTTCAGGATGAAATCTTTCCCTGCCTGATTCGGCTTTTACTTTTTTGAGTAGATCTAATTTTTTGTTTAAAATCATATAATCAATAACTTTATGAGCTTCAAGAGTAGTCAATGTTACATTTCTTGTACAGCAATGCGCACAGGATTTTTTGCACGCCACATCAAGATCTGTTGAAAAATCATCATAAATACTATATACCTCATCTAAAATAGTCAGCCTTTTATATAAATTCATTTTTTCCTTTTAAATTTAATATTATAAAATATTTCAGCAATTTTAAAAAAATTGAGGGAACCCATGAAAAGCAAAGTCTATCTTATTGATCTGAGAGCAAGTTTCAAGGAAAATCTTTTGCAAAAAATAGGCAGATTAGTTGAAACTGCCGGTATTTCAACAAAAATTAAAGCCAAGGATCTTGTTGCCGTCAAAATTCATTTTGGTGAATCAGGAAACACTGCCTTTATAAGGCCTGTCTTTATAAAAAAAATTATTGAGACAGTCTCTGCCCTTGGCGGAGTTCCTTTTCTTACGGATTCAAACACCTTATATGCGGGAACAAGAAGTGACTCCCCCCATCATATTATAACTTCCATTGAAAATGGTTTTGCCTTTTCCGTTGTAAAGGCTCCGGTTATAATAGCAGACGGGTTAAGGGGAAAGAGTGAAACACCCGTTATCATCAATCAAAAACAGTTTGACACGGTATATATAGGGTCTGAAATTGTTAATGCTGATTCTCTCATATCAGTTGCTCATTTTAAAGGCCATGAACTCACCGGTTTTGGCGGAACAATAAAAAATCTTGGGATGGGCTGTGCTTCACGTAAAGGAAAGCTTGCGCAGCACTCCAGGCTTTCGCCAAAGGTTGTAAAGCGGAAGTGCATTGGATGTGGTGAATGCGTGAGCCATTGTTCACAGGGGGCTCTTTCAGTAAAAGATAATAAAGCCGTGCTTGATTCGGACAGATGTATAGGCTGTGGAGAATGTATACTTATCTGCGCCCAAAGTGCAATACAGATCCAGTGGAATCAGGACATACCTGCTTTCATGAAAAATATGGTTGAATATACTATGGGAGTTTTAAAAGGCAAAAAGAATAAATCGTTTTTTATAAATTTTATTACAGATGTTTCTCCTGCATGTGACTGTATTGCACATAATGACTCACCTGTTGTGCGAAACATAGGCATACTTGCATCAATGGATCCTGTAGCTATTGATCAGGCTTCAGTTGATCTGGTGAATAATGAAGAGGCGCTGGCCGGTTCATGCATAAAAACAAATATTAAATCCGGTGAAGATAAATTCAGGGGAATTTACCCCAAGGTTGACTGGGCTTTTCAGTTAGAATATGCTGAAAAAATAGGGCTTGGGAGCCGCAACTATGATTTAATAAAAATTTAAGCCAATTTCAAAATGCCTAATTTTGCAATAAATCCCATGCATTATCCATATACTTATCAACGACTTCCTCCCAGAGAAGACTTATTAAATTATCGTAAATGCATGAGGGCTTGTCTGTTTTTACATATTTCAAATCTTTCCATTCGTTTTTCTTTATAATCTGCTCTGCTTCCTCTTTTATGAAATCCACAAATTCTTCTCTGTTTATACAATTTCTAAAAATTCTTGTTAAAGAGAGCCGCACGAAACTGGATCTGGAAAGACCAAGGGCATCTAACTCCAGGCGAAAGTGTTTAGGATCACTGTTTTGCAGTTGTTCCATTACTTTTAAAATGTCCGGGGACTTTTTAATAATATCATCTGTTTTTTTATCAATGTTAATTAAATTCCAGGCTGCTTCCATATACTTCTCAACCACCTCATCCCATAAAAGGAAGATAAGGTCACCAAGAAGAAACTCCCCAGCTTTGTTTTTTATTTTTTTTAGATTTTGATATTCATTGACAAAAACAATATTTTCAGCTTCCTGTGCCAGGGTTGTTAAAAAACTTTTTATATCTTCCGAACTCTTAAAAAGCCTTGTCATGGCAAGCCTTATAATGCTCGATTGAGACAGGCCAAGACTGTCTAATCCCTTATTAATCTTCTCCATCCCCATTGCCTTAAAAAAAGCAGCGGATTTTTCAGATTTTTTTTGCCTGAATCTGTCGTATGTTTCATCGATAAATGCCTTTGCATAAAAAACTGTTGAGCTGTCTTTGCACCCGATTAATTGAAATTTTTCAGATTCAGTTTTATCCCGCTCTTGTTCATACAGTTTTTCGCATATAATGTTATACTCTTCTTTAGAGCTTGATAAATATAAGTCTACTGAACTTAACGGAAATTTTGAATTATTAAGATTTACACTGATTATGTTGTTGTTTAATTTTGATTCAAATCCGTTGGATTCCAGGTATTTTATAATTTCTTTAGTTTTAATATCTTTGGCTTTTAACATATCTGTTTTTTAAAAAAAGTTGCGGATTGTTCTACAAATTGGTGAAAAATTTACATACTATCTATCCCGATTTTCTCACGAGGATGAGCGCCTCAGTGCCGCTCTCTTGGCTAATCGGTTTTCACCCCGCTGATCGGGATGTATCCTGCGGCAGGGGAACATATCTTGTCACCTGGTTTAATTGCCCTGTCAGCCTGTGTTACAAGAATAGTTGAATTATTTTCTTCGGTGTGAAGTATAATAATAGTACCGTAATTTATTGGTGTTAAAAAAACCTCTTTTTTTATCTTGTTTTTTTCATTGTAAAAAACCCTGTAAAACTGACCTTTTTTAACACCGTCATTACTCCCCTTATCAATAAATGCCACCGTATCATCACCGATTAAGCCCTGATTCTCTTCAGTGGCTATAATATTACCTGTAAATTTTTTTTTGCTACTGGTCAGATAAATTTTTGGCGATTTTAATTTATAGGGCATTAAAAAATCCTCTGGTTTAATGGTGCGAAAGGAACGTATAATTTTGGCCATTGCAAATTCAGGTTCACTTTTTGTTATTTCTAAAATTCCGGTAAAATAATGCTGTGTGCCTATTAGTTTTTTTGTCTTTTTGTCTTTTAATGGTTTTAGGGTTTTGTATATATAATATTTATCACCGGCAATAAACCGTGTGTTTTTATTCTGCATTACAAAAACCATATCGCCTGCACTTATCATATCTTTTCCATTTTTTTCCTTAATGATTGAACCGCATGGATCTACAGGTTCCTGACGTATAAATCCCGTGCTGTCAATGGGGGAATAGTAATAATAGGGCAGTTTGGGGGGCTCTTTTTTTTCTGCAAGCTTTTGTTTTTCAAGCGCTTGTACCAGATTATCAGCATCTTTTTTGCGAAATAGACGTATACGCTCGCCAGGATAGATCCAGTGAGGGTTAGAGATCTGGCTGTTTTCCTTCCATAAATCAGGCCACTGCCATGGGGAATCTGAAAATCTTTGTGAAAGATCCCAAAGGGTGTCTCCCTTTTGTATCACATAGTAAAAACCCGATTCATGTTCAATAATATTGTCGTTTTCGTCTGCAGCAGACATTGGTGGTCCAACAACAATCAAGGCAAATACAAAAAGGCATATGAGAAATTTCAGCATATTTTCTACCATTTTTGAAAAAGAAAAAATATTGCTGATTGAGCGGAGATTATTATATTGCATTGTTGACCCCCTGTTTAATTTTAGCCATTTATTGATAATAAGTGCCAAATTTTCAATTTATTCAATATTCTGTTTGTTTGTTATTTGTCAAGTATTTACATCTGTTTATATTTTTTTTCCTTGAGAAAAGTAAAATAATAAGATATCAATCACATAATGATTAAAAATGTAAATCGTAACATTGTAATTTTGCTCCTGATAATTCTTGCATCGGCTGTAATGGCCATGGGGTTGGTTGCCCACAAGACTGACAAAGACATGCAATCGGAGATTCTCATCAATGCAAGGATTGTCGCTCGTTCTCTCGATATAGAACTTATATCCTCCCTTTCAGCTTCAAAAGAGGACCTGAACTCGCCACACTATAAGCATCTCAAAGCGCGATTGTCCCGAATGCGCCAAGCCATCGTGCAATGCCGATTTCTCTACCTTATGGGACAGCGCCTCAACGGAGAGGTCTTCTTTTTTATTGATTCCCTGCCTGCCGATTCTGAAGACTATGCACCACCCGGCTTAGTTTATGAAGAGGTTTCTGATTCTTACCTCCAAGTTTTTAACAACAAGCAGGAGGCTGTCGTCTGGCCGATTAGTGATCGGTGGGGCACATTAGTCACAGCCTTGATTCCTCTCATAGACCCCCCTTCGGGAAAGCTTGTAGCAATTCTCGGAATGGACGTTGATGCGAATAATTGGACAATGAACATAATAGGTCATTGCATTATACCATTTGTGGTAATGTTTTTAATTGCTGTTCTGATAATATCGATAGCTGCTCGAAAGCAGACGGAAAAAGCATTAGGGAGAAGCGAGGAAAAGTATCACAATATTTTTAGCTCTGTCACCGATACCCTCCTGATATTTGATTATGACGGGAATATAGTAGAAGCCAACCCTCAAGCGTGTGAGATGTACGGTTATTCCTATGAAGAGATAATAGGACTATCGGGCAAAGATATAGTACACCATGATCGTTTTCCTGTTTTTGAAAAATTCAAAAAAGATGTTCAGGAAACAGGAGAATTTTATGCTGAGTCAGTGGATGTTCGAAAAGATGGGAGCACATTTAGTATTGAAATAAAAGGGGGGACGTTTCTTTACAAGGGCAGACCCCATCTCCTTGCGGTGGTTAGAGATATTTCCAACAGAAAGAAAGCCGAGGAGGCGCTGCGAGAGAGTGAAGAAAAACTCACAAGATCAAAAAAAATGAAGGCCCTTGGACTTTTGGCAGGTGGTGTAGCCCACGACCTGAATAATATCCTGTCAGGGATTGTAAGCTATCCACAATTACTTTTACTGGATCTGCCTGAAGACAGCAAACTAAGAAAACCCATTGAAACAATACTGGAGTCCGGGCACAGGGCAGCCGCCATTGTTCAAGATCTTTTAACTGTGGCAAGGGGAGTGGCCACCTCAAAAGAACCTCTGAATTTAAACGATCTTATTGGTTACTATTTAAATTCTCCCGAGTTTAAAAAACTCAAAAAATTTCATCCTGCAATTACGGTTAAGACAAAGCTTGCTATGGGCTTGCTTAACATATACGGTTCTGACGTTCATATCAGAAAAACGCTGATGAACCTGGTGTCGAACGCCTCGGAAGCTATTGAGGGTAGCGGCAATGTTACCATATCGACCGTGAACCGTTATGTAGATAGACCTATAAGGGGTTACGATGATGTAACCATTGGTGAATACGTTGTTCTGTCTGTATCAGACGATGGTTCGGGAATATTATCGAATGATCTTGAGAGGATATTTGAGCCATTCTATACAAAGAAAGTAATGGGCAGGAGCGGTACCGGTTTAGGTCTGGCCGTGGTATGGAATACTGTTCAAGATCACAAAGGTTACATAGATGTAACAACTGACAAGACCGGCACAACATTTGAGTTGTTCTTCCCGATAACAAGAGATAAAATATTGGATAAGGATTTGTCCATACCCTTAAACGACTTCAAAGGAAACGGAGAGACAATTCTGGTTGTTGACGATGTGGAAAGCCAACGAGATATATCCTGTAAGATGCTGGACACCTTAGGTTATAAAACAATGTCCATTCCCAGTGGCAAGGAGGCCGTTGAATACTTGAAAAAGCATACCGTAGATTTAATATTGCTTGATATGATTATGGACCCAGGTATAAATGGTCGAGAGACATACAAGAGGATAATAAAAACCCACCCTAAACAAAAAGCTATCATAGTCAGTGGGTTCGCTGAAACAGATGAAGTAAAGGAAGCCCAAAAATTAGGT
>CAYZXU010000050.1:0-17298 GCA_964482535.1 uncultured Desulfobacteraceae bacterium | reverse complement strand
CGCAAACAGCCCATTAAAACGCGTAAAAAATCTTAATGAAAAACTTGAAAAAAGTAATGATAACCTTCTTAATTACTTTAATATAAATTTAATTAATAAACGCTCTGCCTTAAAAGAAATTGCAGCCGGACTTAATGCTTTAAACCCTGCTGCAATTTTATCGAGAGGCTACAGTATTACAAAAACAGTTCCTGAGGGAATACCTGTTAGAGATTTTGATAAAATAAAAATAGGTCAGCGCCTTGAAACCATTCTTGAAAAGGGAATTTTAATAAGCAAAGTAACTGACAAGGAGATTAAATGACGGTTAATCTTAGTTTTGAAAAAGCTGTTAAACAGTTGGAGAATACTGTTAAGGAGCTTGAAACAGGAGATCTTTCTCTTGAAAAGGCTTTAAAAAAATTTGAAGAAGGTATAAAACTTTCAAAATACTGTTCTAAAAAACTCGATGAAACTGAACAAAGGGTTGCGATTTTATTAAAAGATCAAAAAGGAAACATTACGGAAAACCCCTTTGATTATGATTCCGAAACCGGATAAACTGGAATTTTGAGTTAAGGTACAAAAATTGCCTTAATAATTGCTAAGGTACTAAACAGAATAATATTATGTTTGATCTGAATTTATATCTTGTTTCAAAACGAAAACAGATTAATCTGTTTCTTGAAAATTTACTGAAAAGCTATTTTGACTGTGCTTTGGGCAGCCGTATTTATGATGCCATGGAATATACCCTTGCCGGTAACGGCAAGCGCATGAGGCCGATACTGTGCATTGCCGCTGCCCAGGCAGTTAATGGCAAGACACAGGATGTTATTCGGGCTGCATGTGCACTTGAAATGATTCATACATATTCTTTAATCCATGATGATCTTCCTGCCATGGACAATGATAGTATCAGGAGGGGGAAACCGACCTGTCATATTGCCTTTGATGAGGCCACGGCAATTCTGACAGGCGATGCTCTCCTTACTTTTGCATTTCAGACTCTTTCGATTAATAAAGCTGAAAGCGGAAAAAGAATTGATTCCCACCGCTTGTTAAAGGTAATAAACAGGATTGCATTTGCAGCAGGAAATGGCGGGATGGTTGAAGGCCAGATGATGGATGTATTCTCGGAAAACAGAAATTTGACATTAGACGAGCTTGAAAAAATGCATAATTTAAAAACAGGAGCCCTTATCAGCGCTTCAGTATATTCAGGGGCGGTTTTAGGCGGCGGAACAGACGGGCAGATTGAAGCTCTTGAAATTTTTGCAAAAAATATAGGGCTGGCATTTCAGGTAAAAGATGATATATTAAATATTGAAGGCGAACCTGAAATAATGGGTAAGGCTGCAGGAACCGACATAATCCGTAATAAAAGCACCTATCCCCTTGTTATGGGGCTAAAAGAGTCAAAAAAATTTGCCCAAAATCTTGTAAGCAGCGCATTAAAAGCCCTGGACTGTTTTGATAATAAAGCAGAGCCCCTCAGACATATTGCCGGTTATATAATTGAAAGAAAAAAGTAAGGAGTACACATCAACTTGAGTTTACTTGAAAAAATTAATTCTCCTGAAGATTTAAAACGAATTTCAAAAAAAGAGCTTCCTGCTCTGGCAAAAGAGATACGTAAAACAATTGTCAAAGTTGTATCTGAAAACGGAGGCCACCTTGCTTCGAGTCTTGGGGCAGTTGAACTTGCCATTTCCCTTCACTATGTTTTTAATGCCCCTGAAGATAAGATTATCTGGGATGTAGGGCATCAGGCCTATGCCCACAAACTGCTTACAGGAAGAAGGGATCGTTTCCACACCCTCCGACGGCATAATGGATTAAGCGGATTTACAAAGATGAGCGAAAGCCCCTATGATGCATTTACAACAGGTCACAGCAGCACATCTATTTCTGCAGGGCTTGGCATGGCATGCGCAAAGCGCTTAAAAAATGACCCGTCAAATGTTATCGCCGTAATCGGCGACGGTTCCCTGACTTCCGGCATTGCCCTGGAAGGGCTGAATCAGGCTGGAGATATCCATAAAAATCTGATAGTTGTTTTAAATGACAATGATATGTCCATTGAAAAAAATGTTGGCGCCCTCTCCTCTTTGCTCAGCCGAACTTTTTCAAAAAAGAAACTTCAGGAGCTTAAAAAAGAGTTCGGAAATCTGCTGAAATCTTTGCCAGGCATAGGAGATGATGTATACCAGCTTGCAAAGCGGACTGAAGAATCATTTAAAACTTTTGTTACTCCCGGGATGATGTTTGAAGCCTTTAATTTCGATTATTTTGGCCCCATAAACGGCCACAATCTTAATCATCTTATTAATATCCTGGATAATATAAAGCATAATACAGAACCTGTGCTGGTCCATGTTATTACAAAAAAAGGAAAGGGATACCCTCCTGCTGAAAAAAATCCTGTATATTTTCACGGCGTTGGATCATTTGAAATTAAATCAGGCGAATCTTCTAAAAAAAGCGGCTCAGTTCCCGGCTTTACAGAAATTTTTGGTAAAACCATGGTCGAAGTCGCCGAAAAAGATAAGCGTATTATCGCTGTAACCGCTGCAATGCCCGAAGGAACAGGCTTGAACGAATTTGCTGAAAAATTTCCTGACCGGTTTTTTGATGTGGGCATAGCCGAACAGCACGGAGTAACCTTTGCCGCAGGAGCAGCCGCAGAGGGATACAGACCAGTTGTTGCCATATACTCCACCTTTCTTCAGCGGGCATACGATCAGATACTACACGATGTCTGCATGGAAGCTTTGCCTGTTGTTTTTGCACTGGACAGGGGCGGCATAGTGGGAGAAGACGGGCCAACGCATAACGGACTCTTTGATTTTTCCTATTTAAGAAGCATGCCTAACATGGTTGTAATGGCCCCAAAAGATGAAAACGAGCTTTGCCGGATGCTTGTTACTGCCATTGAACATAATGGCCCTGCTGCCCTGAGATATCCAAGGGGAAAAGCAATGGGTGTAGAAATTCAGAGCCCTGTTAAGGTTTTACCTATGGGAAAAGGCGAAGTCCTTAAAGAAGGTGATGACCTGCTTATTCTGGCAATAGGAAGAACAGTGAGCGATGCTCTGTCGGCGCATCCTGAGCTTAAAAACCGCGGCATTGAGGCAACTGTTGTAAACTGCAGATTTGTAAAGCCTCTTGATGCAGAGCTCATAGGTTCTCTTGCAAAAAAAATACCGAGGATTATAACTGTGGAAGAAAACGTGCTCCAGGGAGGTTTCGGGAGTGCAGTTTTAGAATGTCTGAATGATCAAGGCATTACAGGTTTTTCCCTTGAACGTATGGGAATTGCCGATTTTTTTGTGGAACACGGCCCCCAGGAACTTTTAAGGTCAAAGTACGGTATAGATGCGGCAGGGATAGTAAACAGGGCAGAAAAACTTATAAATGGGTGAAAAAAAAACAAGACTCGATATTATACTTGTTGAAAAAGGTTTTTTTAAAAGCCGTAATATGGCCAATGCCGTGATAATGGCAGGCAAGGTTCTTGTAAATAACAGGGTAATTGACAAGCCCGGCATCAAGATATCCGGCGATGATGATATTATTGTTAAAACAGAAGATATTCCCTATGTGAGCAGAGGAGGTCTTAAACTTGAAAAAGCTTTAAAAGAATTTAAAATTAACGCTAATGGTCTAATTTGCCTTGATGTTGGAGCATCAACCGGAGGTTTTACAGATTGCCTGTTGCAAAACAAAGCAGATTTTGTTTATGCCGTTGATGTGGGTTATGGTCAATTTGCCTGGAAACTGAGGCAGGATTCCCGGGTGATGGTTATTGAACGAACAAATATAAGGCATATGTCTGAAGAAAAAATAACAAAACAGATTGACCTTATTGTCATTGATGTTTCTTTTATTTCCCTTAAGATAGTTATCCCCGCCATACTTAAATTTGTTTCAGACAAAACCCGAATAATTTGTCTTATAAAACCGCAGTTTGAGGCAGGAAAAGGAAAGGTCGGCAAAGGCGGAGTTATAAGAGATTCGGCTCTGCATGATGAAATTGTTAAGGAGCTCACTGAATTTGTTTCAACAATCGGGTTTAGATGTAATGGGGTGATTCCTTCACCGATTTTGGGTCCAAAGGGTAATAAGGAATTTTTGATGTTAATAAGGGCGGTTGACAGTTGACGGTGTAGGGGCAGACCCCCGTGTCTGCCCTCTTTAAATATTAATTTTTTGACCAGGGAGATTTACGAACATGAATATCAGAAAAAAAGCAGCAATTCTAACAGTTTTTATTTTTTCGGTTTTTGTTTTTTCGGGAACCGTTTGCGCAGCAGACAAAACAACATTCGGGATTAATATCGGTTCATCTGAAGTCCAGGGCTGGATAGATACCCAGCTTAATTCCAATGATATTCCTTTGGTTATCGGTGCAGATATTCTATATAATAATGATCATGGCAGATACTGGCTTACAAGCGCACATATAGCTGTACAAGATGAGCTCTTTATGCCGCAATTAAATTTTGGAGAGGCTCTGAGCCTTGGTCTTGGCTTCAGAGGTGTTTTGGGTGAAGTTAAGATTCATGGAACAGATTATGATGTGGGGGCTTTCTGCTTTCAGTTTCTTGGTGATTATGATTTTCGTAAAAACAGTTCTCCAGGTTTTTCCAGTTTTTTTGGTTTGCCTGTAAGTATATCCTTAAGCCTTTCAGGAGCGCCCGAGATTTTATGTTTTAGTGATACTGAAAAATATGTTGAATTTTCTACAGCTTTTAATTTTCACATTAACAGATCGGCTGCAGCTTTTGCAGGGTACAGAAGAATAGATATCGATTTTGACAAGCATAATGACGAAAACTGGGATGATGACGCCATTTTTGTAGGGATCAGAATTTCGTTTTAAATAATGATGTTATACTTTTAGCTTGATTTTATTAATGTTTGCGGATAGATATAAAAGTTTAAAATTTGAAATGCCATGGGGTGAAAAATCTAAACATTTGCAGAGAGGAGCTTAAATGACTGAAAGCACAAAAAATTTAAGAAATATCGCTATTGTCGGCCATAGCGGTTCAGGTAAAACTTCCATATGTGAGGCACTTCTTTTTAATAATGGCGTCATAAACAGGCTGGGTCGTGTGGAAGACGGCAATACTGTTATGGACTTTGAGCCGGAAGAACTCAAACGCAACTTTAGTGTAAGCAGTGGCTTTCATCAGTATAACTGGAAAAATCATGATATCAGTCTTATAGATACCCCTGGTGTTCAGGAATTTTTTTCAGATACAAAGCTGTGCATGCAGGCAGCAGACAGCGCTGTTGTTGTTATTGACGGTGTTGACGGCATAAAGTTTCAAACAGAACAGGCCTGGAGTTTTGCAGAAGAGTTTAATCTGCCATGCGTGATCCTGATAAATAAGCTTGATAAAGAACACTCTGATTTTTCACGCATTGTTCAGCAGGCATCGGAACTGTTTAAACCAAAACCCATAATTCTTCAACTTCCCATAGGCAAAGAAGATAATTTTTCAGGTATTATCGATCTCGTGAAGATGAAAGCCTATACTTTTGACGGTAAAGGCATTGGAACCGAGATTGATATTCCGTCCGACATGAAAGAAACAGTGGATAACGAACGTGAAACCCTGGTGGAAAATATTGCTGAAGCTGATGACACATTACTGGAACGATACCTTGAAGGCGAATCTTTATCTGATGAAGAATTAAATACAGCTTTAAAAAATGGTATAATATCAAGGGATTTTGTTCCTGTTTTATGCTGTTCAGCCTTAAAAAACACAGGGCTCGATCTTTTCTCAAATTTTATTATAAACTGCATGCCCTCCCCTCTTGATAAAGCATCCTGGTCATGCACTGACGAAAATGGAGAAAATGAGCTGATCTGCAAGCCCGACGATAATGAGCCTTTTGCAGCCTTTGTATTTAAAACCGTTGCAGATCCATATGCCGGTCGCCTTTCAATATTCAGGGTTGTTTCAGGAAAACTTGGAAGTGACGGCAACTTTTTTAATACAAACAAGGATTCCAAGGAAAGATTCAATCAGCTTTTAAAAATAGCCGGCAAGGAACAAAAACCTGCAAGCTCAGCCGGCCCTGGTTCAATAGTTGCAGTTGCCAAACTTAAAGAGACAACAACCGGCGATACACTTTGCGATGAAACCCGCAAAATAAAATTCAAGTGCGTAAAGCCCCTTCCCTCTCTTATTACATTTGCCATTGAATCAAAAAACAAGGGGGATGAAGATAAAATTTACATCTCAATGACAAAACTCATTGAAGAGGATCCTGCCCTTAAACTTGAGCGTAATGCTGAAACAAGCGAAATTCTATTATCAGGCAGGGGGCAGGTGCACATAGAAGCAACCAGTGAAAAACTTAAAAGAAAGTATAATGTCGAAGTCCTGTTAAATACTCCCAAGGTTCCCTACAGAGAAACCATTAAGAAAAAAGTCAGGGTTCAGGGAAAACATAAAAAACAGTCCGGCGGTCATGGTCAGTACGGAGACTGCTGGATTCAAATGGAACCTGCGCCAAAGGGCAAGGGGTTTGAGTTTGTAGACAAAATAGTAGGAGGCTCAATACCTAAAACATATATTCCTGCAGTTGAAAAAGGCATAGTCGAAGCATCTGCAAAGGGGGTGCTTGCAGGATTCCCATGTGTTGATTTTAGAGTAATTCTCGATGATGGTTCATATCATGCTGTTGATTCATCGGAGATGGCATTTAAGATTGCAGGTTCAATAGCCTATAAAAAAGCTGTTGAAGAAGCAAAGCCTGTTCTTCTTGAACCTGTAATGAAGGTTAGCATTACCACTTCAGATGAATTTATGGGGGATATAATGGGAGACTTGAACAGCAGACGTGGCAGGGTTCTTGGCATGGACAGTGAAAATAAAAATCAGGTTATTAAAGCGAATGTGCCCATGTCTGAAATGTTAACATACGCTCCGGATTTAAAATCAATGACAGGAGGCAGGGGAATATTTGCAATGGAATTTTCACATTATGATGAGGTTCCCGTGCAGTTGGCAGAAAAAATTATAGAAGATGTTAAGGCTGCCAGGGAGTAGGGGCAGAATCCATTTCTGCCCTGTATTATTTTGGGGGGGCGGATATGGTAGGGGCAGAATCCATTTCTGCCCTGTATCATTTTTTGCGGATAGGGCGGATATAGAATCCGCCCCTACGGTGGTGATTCCTACGAAATCAGTAGTAGGGTGGATTAAGCAAAGCGAATCCACCAAAAATTAGCACGAAATCAGATTACAGTGTTTTGCAGCGCTTTTATCCAGCATATCGGATATACCGTCCGGTTCCGAAGGTATAAAGCATAGACTCTTCTCCCAGACCTCATCATCCTCCATACAAAAATATATTACAACGTCCGGTGCAATATCCTTGATCCATCGGACCATTTTTTTGTAAAGAGCTATTCTGAGGGGTTTAAAATATCTCATTTTTCCATCAATTCCGGGAATAAACTCTCCGTACACTATTTTCGAATCAGAAAAACGCTGCTGTATAAGCGGTTTTAATGAAGGCATGAAACGAAAGGTTCCAAGGCTTATCCAGACAATATTTTCCGGTGAAACATGTGAAAAAAGCTGTTTAACCACCTGTTTGTAATCATTTTCACACCCATCATATATAAACATGGGGTCAAAGTGAAAGGCAAGGGGATACCCCCATGACTCGCATTTTCGGGCAGCCTTCAGTCTTGCTGAAAGGGAAGAAGTATTGCGTTCTTCGCTATATATTATTTTTTCCGTATTAAGAGACCATGAAATTATTGTTTTTTTATTATGCTGCAAATTTTTTAAATTTCCAACAGCAGTTGTCTTGGTTTTTAATTCAAGAACCGAATTGGCCTGGGTTGAAAATCTGGAAACAAGGGTATTTGAAAGATTTGTCCATAATTCCCAGATCATGCTGTCTGTGAACTCTCCTGTTCCTATACGGTTAATTTTTTTTTCAGATAATGTTAGATCAAGTTCCGCCATCATATCTCGGTGATTGACAAAAAACTGAAGAATCGGTGGGTGAAAGTATGACTGCAAAATACAGTATGAGCAGTCCATTATGCAAAATGTTCCAATGTGGAGTATCTTATATCCGCAGCATTTATAATAGCTTGTGCCTGGGCAGTCCCGGATGAATGCGCCCATGTTTTTTGTCAGTAAAAGTGTCTCCTTGCCTGCCTGAACAGGGTCGGGTGAAGATGAAATTTTTTTATAAACCTGGCGCACATCTTCAACAATTATGGCAGGAAGATTTATCCGTGACCTTATGGAGGCAACCTGGGGATAATCAATAACATCTTTGTCTATATATAATCTAATAAGGGTCAAATTGGAAAAATCTCTTTTGTTGCAGGATTATTAAGCATCTTATCCATGGATGCCTTTCTAATTTTTAATTCTTCAAAATTTTTAAAAAAAAAGTTTAAGGCAAAGGTGTTTCCCTCAAAATTTACAGGGGGAACAAGCTTTATCCCTGCGCCTATTTTTAAAGATTTAATTTTTTCCGACAACCTGTTTTCAGCCTTAAAAATTGCAGGGAAACGCTTCTTTCTTAAATATAACCTTAAAGCCTTTTGTTTCTCTTTTCTGTCTTTATCCTCATTTTTTATTAGTATCTCCCCAATAGATTCATCCTGAAGCACCTCTTTGATAGTTATATCGTTTTTTAATGCAATCTCTTTAACCAAGGTAATCAGCTCTTTTTGTCTGTTTAAGCCAAGTTTAAGATTGATAATAATGTCAGCAAATATATCACTCTCATTAAAAGTTAGTTTTTCAAGCTCCAGTGCAATGGGAAGTGAAATTATACCTGAAATAATATGGTTCTGAATTTTTTCAGAAAGGTGAGAGATCTTTTCAATTTTTTTTATTATTAAAAGGCTGGCAGGCAACCCAAGCTGCCCAAATATTTGCTCAAGACCAAATGGTTTTTCAAGACCAAATGGTTTTTCAAGACCAGATGGTTTTTCAAGACCAGATGGTTTTTCAAGATTTTTTTCTTCGGCACAGGTCAAAAGAAGGGAAATTGCCCGTGACTGTTCAACAAGGTTAAGATCTCTTTGAAATGTATTATCTGTTATTGCAAGACTTATGCAGCCCATGATAGAGTCTGCATCAACAATTCTGGCATCGATATACGACAAACCAAGATATATGCATGCCTTAATACGGCGAAAACCGCATATAATGGAAAAAGAAGATTCTTTTTTAAATAATATTGGCGGGTTTATTAATCCTGTTTCTTTGATTGAAGCCGCAAGCTCTTCAATATCGTTTCTCGTTGTAATGCAAAACTGCGTATCTTTTAGATTGATTTTTTCAAGAGCTGTGTTTTTGTGCTTAAAAAGTATATTCATCGCCGGCAATAAGATTTAAAGCCTCCATATATTTAATTCTGGTGTTGTTTATTACTTCATCCGGCAGAGAAGGCCCGGGGCTTTGCTTATTCCAGTTTATTGAAGACAGGTAATCTCTCAGGTACTGCTTGTCAAAACTTTTTTGTGGACCACCCGGCTTATATGACTCTTTGGGCCAGAATCTTGATGAATCAGGAGTAAGCACCTCATCAATAAGTATTATTTTTTCTTCAAAAATTCCAAACTCAAATTTTGTATCAGCTATGATGATACCCTTTTTTTCTGCAAGTTCCACACCTTTATTATATATCAAAAGGCTGAGTTCCTTTACCTTCTCAGCTTTTTCCCTTCCCATGATATCTGAAGCTTTTTCAAAATCAATATTAATATCATGCTCACCAAGCTCAGCTTTTGTTGAAGGGGTAAAGAGAGGTTCGGGAAGTCTGTCTGATTCAGCCAAACCTTTTGGAAGTTTAATCCCACAGACAGTTTCATTTTTACAATAGGAGCTCCAGCCGGATCCCGAAATATAGCCCCTTACAATGCATTCAACAGGAAGCGGACTGGCTTTTTTAACAAGCATGCTTCTGTCTTTGAGAATATCGGCATAGGGTTTACAGATTGCAGGAAATTCATCCACGTTGCCTGAAACGAGATGATTGTCAACAATTGATTCCATAATTTTAAACCAAAAAAGGGAAAATTGTGTTAAAATTTTTCCCTTTTCCGGTATCGGGTCAGGCATAATAACATCAAATGCAGAAATTCTGTCAGTTGCAACCATTAAGAGATATTCACCAAGATCGTATATATCTCTGACCTTGCCCCTTTGCAGCAGATTTAAATCAGAAAAATTTGTTTCAATAACAGCTTTATTCATATCAGTTTCCATTTATCAGAAATTTACAAACTCATTGCTTTTTGGTGGATTCGCTTCGCTTAATCCACCCTACAAACTACCAACTTTTATATAAAATTGTAGGGTGGATTAAGGAGTGTAGCGACGAATCCACCAATTATAAATTTCCGTCTATAGGTTTATAATTTTGCCTGTAATTCCCTTGTCTATTGTAAGAATACCCACTGACCTGCCGGCTTTTGCCGAAGATGAACCTGAAAAAGCTCCAGGGTTAAACATTAATACCCCGTCTTTAACATGATTTGCAGGTTTATGTGTATGACCGTACACTATGGCATCAACATTGGAAAAACTATTCCTTATTCCGTCTTCAATGTTTCCGTAAAAACCAAAACCGTGTATAAGGCCTATTCGTAAACCCTCAACTTCGACTACCCTCTTTACAGGAAACATGTCTATTACATCATAAGAATCCATATTCCCTGATACGGCAAACAGCCTGGTTTCTGTAAATGCATCCAGGATGTCTAAACCTGTTAAATCGCCTGCATGCAGCACCATGGAAACGTCCGAAAAGATTCCATCCATCAAACCATATAATTCTTTTGAAGGAACATACAGGTGGGTGTCGGATATTACGCCTATCTTCATTTATTTTCAAAAAATTTAATATACTGTCTTAAAATTAAAATATCAGCTTTGCCTGTTTTAAGGAACTGGATACCCACTTCAAATTTATTTTCTTTGCTCTTATTGCAGTAAACAACTTTTCCTTTGAGATCAAGAGTATCATCATCAAACCCGATTGTAATAAAAGATATCTGCTTAGGCTCAATATCAACATGGATTTCAAGAAGAATGCCTGCCTCGGTTATGTTCAAGGTTCTCCCCATACCCTGTTGAATAATATCATCTTTTTCGTCAATACATGTAAAAGAAACAAGATTAAACAAATCAGATCTTTTATATTTTCTTTTTTCTTCTCTCATTTTTTTATTTTCCTGGCCATTTTTTATGCAAAAAAACATGTCATTCCCACCTGCGGGGAATGACGATAACCGCAAACTGTCAACCGCTTTATCACTTATTTATCGCCATGATGATTCCTAAAATACTTGTTGCAGTGTTCTCAATAATTTTTTTTAAAGTTGGTGAAACCCTGTTAAACTCTTCCTGCAATTTATCAACGTCAAAGGTCTTTACTTTTAAATCATCTGAGCCGAAAACAGAAGCGTTGTCAGGCTCCATCCCTGTTTGAAGAAAGGGGAGACCGCCAAAAAAATCACCCTTGCCTATGGAAATAAGCGGCATATAACCGTTGGGTGTTTTTGTAACTATAACTGCTTTTCCCTGGGTAATAGCATAAAGTTTATCCTCAGCCTTCCCCTGTTTAATCAAAAGCTTTTTGTTTTTAATTAGATCATCGGAGTTAATATTTTTAATTAATTTATTTCCGGACTCGTTTATAACAAGGTTTAATCTATTATCAAGGGCATGTAAAAAGATTTTAAAATCTTCAGAAAGGCATGAAAATTCGTTGGAAAGAGTTTGTGAATCAAGAACGCCGAGTTGAACATTTCCTGATGAAACAGCAGTAAAACCCCGGACACTCTCTCTAACAACAAATGAAGATATATTACCTATAAATGAACCATCTCCTAATTTAAGTACTGTAATCTGTCCCTGGGGGGTATCTTTAAAAATATTAACAACACCCTCTAATATTACCCAAATCCAGCCGCCATGTTTACCTTTTTCAATTATTGTTTCACCATCAAAGAATTCTTCTTCATCAACAACATACATATAGTCAACAAGGGTGCCCTTGATTACAGGGATAGAAGTTTTTTTAGATTTATCTGAAGTTTTATCCTCAAAGGAAACAGCCCCTACTTTTTCTATAAAACCATCGTCCAGCATTTTTATTCCATTGAGAATAATCTCCATTCTGGTCTGATTAACAACCGTGGGGATATCAAATTTTTCAATGCTGAATTCAAAATGCCCTTCAGTCCATCCAAAAAAAGAGAAAACTGCATCAATGCCTGTTAAAGTCTCGTTTTTTGCATTTACAGGATCACCGTTTTTAAAATAAATAAGTCCAGGTTCCGAGATATATCTGCTTATAATGCGCAAAACTCCTGAACTGCCGTTAGTTCCAAGAATTTGCATAATATCAGCAAGGTTAAGAAATTTCAGATCGCCTGAAAATACAATTTCACTGTTGTTCATAAGAAATATTTATTCTGCCCATTTTAACTGTTTTTGTAGAGACTGGAGCGTCAGCTTCAAAATTTCCTTAAGGGTTAATCCCACGCCTTTACCGGTAACAGCGCTGGCAGGAAAAGAAGAAACTTTCAACTGCCTGTTTAAATCCCTTTCCATTTTTTCAACTGTCATAATCGGGATACACTGATCTGCAAGATCTCTTTTATTAAATTGTATTACGAGGGGTATTTTATTAATTTTCAAGCCATATTCCTTGAGATTTTTTTGCAGATCTTTCAATGAAATCATATTCTTTTCACGCCTTACTTCAAGTGAATCCGCAACAAAGACAACCCCGTCTACTCCGCGTAAAACCATCTTTCTCGTTGAACTATACTTGATCTGACCTGGAACAGTATAAAGCTGGACGCGGACATCACACCCCCTGATTTTGCCTAAACCCATGGGGAGAAAATCAAAAAAAAGAGTTCTGTCTCCCTCGGTATTTATTGAAACCATCTCTCCTGTAATTTGCTTTTGATAGGATTTGAAAATATTCTCAAGGTTTGTTGTTTTACCGCATCTGCCGGGACCGTAATATACGATTTTGCATTCAATCTCCCGTTTTTTTAAATTAAAAATAGCCATATTTTTCACTCCAAGGCAAACAAAGGTAACAAATTATGTATTATGGTAGGTCAATAAATAGAATAGTAAAACCGAATAACCCGGTAGATGGAAACTTTTTGCGACACCATCAACTTTTCATTATTTTTATTTCAACATTATACTCTCCCTGTTTTGGCCCTGATTCAATATTTGTCATCCCTGTTACTATACATGCCCCTTTAAACATGGCAATGGGTGAATAAAATTGAACTTCATCAAAATGAGTTCCAGGCTTCAAATTTTCCAGCAGAGTTGTTTCAGTTTTTGATATCAAAAAATTTATAATATTTCCTGACTGAAAACTGACATCTATTTCAACGAGACTGCCTTTTTCCGGCCCTTTTTTTAATACTATACCCATGGAACTGATATCAAGCACCTCATCATCAGGAATCTGCGACTCAAAGGTTGCAGCAAAATTATCTTCCATGGTTTCTTCATCAATAAGTTCAGAACTTTTACCTAAAGGTTTATCAGCTTCTTTTTCCGGGATATCTATTGATTTTTTCTTGTTTTCACTTTTTTCCAGGTCATCAATAGTAACAGCATTATCTTTTTTTGACAATCTATCTTCAAGAAAGATACGCAGCTTGTCTATCTGCATTGGTGTGAATATGCTGCTGGATTCCCATTGTTTGAATTGTGTAACAGCTTCGTTAATAGAAGAAATTGCAAAAAGGCATCGCAAAATATTTTTAGCTGCCTCAAATTTTACTGTTTCTTTTTTTAACAATCCCTTAAATTCCGCCATTGCTCTTTCAAACTGACCAAATTTTGCCATGGCTATGGCACCTTCAAGGGATGCACTGTCTTCATCATTATCCTTTGAAAAAGAAAAAAGTTTTTTGATCAGATTTTGCGCCCTTGAAGAAATTTCAGGGGCAACTGAACTATTTTCCATGCTTTCTATATCATTATCAATGCAGGAAATTTTATTTTTTATTACATCTATAAACTTTTCTCTGTTCTTTATATGTTTATTTTTAATAAATATCTGTAAAGCATGATTGTATTTTTCCTTTGCTTCCGTAAGGAGACCCTGTGTGGTGTAGATTTCAGCTTCTTCCAAATTTTTTTTAATATGTTTAATAATATCCATATCCAACCTCAATGCTTTGCAGAAAAGTTTACTGTCTCCTAATACAAATTAATTAATGAAAGAGACTTTTTTGAATTATGCAAACATTTATCCTGCTTTTTATATAAAAAGTCAACTGTTTAGAAGCAGTACCTCCCTTAAAATTGCGAACTTATTTTTGAGCAAACCCTAAGTTGATTATAATCATATTGACAGGATGAATCAATATTATATTATGGTCAGATTTAGAAAATATTAAATTGATGTTGCAAATATCAACAAAAGGAGAATTTGAATTATGGACAGAAAAGTTTCAGTGATAGGAGCCGGTAATGTCGGGGCAACGGTTGCCCAGCGTTTGGCTGAAAAAGAGTTGTGCGATGTTGTACTGATAGATATTGTTGAAGGTGTGCCACAGGGCAAAGCCCTTGATCTTTCCGAAGCTGCTCCCATTGAGAAACATGATGCATCTATTACAGGTACAAACAGTTATGCAGAATCAGCAGGATCCGATATTATTATTATCACTGCAGGCATACCAAGAAAACCGGGCATGAGCCGTGACGATCTTTTAAAAACAAATGCCGGGATAATGAAGAGTGTAACAAAACAGGTGATAGAACTTTCTCCCAATAGTATAATAATAATTATAAGCAATCCTCTCGATGCCATGTGCCATGTGGCTTATAATGAAAGCGGATTCCCCAAAAACAGAGTAATAGGAATGGCAGGTGTTCTGGATGCCGCGAGGTTCAGAGCATTTATTTCAATGGAACTGAATGTCTCTGTGGAAAATACCCATGCATTTGTTCTTGGAGGGCATGGAGATACAATGGTTCCTCTTCCACGATATTCCACAGTTGCAGGCATTCCTCTTACTGAACTGCTTCCCAAAGAAAAAATTGATGCTCTTGTTGAAAGAACAAGGACAGGCGGAGCTGAAATAGTGAGTCTGCTTAAAACAGGGAGCGCATATTATGCGCCGGCATCAGCAGCAGTTGAAATGGCTGAAGCGATAATTAAGGACAAGAAAAAAATTCTGCCCTGCGCTGCCCTGCTTGAAGGGGAATACGGAATAAAGGATCTGTTCATAGGTGTTCCTGTCAAGCTGGGAGCAAATGGCATAGAGGAAGTTATTGAGATATCCCTGACCGATGAAGAGCAGGCTTCTTTGGATAAGTCAGCCGAAGCGGTTAAAGAGCTTGTTGATGTTATGAAAAAAATTGGTTAACGGTTAACCCGATTGCTGGTTTCCGATGTAGGGGCAGGTCCCCGTGCCTGCCCTTAAATAAGGGCAGGCACGGGGACCTGCCCCTACATAAGTGCGCTTTTTAACAATTCTGCAGCTTTTCTGTTCATTCCCTTTAAAAATATTATCTCTTCAATAGTGGCTGACCTTATCTTGTCAACACTTCCAAAGTGTTTTAATAAAACAGTCTTTCTTTTTTTGCCTATCCCGGATATGCCGTCAAGGGCTGATTTCATTGCGAGAGTTTTACGGCGTTTCCTGTGAAAAGAAATCGCAAAATTATGAGCTTCGTCTCTTATTCTCTGCAAAAAAAGCAGGAGACCTGTCCCTGATTTAACGGAGCTGAAATTTACAGGATTCAAACGCCCGGGCATATATATTTTATCTTCATATTCACCCTTTTCTTTGTCTTTTTTTGCAATGCCTATAATCTGAAATTTTTTATCAAGATTCAGTTCAGTTATAACCAAGACAGCTATGTTTAACTGCCCCTTTCCACCATCCACCATGACAAGATCCGGAAATGGTTTGGACTTTTCACCCCTGCCGAATCTTCTTTTAAGAATTTCAGCCATATATGCATAATCATTCTGCACATCAACCGATTTTATAATATATTTTCTATACTTGGATTTATCAGGTCTGCCATTAATAAATACAACCATTCCCGCCACAGGCTCAACCCCGGAAATATTGGAATTATCAAAACATTCAATATGCCTGGGTAGCTTTTTCATATTAAGTCGCTTTCCAAGAAGCGTAAGCATTTTTAATCCAGCCGCATCCCCCTCAATTTTTTCTTTTAATCTGTTATTTGCATTTTTAAATGCCATTTGAACAAGACGGGTTTTTTCTCCTTTCAGTGGCCTGATAATTTTTACCTTTCTGTTTTTTAAAGAGCTTAATCTGTCTTCAAGAAGAGCTTTATCTTCAAAAATCAGGGGCACAAGAATCTCTCCTGGAATAAAATCTTTTTTTGTATAGTACTGTTTTATAAATGCTCCTATTATTTCTGATGCATTTGACATGCTGGAATTAATATTAAAATGTCTCATTCCATGAAGATACCCTCCCCTGACAATCATTAAAGTTATAAAAGAGAATTCAGGGTTTTTGGCAAGAGCTATCACGTCCCTGTCAATAAAATCAGTGGTAACTGCTATCTGTTTTTCAAGGATTTTTTCCAGGGCAAAAATCTTATCCCTTTGTTCAGCGGCTATTTCAAAATTTTTAAGTTTGGCTGCATTAAGCATTTTTACTTTAATCTGCTTAATAAGCCTGGGCGTTCTTCCTTTTAGAAACAGTATAACCTCTTTTACAATCTCTCGGTAAAGCCCATCGTCAACCTTAAGACAACAGGGCCCGAGACAGGTTCCCATCTGATAATTAATACATGGCCGTGATCTGCCGGTAAAATTTTTGATTTTGCACTTTCTGAGTTTAAATGTCCTGTTAATTATTTTCAGAGTATTGCGGACTGCCGAAGAAGAGCTGAAAGGACCAAAGTATAATGAATCGTTGTCTGCTATCTTTCTGACTATGGAGACTCTGGGGTATTGGCTCTTAACATCGATCTGCAGGAAAGGGTATCGCTTGTCATCTTTTAATATTATATTATAGCGGGGTTTGTAACGTTTAATCAGAGTTGATTCAAGAAGAAGAGCTTCGTTTTCAGTCCCTGTGATTATTGTTTCAAAAGATTCAATTTTTTTTACGAGAGCCCATGTTTTTATATCTGTATGAATTTTTTTTGTATCAGGTTTTATAAAGTAGGATAAAACTCTTTTTTTCAGGTTATTTGCTTTGCCGACATATATTACATCCCCTTTTTCATCCTTCATCATGTATACGCCGGGCTTTGTGGAAACCAGGTCAAG
>CAYZXU010000049.1:0-17649 GCA_964482535.1 uncultured Desulfobacteraceae bacterium | reverse complement strand
AAATAAGAAAATATCATTCATTTTTTATATCATAAATGTGGGGGGGGGGGAAGTGCAAGCTTTTTATTAAAAACAGTATATCTTTTTTAATTACCGTCCAAAGGACTTAAATGCTTTTTTACTGGCACCGCATATAGGGCACTTCCAGTCTTCGGGCAGGTCTTCGAATTTAGTTCCTTTTACTATTTTACCCTTCCTGTCTCCCTTGTCAGGGTTATAAATATAGCCGCAATTTGTTGTCTGACACTGATACATTTCTTCCGGTTTTGCCATTTCATCCTCCTTTTTAAAAAAGATTATTGTTTATACTCCTATACAATATCCAAAAATTGTGCCAGAGTTTTAAATTTCTGGTTAACTTGCTTTAGGCATTACATAATTTAATAAAACCCAGGATGTAATTTGAAAAGTTACATGTATCATCGCTGCCATGTGATACAGTTATGTCTCAAAATAAAATTTAAAAAGCCTGAATCAACTATAAATCACAATAACATGCCCATTAAAATTTACTAAATATCAGCTATAATGCCATAATATCATAGCACTTCGGACTCATTAAGCAGCATTGGATACAACATGTGGCACAAACTTTGCTGTGTATTTGTAATATAACAGTTTGTTTCAACAAAATAATAAATAAGGAGAGACATATGTTAAAACTTAAAGAACTTAAAAAAAATATGGATCTTATTAATAAAATAGACTGGGAAATGACTCACGAAGATGCTGTAATACTCTATCTTGAATGGGGCAATAACAACTGTACAGGCGGCAGATTCGCTATCCGTTCAAAAAATGATGTTTCACATTATTTTGTAGTAAACACATGGGGGAAAACCCCGAAAATTTTTCTGATAAAAAGAAATTCAGACCATGCCCAGGAGCTTGCCGAATTTGAAATGCCGGAATATGTAAAGAAAAAGTTTCTGGATCATACTGGAAACTTTAAAGGTGTTTATTCTATTGAAGGAGATGTGAAACAATGGCTCCAGGAAGAACTTGACTATATATAGTCCCGTCTAATTGCGTTTAAGAAAGCTCAGGAATATTGCTTGATATGCCTGAGCTTTCGCGCCTCTCCGGTAACGTCCTTGCCTTCGGCTAATAATTTATGTTATGGTGTAGGACAAGCGACCAAGCCTCTCTCGCCTGATTTCTGTTTGCTCTACCATACTGATTTCCCTAAATACCTCAAAGGTAAACTGAATGGTCGCAAAATAGACCTTTTGTTGGAAAATAAAATACTATGGCACAAAAAAAAACATTTGCTTTAGTGAATTATGAAATATGCAATCCAAAAAAATGCAATCCTGATAAGGGTGTTTGCGCAGCAGTATTGGCGTGCTCACATAAAGTTATCAAACAGATAGACGGAGTTTTTGAACCGCCCATTATATTTCAAGATATGTGCATGGGGTGTTGGGACTGTATTGAGACCTGCCAATTGGATGCTATTAAAAGAAAACAGATTAGTTAGTACCTGCCTGAAAACCTGATGATTCCCACAATTTAAAGCATCAAACCCAATAATATTAAATTTACTGGTTTATATTTCACATAAAAAGCTGACAGGTCTCATTATGTAATCTGTTACCTAATATGAAATAAAATACACAACATTAAAGTAAAAAAGAATATATAAAGCATGGGAATATTCTTATAACACTGTGTTTTTTCTATAAAAAATTGTTTTATTTAAAACCGGCATACTCTTTGCTGTGCAAACAATATCTTTAACAATTTTACTATAGGGAGATATTGCCATGATAATTAAAATTAATGATTCCGAACTTGAAATATCGAATAATTCTGAAGTTTATCTTGGGTCAAAAAAAACAGGTCAGATTTTTAAAGACTGGAACGAACTTGATGAAACTTCCAAAAAAAAATTGTGTGAACTTCAGGCTAAGGCTCAAGCACTTGTTAATCAGTCAATGGAAATTTTAATTGGCGCTGATGTTGCCTGATAATTGACGGAAATAAAAAAACAGAGTTTAATTTTAGGACAGGAAAATTTAATGGAAAAAAATATAGGGTTTATTTCAACACGCTTTGCAGGTGACAACAAGGTTTCTATTGAATCTGTAAAATGGGCGGATATTTTTCAAAAAAGCGGGCATAAAATATTCTGGTTTGCAGGAAATTTTGAACAAAAGGCTGAGAATGTTTTTTGGGTTCCTGAAGCTGACACCAAACATGCTCTGAATCTCTGGATAAAACAGCAGGTTTTTGGGCAAAAAAAGCGAAAACCATATGTATCCGAATTAATCCATATACAAAGAGAATTTTTAAAAGCAAAACTATATGATTTTATCAAAAAATTTAACATAGATATTTTAATTGCCGAGAATATTCTTTCCAATCCTGAAAATCTTCCGCTTGGGCTGGCATTCACAGAAATTGTTGCTGAACTTCAGATACCCACAATTGCTCATCATCATAATTTCTTTTGGGAAAAGACTGATTATTCCATTAATGCAGTTAATGATTATCTAAGAATGTCTTTCCCTCCGAACCTGCCGAATATCAGGCATGTTGTTGTAAATTCTGTTGTTCAGGAGGAACTTGCGCACCGCACCGGTATTTCTTCGGTTGTTATCCCGAATGTTTTGGATTTCAAAAACACCCATCATCAAGACATGCTGCCTCAGGATGCTCTAAAAAAATCCCTGGGTATGGACCCCGATGAAATACTGATTTTACAGCCCACACGACTGGTAAAGAAAAAAGGGGTTGAGCATGCAATAGAGCTTGTTAAGGGGCTTAATGGACTGCCATGCAAACTGGTTATAACACACAGGCCAAAAGAAGAAGATATTGAATATTCCGAGTGGCTCACAGAGTATGCAAAGGATCAGGGAGTGGATATTTTGCTTGTCGAAGCTAAAAATTCAGACAAAGAAAAAAATATTGATTCTGACCACAACATTTTTTCTTTAAAAGATTTATATGCCGGTGCCGATCTTATCACCTATCCGTGCAGTTGTGAAGGGTTTGGCAATCCTTTTCTTGAAGCAATCTATCATAAAAAACCGATACTCATAAACCGTTATCATACTTTTATAAAAGATATTGAACCAAAAGGCTTTGATATTGTGACAATGGATGGATTTATAACAGAGAACACTGTGCAAAACGTAAAAAAAATTTTAAAATCATCTGAACAAAAAAAAGCAATGGTGGATACTAATTACAGACTTGCTTCAAAGCACTATTCCTACCCTGTTTTGCAAAACAGGCTTAACGACATAATGTTTAATTTTTTCGAAGATAGCTGCCTGCAGCTCCAGAGTATGCTGCCCAACCAATTAGACCATCAGGAGCATATAATATATACGGATTTTGAGCCTCACCCTGAAGATGCCATGGCTCAAGCGCTTTAGGGTTAATTTGCAAGCATTTATAATATTTTCGGCATAACAGTTGAAGAAAAGGGCAGTTTTAAAGCAGCAGCGCCAAAAAAATCATTTCCCTTATCATCAACAACGAGAAACACAGGAAAATCTTTAACAGTTATCATAAATATGGCATCCCTGCCCAACTCGGGATAGTCAATGGTTTCAACACTTATAACATAATCTTTTCCGATCTTTGCAGCAGTATTGCCTATGGAACAAAGGTAAAAACCGCCGTATATTTTACACGATTCCTTAAATACATCTGAACGGTTTCCCTTGCCTATCATGACCATGGATGCTCCGTTTTTCTGTAAAGCAGGCACATAAGGGTCCATTCTCCAACTGCTTGAAGAGCCGAATGAGCCTGACGGATACCCTTCGGGAGTTTTTGCAGGGCTGGAATAATAAAGCACATGCTCTTTTAAATATTGGGGAATCTCTTCGTCATTATCCATCAGCTCCTTTAGTTTTGCATGTGCCATATCCCTGGCAACAACAAGTTTTCCACTTAACTTAAGCTGGGTTCCAACGGAATAATTTCCGAGCTCTGCCTCGATTTCTTCCATTGGCCTGTTCAAGTCAAAAGGTTTTCCTGAATCGTGTACCAGGCGGGGCTCAGGCATATATCTGCCGGGATCTTTTTCAAGCTTTTCCAGGAAAAGGCCATCTTTGGTGATTTTGCCTTTAATATGGCTGTCTATGCCGCTGCTTATTCCCAAACCTATTGGGCATGAACCGCCGTGTCTTGACATGCGTATCACCAAAATATCATGGCAGTAATACTTGCCTCCGAACTGTGCTCCTATTCCCATATCCTGTGATATTTTCAGCATTTGCGATTCAAGCTCTTTGCACCTGAAAGCATGACCATACTCATTACCCTTTTCAGGAATATTATCCAGATATCCGGCTGTGGCCAATTTAACTGTCTTTAAATTTGCTTCAGGAGATGTACCACCCACGACAAAGACGACTTTATATGGAGGGCAGGCTGCCGTACCAAGAGTCTTTATCCCGTGTGTCATGAATGCGACAAGTTTTTCAGGTTCTAAAATTGTCTTTGTTTCCTGAAAAAGAAAAGTTTTATTAGATGTTCCTGCAGATTTTGTCATAAACAAAAATTTATATTCACTGCCTTTGTCAATCAAGAGATCAATCTGGGCCGGAAGATTGCACCCTGTATTTTTTTCGTCATACATGGTCAGAGGCGAATGTATGGAATATCTGAAATTATCCTTTGTATATGCATTGAAAATACCTCTTGAAATCGCCGCTTCATCAGAAAAATCTGTCCAGACTTTTGTCCCTTTTTTTCCAAAAACAATGGCAGCCCCCGTATCCTGACATACGGGCAGGACCCCGTCTGCTGCAATAATTAAATTATCCATTATTTCAGATACAACAAGCCTGTCATTATCCGAACTTTCAGGGTCTTCAATTATTTTTGAAAGCATTTCAACGTGAGACTTTCTGTGAAAGTGAGCAGCCTCCCTGAATGCCTCCTGGGAAAACATAACAATACCCTGTTCTGAAATTTCTAAAACCTCTTCACCTTCAAAAGTTCTTGTTTGAACAAACTTATCCGTCAAAAGGCGATATTCGGTTTTATCTTCTCCTGTGGGATACATTTCCTGATATTTAAAAACAGACATATATTAAAGTCCTTATGTAATATGAGGCATAACTGAATAGGCAAAGGGAAGATCGAGAACCTTTTCGTAAAAATCGTTGCCTTTATTATCCACCAGAATAAAAGCCGGGAAATCTTTTAATGTGATCATAAACACTGCTTCCATGCCAAGTTCAGGGTATTCAACAAGTTCAACTTTTGTAATACATTCTTTTCCTATCCTGGCGGCGACACCTCCTATGGTGCCAAGATAAAACCCTGAATGTTTTTTACAGGATTCCGTAACCTGCTTTGAACGGTTTCCCTTTGCAAGCATAACCAGGGAGCCTCCGTGCTTCTGAAACAACGGAACATAAGGATCCATGCGGGCTCCGGTTGTGGGGCCGAATGAACCCGAGGCATATCCTTCAGGGGTTTTTGCAGGGCCTGCATAGTATACTATGTGATCTTTCAGATATTGTGGAAGTTCCTCTCCGTTGTCCAGACGCTTTTTTATCTTTGCATGCGCCATATCCCTGGCCACGATAACTTTACCGTTCAGCATAATTTTTGTGGATATGGGATATTTTCCCAGTGTTTCTCTTAGTTCATCCATTGGTCTGTCAAGATCCACGCGAACAGACCTGTCATCAAGCCAGGCCGGAACAGGCAGATATTTGGCGGGATCGGTTTCAAGTTTCTCCATGAAGATCCCTTCTCTGGTAATTTTTGTCTTTATCTGCCTGTGAGCGCTGCAGCTTAATCCAACGCCAACCGGACAGGATGCGCCATGCCTCGGCAGACGTATCACCCTGATATCATGACAAAAATATTTCCCTCCAAATTGAGCCCCCACCCTTTGTTCACGGGATATCATGAGAAGCAGCACTTCAAGCACCTTATCTCTGAATGCCTGGCCATGCTCATTTCCATTAACCGGAAGTTCGTCAAGATAACCTGCAGAAGCAAGTTTAACTGTTTTAAGATTCATCTCAGGAGAAATTCCACCCACAACAAATGCCAGATGATAAGGAGGACATGCTGCAGTGCCCATGATCTTGGCTTTGTCTTTCATAAAACTTGCCAGAATTTTAAAATCAAAAATAGGCTTTGTGGCCTGGTACAAAAAGGTCTTATTGGAACAGCCTGCGCCCTTTGCAATAAACAGGAGATTATACTCTTCTCCTGTTGTGGGATATATATCGATCTGTGCAGGAAGATTGGTGCCTGTGTTTGCCTCATCGTACATGGTAAGAGGGGCGTTCTGTGAATAACGCAGGTTATATTTTTCATATGCGTTAAATATTCCCCTGGCAATTGCTTCATGCTCTGAAAAAGGTGTCCAGATCCTGTTCCCTTTAAGCACCATAGCAATAGCTGTGCCTGTGTCCTGGCACATGGGGAATACTCCTTCAGATGCTATTACAGCATTTTTAAGAAGCTCAAGCGCGACATATCTGTCATTATCAGAACTTTCAGGATCATTAAAAATCTTTGTGAGAAGTTTTAAATGTGCAGACCTCATAAGGTGTGAGGCATCTTTAATTGCATGTTGTGCCAGAAGGCTAAGGCCTTCAGGAGCAATCTTTAATATTTCTTTTTTTTCAAATGAAGTTAAAGACACATGATCTTCTGTAAGCAATTTGTACTTTGTTCTGTCCTTTCCAAGTGGCAGTATCTCCTGATAATGAAACTCAGCCATAAATACATTCTCCAGAATAAACGGCATGTAATATCTATTAATCAAACAAAATCAAAATATAATTTAAAAACATATGCTCAATCTGTCAAGATTTTTAAGTAATTTTCCTTTTTTGATAAAAATTCCTGACAAAATTTTCAAATTTATCGTTTAATATGGCCTTTCGCATCTGCTTAACAAGGTTAATGTAGAAGTGTATATTATGTATTGTGGTTAAACGGTATACCAGCAGCTCTTTTGACATGAAAAGATGCCTCAGGTAAGCTCTGGAATAATTGCGGCATGTATAACAGGTGCAGTTTTTATCCACAGGCTGAGTGTCATCTTTAAAACACGAGTTATAGATATTTATTGTTCCTGATTCTATAAACATCTGCCCGTTTCTGGCATTTCTTGTGGGCATTACACAATCGAACATATCCGCCCCACGGGCAACAAGTTCAACAAGATCTTCGGGTTTGCCCACTCCCATAATATACCTTGGCTTATTTTCAGGCAGCATGTTCAAGGTTAGTTCTGCCATGTCAAGCATCATATTTTTTGGCTCACCAACACTTAACCCGCCTATGGCATACCCCTTGAAATCCATATCCACAAGAGCCCTGGCTGAACTTTCCCGAAGGTCACCGAACATCCCTCCCTGAACAATTCCAAAAAGAGTATTTTGGGTTTTGGTATTATTTATCCAGAAATCTTTACATCTTTGCGCCCAGCGGGTTGTAAGCTCAAGTGCCTGCTCAGTCTCTTTTCTTGATGCAGGATATTTAATGCACTGGTCAAGACACATTATTATATCAGAATTAAGAGATATCTGAATTTCCATAGCTTTTTCAGGACTCAAAAAATGTTTTGATCCGTCAATATGAGACTGAAAGGAGACGCCTTCTTCTGTAATTTTTGCAAGTTTGGCAAGGGAAAAGACCTGAAATCCTCCGCTGTCTGTTAAAACAGGCCCGTTCCAATTCATGAATTTATGAATACCGGAAAACATCTCTATTATTTGCTGCCCGGGTCTTAGATAAAGATGATAGGTGTTGCCCAAAATTATCTGTACGCCGGCAGCATAAAGTTCTTCGGGTGTAAGAGATTTGACAGTGGCAAGGGTTCCAACAGGCATAAAAACAGGTGTTTCAACAATACCATGCTCTGTCTCAAAAAGCCCTGCCCTGGCTCTTGATTCACTTGATTTGGAAACTAATTTAAAATTAAACATAACATTATTTCTATTTTTAAATAATTAACATTGCATCGCCATAACTGTAAAATCTGTACCTTTCCTTTATGGCTTCTTCATATGCTTCCAAAATTTTTTCACGTCCTGCAAAAGCAGATACAAGCATTATAAGTGTTGATTGGGGCAAATGAAAATTAGTAATCATGGCATTTACGGTTTTAAACCTGTAGCCGGGATAGATAAAAAGATTACAGTCCCCTCTTCCTGCCGGCACATGACCGCTGCTGTCTGAAGAAAATTCCAGTGTACGCACAGATGTGGTTCCCACTGAAATAACACGCCCCCCCCTTGCTGCGGCTCTGTTGATAATTTCAGAGTCTTTTTCTGAAATATAATAATTTTCCGTATGAATTTTGTGCCTTCTTATATCCTCGGTTCTCACCGGCAAAAATGTACCATAACCCACATGAAGGGTAATTGAAGCTATGGAAACCCCTTTGCTTTCTATTTTTTTTAGAAGTTTTTCAGTAAAGTGAAGCCCTGCAGTGGGAGCGGCGACAGCTCCTTTTTGTGATGCATATACAGTCTGATAGCTGATTTTATCTTTGCAGTCATCAGCATATTCCATACCTCTTTTTATATAGGGGGGCAGAGGCACTGCTCCTGTTTTGTACAAATGTTTTTCAAAATCGCCCTTAAATAAAAACTTCAGGTAGTAAATGCCATCCCCAAGATCTTCAAGCACCTGGGCTTGCAGCCCATTGTCAAAATAAAAACAGGCGCCGGGTCTTGAATGTTTTGAAGATTTAACAAGGCACCTGCATAAAAATTCACCATTATTTTTATTTTTAACAACAGCATCTGCGTAATCAAGGATTAAGGCTTCTACTTTCCCACCTGTGCTTTTTTTTCCCAGCAATCTGCCTGGAATCACCCTGGTATTATTTATAACCAGTACATCCGATGGGGAAAAAAAATCAGAGATATCATAAAATTTTTTGTGCTGTATCCTGCCTGTTTTGCGATCCAGAACAAAAAGCCTTGAGTTATCCCTTTTTTCAGCGGGTTTTTGTGCAATAAGCTCTTCAGGAAGATCATACTTATAATCATATATGGAAAACATATCAATTCCGACCAATATAAATCAGCAATAAGCCTACAAACATAAGCAGACTGCCAAACCACCGTAAATAACCGTCCGGTTTTTTTAAAATCTGTTCCACGACCTGCTTCATCTTATCGGGAAATGCAAAGTAGGGCAGACCCTCAACTATCATTACCATACCGATTACACAGAAAAAAAATTTCATGACTTCCTCTTAACAAACAAAACATAGTGATAGCCCGCATTTATCTTCCCTTGAATTCAGGCTCTCTTTTTTCAGCAAATGCAGCTATGGCCTCCTTAACGTCGTTGCTTTGAAGGCAGATACTCTGCATTGATGCTTCGAGAGAACAGACAGTGCTTAAATCGGATGAAAGGCTTTTATTTATTGCCTCTTTTGCCAATGCAAGGGCTATTGGCGGTCTTTGGGCTAATCTTTCTGCAAACTCCATTGTTTGTTCCATAAGTTTATCATCAGGCACCACTTTGATAATTAGACCCATCTCAAGGGCGCTTTGTGCATTGATTTCTCTGCCAGTAAGTATCAAATCCCTTGCCCTTGCCAAACCCACAAGTCTTGGAAGCCTGAATGTTCCTCCGAGATCCGGAATCAAACCCAAATTTGTGTAAGCCATTGTCATTTTAGCGCTTTCAGCAGCTATAATAAAATCAGACGCAAGGGCAATATCACATCCATTTCCCATGGCATAACCCTGAACAGCCGAGATTACAGGCTTGGCAATTTTTTCAAATGCAAATATATCCTGAAGCCGTTTGATAAGATTCTCAAGCTCCATAATAGATAACTGTTCGATCTGCGCCGCAAATTTTAAATCAAGACCCGTGCAAAAAGAAGTTCCCTCTCCGTTTATAACCACAACTCTTATATCCGTATCATGCCTGACCTCTTTCATGATCTTTTCAAATTCATAATACGCTTCAAGATCCAAAGCATTTTTAACATCAGGCCTGTTAATTGTACAGATGGCTACCTTTCCCTGCCTTGTCAGATTAATTTTTTTCATAAACAAAAAAACCTCCTTTAGTGCTGAGCCGATTCAAAATGTTCAATTTCGTTCGAGGTCAAGAAAGGCAAAAAGTTTAACCGCAGGAATACATTCCCGTATTTCGAGGATTAAAATTTTTTCCTGACGCCACAGATCGGGCGAAAGGGAGCGTTTTGAACCTGGCTCAGCTTGTCAACCAAATTTTACACCTACACCATCGCTGGATATTCTCACGATGGTTCCCTTTGCCTTCACATATTTGTTATGACCGGTATCGGGAATGGTCATGAAAATTTTTTGACCCTGGGTCAAATCTTCTATGCTGTCATCAAATTCATCAATTTCAATAAAAACTCCGCTAACACTTAAATTTCTAAGATAACCCTGATATTCAGATCCCTCTGTGCTATAGTTTATATCCATGGAATATTTTTTTCTTGGGCTGTCCCTGCGTGTATTTTTTCTTGCCTCCAACGCTTCCAAAAGAGATATCTGCTCATCTTCCGGCATAACCTCTTTTATTAATTTAAATAAACTTTCACTCAAATTTGTTGCTTCATTCTCCTGGCGTGAATTAATCATGTTTTTTACCTTAATATAAATACATATTTTAATATACTGCTGCGCTTTTGACAAATCATTTGAGACACTGTTTGCGGCAATAATCAAGGAAGACCTGGATAAAATTCAGGCAGGGCTTTTAGAAAATTTACATTCTGTTTTTTTTAAAGTATTCCATGGCCTGCTTCAGAAATAAAAGGCCTGATTGCCGCAATCTCATTAGAAGCTGCCGGCCGCCAGTTTACATGATAATATGCCCCATGGCCGAAACCTGACTTTTGTTTAAAAGTTGCCGTAAGGCATTTATCTGTTTTATTTTTTAAAAATTCTATCCATAAAACTCTGCATGGATCCAGATTAAAATCTTTGCATATCCTTTTTCCAATGCTTTCAGCGCAACTGATTTTAAAAAAAGGTTCACCAGTCTGAACGGCTACCACGGCATAGGGACGCAGATGTTTAAATTCCGGCTGGCTCAAGGAAAAATCGATAATTCTTATTCTCCACGCACAGGCATATTTATCAGCATTTTTAATGCCGGCGCCTCTTGCACTATCACATTTCTTTCTGCAAAGCCTGTATGTGCCGTCATAAAATATCAAATTTATTATATCCTAAAGATAAGGAGCGCCAAAAAGTCTGGCCTGGTTTTGCAGTTATTGCATACAAAACCAGGCTTAAACTTAATTTTTTTTAAAATCTCAAATCAGCTTCCCAGTAAATTTCAGTGGCATCATCATTATCAACGCCATCAAAAGCGTCGCCAGGATCTATCATTGCCGCATAGACAGAAAAACTCAAGGCTTTTGAGTATTTGTACTTAAGTTTGAGCTGATAATAATCGCCAAGATCATCATCAATGCCATTTATTGTTTCATCAGCAGTAAGCAGGGAATATGATATATTGGCTGAAAGTTTTTCAAAAAAAACAGCGCTTGCCCCTATTGTGGCCATCTCTATATTGGAATAAACTGCTTCGCCGCCTGTGCTGCTGCCTTTGTTATAGTTTGGATCATAATGTGTAATATTATTACCATCACCTATATTAAGATACCTCCAGGCAAGCAGGTCGCCGAACTGGGGCCATCCACCATAAAAAACATCCCATGACTCATTGTCGGAATCATTGGGGTCTTCATCACCACTCAAGGCTACATACCCAAGATAAAATCTGGGTTTAACAGTACATTTGTTAACAGTATACCCTAAATCAAGCTTATAGCCAAGTGCGTCCTGGTCTTCCGTAGATGAAAAATCACCCTTTTGTATTGCAACTTCAGCGGAATAATCAAGACCAAAGGCAAATTTGTCAGATATTCTCATGCCATACATGATAATATCTTTATCAAGATTGTCGTCCTTTCTGTTTAAGATATAGAGTTCCTGCTTAGCGCCTGTTAAAGGGCATTCCTTATTCGTAAAATATACACCTGCAAGGGTTATGTCGTCATCGGCATCGTTGTCACGGTCATTCTCCTCATCCTTGAAATAAAGGCCATCAAGCTGCATCTTATCCGTGATATGCCAGCTTGCCTTTACACCGTCTAAAAATATGGATGTTGAGGCAAACTGAGAGTTGCCGTCAAAAAGCACAAAGCCTGATCCATACATAATGTTCTGACGTCCGATTCTGACGGTTACGGGAAGTTTAAAAAAATTATCTACATTAATATAGGCATTATCTACAAAAGTCTTATTACTTTTATTATCTTCATCATAGCTGACGCCTTCACCGTAGTTCTGATTTGATATTCTCACATATCCTGTAACATCCTCATCAAGAGCCATGCTCACATAAAGGCTTGTTTTAAGTCTGAAAACAGACCAGTTGTCTCCGTCTTTATCATCGTCCAAGTCCCACATATTCTGAAGATTATACCCGCGCATTCTTACCTGGCCGCCAAATTTTAAATCTGAAACCTCAAATGCAAATGCCGGAGTTGCCAGCAAAACAACCAAAAATAACAACAAACATTTTTTCATCTTTTTGTCTATCTCCTTATTTAAAAAAATTAGTATAATGAAATTAAAAATCAGTTTTTAATTTCCTGGTGCCTGTTTAAACCTGTTTTCTCCTTGACACAAATTTATGATTTCATATATCATCTGCCGCAAAAAGCAAGTAATTTGACCACCCATTATGGTGTATAAAATTTATTTTTTTACTTGAACCTTTTGGATTTTAAGGAAAAATACGTGATTAAAAAAAATAATCGAAACAATAATGACAATTTCTGGCTTTCAGGAAATGAGGCCATTGCCCTGGGTGCATCTGAGGCAGGCGTTAAGGTTGCGTCAGGCTATCCAGGGACACCTTCAACGGAAATACTGGAAAACCTTGCGACATATAAAGATGTATATTCCGAATGGGCTCCAAATGAAAAAGTGGCGCTGGAAGTTGCCATTGGCGCTTCATTTGCCGGAGTCAGGGCATTGGCTACTATGAAACATGTGGGAGTTAATGTTGCGGCAGACCCCCTGTTTACAGCCTCATACACAGGCAGCCGCGGCGGCCTTGTTATAATAACTGCCGATGACCCTGAAATGCACAGCTCACAGAATGAACAGGATAACAGGAATTATGCATTTGCAGCAAAGATGCCCATGTTGGAGCCTTCTGATCCTTCAGAGGCAAAAGAATTTTTAAAAAAAGCTTTTTCCATAAGCGAGGAGTTCGGCTCTCCTGTTCTTCTCAGGGTTACAACGAGAGTATCCCATGTAAAGGGTCTTGTTTCAACAGGCAATAAAGAGGCTTCAAGTGTAAAAGCCGGTATAGTTAAAGACCCGGGCAAACTTGTCATGCTTCCTGCAAATGCCAGAAAACAGCGTGTTGAACTGGAAAAACGGCTGAAAAAATTAGAAAATTTTGCGGAAACATTTTCATATAACCGCATTGAATGGGGCGATAAAAAAACCGGTTTTATCACAGGGGGAATCTCCTACCTTTACGTTAAAAACGCTTTCCCGGAAGCCTCCATACTCAAACTCGGCATGACCTGGCCCATGCCTGAAAAAATGATTAAAAGCTTTGCAGATCAGGTTGATGAGCTTTATATTGTTGAAGAGCTCGATCCTTTTTTTGAACTTCACATAAAGGCGATGGGCATAGATTGTAAGGGCAAAGAGGTAATTCCTGCAATAGGAGAGCTGAACCAGTTTATCATTAAAAACGCAATTGACCCAATTAAAAACCAGACTGTTTTTGATTCTGTTGAGCTTCCCCCAAGGCCGCCCAATATGTGTCCGGGATGTCCCCACAGGGGCATTTTTTATAACTTGTCAAAACTCGATGTTTTTGTTGCCGGAGACATTGGCTGCTATACCCTTGGTTTTCTTCCTCCCTTGTCTGCCATTGATTCATGTGTCTGCATGGGAGCAAGCATAGGTGTATCACACGGTATGAGTAAAGCCATGGGAGAAAAAGGGATTGGAAAAATGGTTGCGGTTATTGGTGATTCCACCTTTATCCATTCAGGAATAACAGGGCTTGTTAATATAGTTTACAACAACGGATATTCCACAGTGATTATATTAGACAACCGTACAACAGCCATGACCGGTCATCAGCCGAATCCTGCAACAGGTGTTACGCTTCAGGGCGATGCTGCGCCTGCCCTTGATTTTGAAAAGCTTTGTCTCGCAATAGGCGTAAAAAATGTGGTTAAGGTTAACCCCCATGATATAGAGTCAACTTACAAAATTCTTAAGCAGGAGATAGACAGGCCAGAGCCCTCGGTTATTATTGCTCAGGCGCCATGTGTTCTTCTGCCCGAGGCAAAAAAGGATAAAAAAGCTCCCTGCACAACTGATCTTAAAGAATGCACAGGATGCGGAGCGTGCCTCAAGCTTGGATGTCCTGCCATACAATGGAACCCTGTAACAGCGCTGGATGCTGAAAAGCTGGGTCTTAAAAAGAAAAAGCAAAAAGGGTATGCCCGGATAGATGAGCTGCTCTGTGATGGCTGCGGTCAATGCGTAACTCTTTGTAAATTTGAAGCCATTACTAAAAAGGAGATATAAAAAATGAAAGAGAATGGAAATATACTCTTTTGCGGTGTGGGCGGTCAGGGAATTCTGCTGGCCAGCGAAATAACAGCCTATGGTCTGATTGAAGCCGGGTTTGATGTAAAAAAGAGTGAGGTACACGGCATGGCTCAGCGGGGGGGTTCTGTTGTTGCCCATCTAAGATATGGCGATAAAGTATATTCGCCGCTTATTGATCCTGGAACGGCTGATATAGAGCTTGCATTTGAAATCATTGAAGCTGTCAGATATCTCCCTTTTTTAAATACAGACAGCAGGGTAATAGTAAATACACAAAAGATACTTCCCCCTGGAGTTGCCACAGGTAAAATGGAATATCCTGAGAATATACTTAAGGAGCTGGAAAAAAGAAAAATTGAATATATTCCTGCTGACGGTTTTGCCATAGCCAAATCTGTTGGCGAAATCAGAACGGCTAATATCGCTCTTGTGGGAGTACTGTCTGCTTATCTTCCTGTACCTGAAGAGGTTTTTATCAAGGTAATTACCGAGCATATACCGAGGAAGGTGGATGAAAATATAAAAGCGTTCAGAAAAGGCCGGAAATTAGCCGGAACTTAATTAAATTAACGAAAAGGAAATATATTATGATATGGAATGAGGAATATGAAACACTTCCTCGCGAAACGCTGGAATCCATACAGTTAAAACGTCTTCAGTCTCTTATCACAAGGGTTCATGCAACAGTCCCTTATTATAAAAAAAAGATGGAGGATGCCGGCGTAACTCCCGGAGATATTAAGACACTAAAAGACTTGAGCATGCTTCCTTTTACAACAAAGGAAGATTTGAGAAAAAATTATCCCTTTGGTCTGTTTACAGTTCCCATGGAGCAGGTTGTCAGAGTTCATGCCTCCTCCGGCACTACCGGGCAGGCAACTGTTGTGGGTTATACAGCGAGAGATATTAGAACCTGGTCAGAGCTGATGACGAGAGCACTCACAGCGGCAGGCGTACACAGAGGTGATATGGTTCAGAATGCTTACGGGTATGGCCTTTTTACAGGAGGGCTCGGAGCTCATTACGGCACTGAAAATCTCGGCGCCACTGTAATACCCATTTCAGGAGGAAATACCCAGCGCCAGATTATGATTATGCGCGATTTCGGCTCAACGGTTATCACATGCACCCCATCCTATGCATTGAATATAGCAGAGATTATGGCTGAGCAGGGGGTTGACCCCACAAGCCTTCCACTTCGCATAGGAGTTTTGGGAGCAGAGCCCTGGAGCGAAGAAATACGCCAGGAAATAGAAAAAAAACTCGACATTAAAGCCATGGACATCTATGGTTTAAGTGAGGTGCTCGGTCCAGGAGTAGCATCCGAATGCATAGAAGAGCAAAACGGACTTCATATTGGCGAAGATCATTTTTTGCCTGAAATAATAGACCCTGATACAGGTGAAGTAAAAGCTCAGGGCGAAACCGGCGAACTTGTTTTTACATCCCTGACCAAAGAGGCTTTCCCTGTAATCCGTTACAGAACAAGAGATATCTCTTCATTGAACTATGTGCCATGCACCTGCGGCCGGACTCTTGCAAGGATGAGCAAAATCAAGGGAAGAACAGATGATATGCTTATCATAAGAGGTGTAAATGTATTTCCCCTGCAGGTGGAAAAGATCTTGATGGGGGTTAAAGGGATTGAACCGCATTACCAGATAATAGTCAACAGGGAAGGCTCTCTGGACACAATGGAAGTCCAGGTTGAAGTCAGCGAAAAAATATTTTCAGACGCAGTGAAAAGTCTTGAAAATATGAGCAAACAGCTCAGGGAAGATATTAAAAACATACTGGGAGTTTCATGCAGGGTAAAGCTGGTTGAGCCTAAAACAATTATGAGAAGCGAAGGAAAGGCTGTTCGGGTAATAGATAATCGCAAATTATAAGAGAGGGCATCATGAAAGTTGAACAGATAGCAATATTTCTTGAAAATAAATTTGGCCGTCTGGCTGAAATAACCAGTGTACTGGCTGAAAATGATATTAACATTCGGGCAATGTCTTTAGCAGATACAACGGATTTCGGAATCTTGCGCCTTATTGTCAACGATACTGAAAAAGCGATAAAAGTTCTTAAAGAAAACGCTTTTACCGCAAATAAAACCGATGTTCTGGTAGTTGAGGTTGCAGACACTCCTGGTGAACTGGCCAATGTTCTTAACATAATAAAAAATGCAAAAATCAACATAGAATATATGTATGCATTCTCGCAAAAAAATGGAAAGCGCGGTCTTATTATCTTCAGATTTGACGAACTTGATGCTGCCATTGAAACCTTAACAGGGGCAGGGGTAAAAATTCTGCCTGGCAGCGAGGTCTATGCAATTTGAGTCTGGAAAAATTTTATTCAATATTAAGGAGACAAAAAAAGTGAAACTCAAAATTCTATCATGCGTGTCAATCGTTGCTGTTTTATGCATGCTGTTGTTTTCCCCTGCATCTGCCGACGCCAGGGAAAAAACAATTAAAGTAGGCGCTATTCTCGCTGTAACCGGAGGAGCATCCTTTCTTGGCGGACCTGAAGCCAGAACAATTGAGATGCTGACTGAAGAGATTAATGCAGCAGGAGGAATCAACGGAAACAAGATTGAGCTTATTATAAAAGATTCCGGCGGAAGTCCTGAAAAAGCGATATCCTTTGCCAGGCAGCTTATTGAAGAAAAAAAAGTTTTTGCCATAATAGGCCCTTCAACAAGCGGAGAGACATTAAAAATTAAAAAAATCTGTGAGGAAGGAAAAACCATTCTTTTATCATGTGCGGCTGCAGAAGTAATAGTAAATCCTGTGGCAAAGTATGTTTTTAAGACTCCCCAGAACGATAAATACGCCGCTCATAAAATTTTTATGGAGATGAACAGGATGAAAATCTCCAAAATTGCAGTAATAAGCGGTAATACAGGGTTTGGCAAGGCAGGCAAAGGGCAGCTTAAAAAATATGCGCCTGATTTCGGCATCAAAATTGTTGCAAGTGAGGTTTACGATAAAAAAGTCACGGATTTAAGCGCTGTTATAGCAAAGCTGAAAGCGCATAAAGACATCCAGGC
>CAYZXU010000048.1:2059-18461 GCA_964482535.1 uncultured Desulfobacteraceae bacterium | reverse complement strand
AATACGCATTTTCAGTCCGGGAAGGTAATTACATTTTCAGATCGGCCCTGACACTATACATCAGGGTATCCACCCTGCGACAGGCCGATGTCGAGGATGGATCTTTGGATGCCCAGGAATCAAAACTCAAGGCATATGTAGAATATGAAAACAATGGCAAAAACGGCCTCTGGCAGGTTGCTGGCATTTATCGGGAGGAAGGCCGCTCCGGAAAAGACCTCAATCGCCCGGAATTCCAACGCATGATGGGAGATATAAGAAGCGGAAAAATCAATACTGTCATCATATACAAGATTGACCGGCTGACAAGATCGTTGAAAGATTTTTCATCCCTTTGGGATCAATTCCAGAATAAAGGTGTCGAGGTCATCTCGCTCAATGAAAAATTTGACACCGCTACTGCCATCGGCAGAGCCATGCTATCTATCGTGCTTGTTTTTGCACAGCTTGAAAGAGAACAGACCGGAGAAAGAACAGCTGTGACAATGCAGTATAGGGCTGAGCAAGGCCTGTGGAACGGCGGCAGGATTCTTGGATATGTCCTTGATCCAGACGAGAAGGGCATCCTCAAGGTAAGCGATGAGCATGCAAGGATTGTCCATAAGGCTTTTGAGCTCTGCATCAAGACCGGCTCAGCAGGGCAGGCTCAAAAAACGCTCAATGACCTTGGCTATAGGGTGCCTGTCTATGAATCAAGGCGCGGCAAGAAGCATGGCGGAAATCTTTTCAACAAACAGATGGTCATAAAAATGCTTCAAAACCCTGTGTATCTCGGACAGATCACCTGGAAGGGACAGCTATATGAAGGCAAACACCAGGCAATAATTGATGAAAAGATCTTTTTGAAAGTCCAGGAGATCCTAAAGCATAATAGGAAGACCCGGTCGAACAATAAACTCCCAAGTAAGCATATCTATCTGTTGCAAGGGATACTTACATGCGGGAAATGCGGCTCGGCAATGACACCCAAAAGCGGGATAAGCCGGTCCAACAGATACTATTATTACCAATGCACAAAGAATGCACATTCAGGGGGTTGTAATGCCAGATACGTTCCGGCAGAATCTATCGAGAGCTTTGTCTTAGATAGGGTCAAGGAACTAACAACGGATGAAACTGAGATATCCAAGATGATAGCCAAGGCAAACAGGAATGGAAATCATAGGATAGATGAGCTGATGGCAGACAAAAAAAGTATCTCAAGCCATCTTCAGGATATCAATAATAAGTTAAGTCAGATAATAGATTCAATCGAGAGTGGAAACCTCAAAGCATTCGATTCATTAAACAAACGCATCGAAACCCTGGAATCGAAACAGGCCTCGACAAAAGACAGGTTGAAAACCATCGATTTCGAGATAGTGAAGATAGAGAAACACAGACTCTCGTCTGAAGTCATGAGCCAGTCATTCAAAACATTTCGGGAGGTCATCGAGAAGGCAAAACCGAAGAAACTCAAGGAACTGTTAAACAGGATGGTTGAAGTCGTGGAATGGCACGAGCAGGACAGGTCATCTGGCCATTGCAAGATATCATACTTCGAGCAGCCCAATCTCAGACTGCCCATAAAAAAACTCAACGAACCTGGTGAATCGAAATTCGTTGAGTGTAATGGTTGGCTCCCCAGCACGGACTCGAACCGCGGACTTAGTGGTTAACAGCCACTCGCTCTGCCAACTGAGCTACTGGGGATCATTGACAAAAAAATACTTTAATATTAAAAATCGATGCTAAAGTCAAGCAAAAATATTTTTTATATTACGGTGCCCTGTTTTTATTCTTTAAAAACTGTCTTGATTTTCAAATAAAGCTCATCAAGCTGTTTTTTACTTGTTTCAGACGGCGCATTTGTAAGAGTACATGCTGCTTTCTGGGTTTTGGGAAACGCAATAATGTCACGAATTGAGGGCTGACCGCATAAAATCATCACCAGCCTGTCAAAACCGAATGCAATTCCTCCATGGGGAGGCGCTCCTGATTCAAGAGCTGAAAGCATAAATCCGAACTTATCCTCATACTCTTCCCGTTTCATGCCCAGGGACGCGAACACCCTCTCCTGAAGCTCTTTTTGATGAATACGAATGCTGCCGCCGCCTATTTCAGAACCGTTCAAAACAAGGTCGTAGGCCCTTGATCTTACAGCAAGGGGGTCATCCTCAAGGAGGCTGCAATCCTCTTCAAAGGGAGCTGTGAAAGGATGATGAACAGCCTGATATCTCTTTTCTGTTTCATCATACTCAAACATAGGAAAATCCGTAACCCATACAAATGAAAATTCATTTTTATCAATCAGCCCGAGTTCATTGCCAAGATGATTTCTAAGATGACCAAGCGCCTCATTTACAACTTCAGGCTGATCCGCAACAAAAAACACAAGATCCCCGGGCTCCATCTGAATTCGAGCGGCAAGATCTTCTTTTTCTTTATCTGTAAAAAATTTTGCTATGGGAGACTGCCATGAATCTTCCCGTACCTTTACCCAGGCAAGCCCCTTTGCTCTATAAACGGCCACAAGCTCTGTGAGATCGTCTATCTTTTTTCGGGAGAATTTCACACACCCCTTTGCATTCAGAGCTTTAACAATCCCGCCTCTTTTAACCACGCTTGAAAAAACTTTAAAGCCCGTATCCTTTACTATGTCTGATATGTCCTTTAATTCCATGTCAAAACGCATGTCCGGCTTATCCAAACCGTACCTGTCCAAAGCATCTGCATGTGTAATGCGCTGAAATGGAGGGGCAATCTTTTTTTGTAAAACATCCTTGAATATATTTTCAAGCATACCTTCGGCAACTGAAATCACATCATCTTCACCCACAAAGGACATCTCCATATCAATCTGGGTAAACTCAGGCTGCCTGTCTGCTCTCAAGTCTTCGTCCCTGAAACATTTGACGATTTGATAGTAACGGTCAAACCCTGAAATCATCAAAAGCTGTTTAAAAAGCTGTGGGGATTGAGGCAGGGCATAAAAATGGCCGGGGTTAACCCTGCTCGGGACAAGATAATCCCTTGCTCCTTCAGGAGTGCTGCGCGTTAAAACCGGTGTTTCTATGTCAAGAAAACCATTACTGTTCAAATACTGCCTGACTGACTGGGCTGCCCTGTGCCTTAAAATAATATTTTTTTGCAGTTGTGAGCGTCTAAGGTCAATATAACGATTTTTAAAACGTATTGTTTCGGAAACATCTACTTTGTCTTCTATAAGAAAAGGAGGAGTCTTTGCAGCATTTAATATTTTAAGTTCCTGCACAATAACTTCTACTTCGCCTGTATGCAGATCAGGGTTTATCATCCCTTCCGGCCTTAAACCGACTACGCCTTGTACTCCCAAAACATATTCACTTCGAATATCATGGGCTCTTTTATGAATATCCGGATTCTCTTCAGGATTAAATACTACCTGGGTAATACCTTCCCTGTCTCTTAAATCTATAAATATCACTCCACCATGATCCCTGCGGCGCTGTACCCATCCCATGAGAACTACTACTTTGCCTATGTCTTTCCTGCCAAGCTCACAGCAGGTATTTGTTCTTCTCAATTTCCCTAAAATGTCCTGCAATTAATTTACTCCTTTCAAGGTTGAAGCTTTGCTTTTATAATTTCAACAATACCATTTACAGGAATTAAAATCTGCTCTTTGGTTGTCATGTTGCGCATAATAATATTCCCGTCTTCAAGCTCTTTTTCTCCCACAATCAAAACATGCTTTGCTCCAAGCCTGTTTGCGCGTTTCATCTGGCTTTTCAAGCTTCTATCACCAAGATCTATTTCAGTTTTAATTCCATCAAGGGCAAGCGAGTTTGCCCAATGGAAAGCAGTTGCTCTGCTTTTATCTCCAATGGCGGCTATAAACAGTTCAGGTTTTGACTGCACACTTGAATTATTAAGGGCTACAAGCTCCACAAGTCTGTCAAAACCTATTGCAAAACCTGTTGCCGATTTTTCAGGCCCTCCAAGAGCCTTGACAAGTTTGTCATACCTGCCTCCACCTGCCACGGCATTCTGGGCGCCGAGTGAACCTGTCTGGATTTCAAAGGTCGTCCTGGTATAATAGTCAAGACCCCTCACAAGAAATTTGTCAACTTCATACTCGATATTCAGGCTTTCTAAGGAATCTTTTACAGTGTCAAAATGCTCTTTGCATTCAGCGCATAAAAAATCCAGTATTGAAGGCGCATTGGCCATCGCTTCCCTGCAGGATGGAACTTTACAGTCAAGCACCCTTAACGGGTTTGTTTTGCTCCTTTTTATGCAGTTTGAACAAAGACTGTCGGCGGATGAGTATAATAACCCGGAAAGCGCTTCTTTAAACCTGGGACGGCATTCCTCACATCCCAGAGAATTTATATGGGGCTTAACATCCGTGACATTTAACCTGGCAAAAAGAGTCATCAGGATCATTATAAGCTGGGCATCAATCAAAGGGGAATCAACGCCGAACACCTCGGCATTAATCTGGTAAAACTGTCTGTACCTGCCCTTCTGGGGTCTTTCCCGTCTGAACATGGGGCCTATTGTATAGAGCTTATGGACAGGATCTTTTGCATATAATTTGTGTTGAATATAAGCCCTTACAACCGATGCGGTTGCCTCAGGCCTCATTGTAATAGAATTGCCCTTTCTATCCGGAAAGGTATACATCTCTTTTTCTACAATATCAGTATCCTGTCCTATACTTCTGGAAAAAAGCTCGGCTTTTTCCAGAACAGGCAGCCTGATTTCCTTAAAACCAAAGTTTTCGAAAAGATCTGCCGCTGTTCTTTCAATATTCTGCCATATTTTTATTTCTTCAGGAAGTATATCCCTGAAACCTCTGATGGATTGTATCATATTGTACAGATTTCCATTAGTTTCAAAATTCTTAAAAAATATTCGAAGATTTTATTATACAAAAAACAATAAATATAATATTGATAAACTCATAAAAAATAAAAAAATATAAAGTTCAACTATACTGTAATAAAAATTTGGTCAATAATAATGTTTTTTTCAGTAATGCCCGGTAGATTTTTGCCGGTTATTTTTTTTCTTAATTTCAGCGGTTTTTTTAAATGGATTATAATTCAATAAAATCAAAAAAAATAATGATCAGCTCCCAATATTTTATATATTTTGGAACATTGGGAATCTTTCTGCCATATTTTAACCTTTACTGTTATCATATCGGACTCAGCGGTTTTCAAATAGGGGCACTATCTGCAGTGCGTTCTGTAACCCTTGTTTTTTTTCCTTTAATATGGGGCAAGGTGGCTGACAGGTATCAAGCAAGAAAGCGCATATATATTTTGTGCAATTTTATATGTACAGGGATATGGATTTTTTATTTCCACACGACCTCTTTTTGGCCAATGCTTGTTATTACAATATGTTATGGAATGTTTTATGCCCCAATAATATCTTTTCTTGAGGCATTTACCCTGGATATTCTTGGCAAAGAAAAAAAAAATTATGGAAAAATCAGGGCGTGGGGTTCAATCTCTTTTATATTAATTGTCATTATTCAGGGATATCTCATCGATATATATTCCATTAATATAATTCTTGGCCTTATACTTACAGGTTCCATACTGCTGTCTCTTGTATCTGTTAAAATACCTGATACGCGTATAAAAAAAGAAAAAAATGCAGGTACCGACAAAAAAATCCTGACAAACAAACGTGTTATTATTTTTCTTTTCTGTTCTTTTCTTATGCTGGTCAGCCACAGCGCTTATTATGGTTTTTTCTCCATACATATAGAAAACATGGGATATAATAATTCATTTATCGGTATTGCATGGGCGCTGGCAGCCTTTGCCGAAATTTTTGTCATGATAAAATCTGATTTTATATTTAAAAGATTTTCAATGGAAAACGTTCTGACATTCTCTTTTTTTATGGCGTCAATCAGGTGGTTTTTACTCTTTTTTATCCAGTCTCCTGCGGCCATACTTCTTTCACAATTGCTGCATGCAGTAACTTATGGAGCTTTTCATATGGCAAGTATTCTTTATATGGATTCTCTGACTCCTGAAGGTTCCAAAACCATGGGGCAGGCAATAAATAATGCTTTAACTTACGGGCTTGGACTGATGACAGGTTTTTTTATTAATGGGTATCTTTATGAAAAAACAGACTCTTTTACTCTTTTTATTATAAGCGGTTTTATTGCCCTTGCAGCCGGGATTATCTTTAAATGCAATAAAGGCTCGACCTTATAATATTTTTATGATTCTTGGCTTATACTCATCCCTTTTAGCCATTTTATTTCCCTTTGATTTTACAAAAAAAAGTGAGCCTGCAAGAAATAGAATGCCGAGAAAAGCTGATAAGGCTGATTCGTTGATGTTAAACGCGGATGCAATCATTTGACCTGTGAAAGCTCCTGCAAACATACAAATAATTGGGAATATATATAAAAGAAAAGAAATTTTCATAAGTGATTCTGTCTCAAAGCTGAGCATAATCCTGTCGCCCACCTTTGCATCGACAGGATTTAGAGCCTCAACTTTCATCATTTTACCACTTCCGTCATCAATAAGATGACATGAATCTCGTGATGAACATCCTTCACAGGCAGAGCTTTTTTCAGCCTCTACCCATGCAGTTTTTGAGTTTATATGGGTTACAATCCCTTTTTCAGTTGCCATAACAGTTTATGTTCTATAGATTGTCACATAATAAATTTCACAAGGCCAGAGAGAGGAGATAATACTGATAGTATATCTCCGACCGATAACGCAGTGAAATTATTTATGTGACGGTCTAAGAGTGTTTATAACATATAAGACCGCATTGAAGGCATCTTTCAGCTTCTTTGACAGCAGTTTCTTCGTCAAAACCCATCTCTATATCTGAGCAGTCTTCAAGGTCCTGACTGCTGCAAACAGGCATAATTTTACGCGGCATGGGTTCAACATTTTCAAGATGATATACATCTTGCACAAAGGTTTCCAGAGTAAGCACATTCTCCGGCAATGATAATGGTATGTTATACATTGCCTTATGAATGGAAGCTGCGGCTCTGCGTCCCGCTGCAATGGCTTTTATTGCTGCTCCATAGTCTGTAATAACGTCACCCTTTGCAAACAGACCGGCTTCACTGTTTGATGCAGGCGGTTTATAAGGCTCGAATCCTTCCCATCGACCATCATAAGCTTTTTCTGCTGAATCATCCGATTCGCTGTCAGCGCCTGTTTTCATAAAAATAAGTTCAGGGAATCTGCCTGATGCAAAAATTAAAGTTTTTACGGTAATATTATTTGTTGACCTGTTTTTTAGATCTATGCATTCGATTTCGGAGAGCTCATTTTCCTGACCATAAATTTTTCCCATTGCCGAATTAAATATTATCTTTATTCCATTGTCTGAAGCTTTTTCAATATCCTCATTTTCAATCTGAACTTCACCTTGTGTTTCCCTGAAGATTATTGTGATGTTTTTTGCGTACATATCTTTACAGGCCATTGCTGCGTCAACAGCAATGCTTCCCCCGCCGACTATAACCACATCGGAACTGCATGTGATACTATTTTCTTTGGCCTTATTTATAAAATCAAGCAGCAGAAAAGCGCCGGGTATCTGTTCTTCAATGAGAGACTCTTTGGCCCTTGACAAACGGCTGTCCCATCCTCCTGTTGCTATAAAAACAGACTCAAACCCCTCTTTTAGTATAGATGCTATCGTAAAATCCCTGCCAAGAGTTTTCCCGGTCTCGGCATTTACTCCCATTTCCATAACACCTTCTATGTCCCAGTCTAATATTTCATCGGAAAGTCTGTACTTTGCTATGGCTGTTCTGAGTATTCCCCCCAGCTTTGAACCTGCTTCAAATATTGTTGGTTCATGTCCTAAACGGGCAGCAAAAAAGGATGTTGACAGACCTTCAACTCCGCCGCCTATAACTGCTATTTTTTTGCCTGTGTCAGGCGCCTTGTAGGGAAGTATCCTTGAGCCTGTTTCCTTTTCATAATCAGCGGCAAAGCGCTTAAGAAAGTTAATTGCCACGGGCTCATCGGCCAGTTGACGCCTACAACTGTCCTCGCAGGGCCGCGGACAGATTCTGCCGATTATTGTGGGGAACGGATTCCTTTCCTTGATAACCTGAACCGCTTCATGATAATTTTTCTTAGCTATATGACCTACATATGCACTTATGTTTATTCCGGCCGGACAAGACCTCTGACAGGGTGTAGTGCAATCTTCAGTGGTATATTCCCGTAAAATTCTTCTCGTTACGGATGAAAGTTTGATAATGTTTTTAGGACATACCCTTTCACAGGTTCCACAGCCTGTGCAAAGTTTTTCATCAACAACAGGCAGACCGTGAGGCCCCATCGAAATCGCGTCAAAAGGGCAGGCCTTAATACAGCTTCCAAGCCCAAGACACCCTATGGAACAGACCTTCATGCCTCCGCTGAGCATTGCTGCAGCTTTGCAGTCGCTTAAACCATCGTAAATAAATTTTGTATCTGCCTCGGCAACACCGTATGTGCATCCGGTCTTTGCGAAATCCGGTTCTTTTGCTTCGATTGAAACACCCATAATGGCTGCTATGGCTTCGGCAACTTCAGGTCCGGCAGCTACGCATGAATTGGGAGCGGCCTCTCCTGCCACAATAGCCTCAGCATTAGCGGCGCATCCAGGCTTCCCGCATCCACCGCAATTTGCGCCTGGCAAAACATCATCAACTGCAAGTATTAAAGGATCCACATATACATAAAAAATTTTCGACGCCGCTGCCAGACCCGCCCCAACAATAATGCCTAAACCACCCATCATGCAAACTGCTTCAAACATAATATATGCTCCTGCTTTTATATAAAATTACTTTTCCATGGAAAATTACCATGTGCCGTCCAGACCTCTGAGGCCGGCGGAATAGAGTCTGCCGCTTGCAACGAAAAGTGAAAAGTCTGTTGTCAGCACAGGAATATTATTCTCCTTGGCCAGCTTCAGAATTTTTTTGTCAATTTCTTTCCCCCTCACCATGACAATTACCCCTATTTCGGCAACTGTTGCTTTCCTTATACTGTCAAGGGTAACAGCTCCTGTGAGAAGCACACAGTCTTTTGCTGCTGCATAAAGTATGTCATCCAACAGATCAGCGCTGCCTCCTGCAACTATAGAATTCTCCATTGCAGTTTCACCGAACAATACCTCTGCCTTTAATATGTTTTTTATTTCATTGATTCTCATGATATAATTCACCTGTATATTTTTTATATGAAAGAACTGCTTTTGTTGTACTCGCCAAGGTATGAGAGCTATTCGCCTTCAAATTCCATAATGGCAAATATTTTATACTCTTTAATTTTGTCTCTGCCTTTAAGATCAGGCAGTTCAATAAGAAATGCACATTCAATAATATTGCCACCAAGCTTTTCAACAAATTTAACTGCAGCGGACATTGTCCCGCCGGTTGCAATAAGATCATCGATAATTAATACGTTTTCTCCTGGTAAAATTGCATCTTCATGCATCTCCACAATATCTTTGCCATACTCAAGGTCATATTCTTCTGTTATTGTATTATGGGGGAGTTTCCCCTTTTTTCTGACCGGGACAAATCCTGTTTTAAGTTGATAGGCAAGCACTGCTCCAAAAATAAATCCACGGGCATCTATACCTACAACCTTATCTATCTTAATATCTTTATAACGGTTGTAAAATATATCACAGACTTCTACAAACGGTTCAGGTTCCTGAAGAATTGTGGTTATATCTCTAAACATTACGCCCTTGACAGGCCAGTCAGGAACAGTTCTGATTTTTTCTTTAAGATTCATCATTATCTCTCCGGCAGGCTATTTTACCAATCGCATTTATAAGCAAATTTTTTACCTTATCTGCATTTTTATTAAAAACATCAAGAATTTCTTCCCATGAAACAACAGCTTCATCTTCTTTCCAGCAGTCATAATCCGTTGCCATTGCAATGGCTGAATAGGGAATCTGGGCTTCATTTGCAAGAATAGCTTCCGGAGCGATGGACATATTTATTACGTCAGCCCCCCATATTTTAAACATTTTAGATTCTGCCCTTGTTGAAAATCTGGGGCCTTCAATAGTTATAACCGTCCCTGTTTTATGGGCTTTCAACCCCATATCTATTGATGTCTCATAGAGTATTTTTCTCAACTTAGAATCAAAAGGATCAGCCATTGGAGTATGATTAAGCCCTTTTTCAAATGAATCAAAGAATGTAACTTCTCTGTGCCTTGTAAAATCTATAAACTGATCAAGGATTACAAAATCACCCCTTCCGATCTCTTCTCTAAGACTGCCGCAGGCAGTTGTTGCAATTATATGAGTTATGCCCTGTTTTTTAAAGGCATAAATATTAGCCCTGTTATTAACCTGTGAAGGAGAAATGGTGTGATTTTTCCCATGCCTTGCGAGTATTATAACATCAACACCGTTAATTGTTCCCGAAGTAAGGACAGAGGACGGTTTCCCGAAGGGAGTATCAATAAATATTTCAGTTTCATTTTTAAGTATTTTAGGATCATCAAGACCCGAACCGCCTATAATTCCTATCCTGATCACCGGCATCTCCATATTGAAAAGTATTTTTTATACTATAAATTATTGCACAATTGATTGCACATTATCCCTGCAATGTCAAGAAATCAGCTGATTTTCATATAAAATCTTTATAAGTGGGCTTCATGCTTGTTTTCTTTAATTATATAACACAAAAACATTGCAACCACCGATGCCAGAGCAATAGAAAACCATGCCGCAGGATAACCAAAGCGAATAATGGTGCCAAAGAGCACGGGACCTAACACCATGCCCACCCAGGCTATTGTTACGCCAATGCCTGTTGCCCTGCCCGCTGATTCAGGATCACAGGCCTCGACCATAATAACAACTGCAACCCCCTGATAGCCGAGAAATGAAAAACCGAGTATTGCCGCAACAAAAAATGCCAGGTAAACCGGCAGCGCAGGTGACCAGAAACATGTTGCCAGGGTTCCTGCTATTGCCATGACGCATACAATTTTCATCACAGGAAGTCTGCGGCCTTCAAAGAGTCTGTCGCTTATTATTCCCCACACTACCCTGCCCACGCCGCCGCTGACCATGGTTACAGCAAGAAAAGTGCCCGCAAGCATTGGCGTAAAGTTTAAATGTTCTTTTAAAAACAGTACCCAGAAGGCGGAAATACTGCTTTGACCCAGACCGAGAAAAGCCATCATTACAGATGCCGACATGAGATTTCGATTTTTCATGAGTTCAAGCAGCCCTGTTTTCTGTCCATCTCCTTTTCTACCTGTTAAATCTGCGCCCACCTGCATATCCCTGTAAAAAAGAAGCCCCATGACCCCCATACTGATGGCAGTAAGCCCAATAGTAAAAACCGCTGTATGCCAGCTTCGTGCCTGTGCAAGATATATCAGCAAAACACCTGCCACAGCGCCCCCTGCTGTAACGCCCATCTGTCTTATGCCAAAAGCCGTTGCCCTGAAGGTTTGATCGAACCAGAGAGTAAGCCCTTTTGAAGCAATGGGGTTAATCATCCCGTAGCTTGCTCCTGTCACAACTGAAACCATAACAAGCAGTTTATATTGATTTATAAAACCTGCTGCAGTCATAGCAAGACCTGTGAGCGCAAGACATATGAAAAGATTCAGCTTCACTCCCCATCTGTCCACGCTTATGCCTGCAGGGATACCGAATATAACGGAACTTAAATAAAGAGTAGATGTGAGAGAGCCTATCTGAACATGATTAAGCAGAAGTGATTTTTTTAGAAAAGGGCCAAGGGGACCCCATGCATAAGCTGCAATTGAAAGAATAACCTGGGATAAAAACAGTACTATCAGTATAACCCATCTGTACCCTGTTTGCTGTTGATTCAATTAGTGTCTCCTTTTAATATCTCATTTTTGAATATCAGCCAGCTCTTATTTTTGAATATCAGCCAGCGCCGACTCCACAAGATTTCTTATTTCTCCAAGTCTGTCTTCTGTCTCTGCTTCAAAACGGAGTACAAGAGCCGGCTGGGTATTGGATGCACGAACAAGCCCCCAGCCGTCAGGAAAAACAACTCTGACTCCATCAATATCTATAACATCGTTCAGTTCGCGAAAATGCTCTGTTATCTTTTTTACTACCTCAAACTTTGTTTCATCCGGACATTCAACCCGAATTTCAGGAGTGGTATATGTTTTCGGAACATCAGATAAAAGTTCCGAGATTGTTTTTCCTGTGTCTGCAAGTATTTCGAGAAGCCTGCATGAAGCATATATTGCATCATCAAACCCGAAGTACCTGTCTGCAAAAAACATATGACCGCTCATCTCGCCTGCCAGCTCTGCATTCTCCTCTTTCATTTTAGCCTTGATTAAAGAATGCCCCGTTTTCCACATAATAGCTTTTCCACCATGTTTGGTTATATCGTCATACATTGCCTTGGAGCATTTTACTTCAGAGATAAAAACCGCTCCAGGTTTTCTTGATAAAATTTCCCTGGCAAAAATTATTATAAGCTTGTCTCCAAATATAATATTCCCTTTTTCATCAACAATCCCAATCCTGTCGCCGTCTCCATCGTACCCGATACCAAGGTCAAGCCCCTTTTCTTTTACCATTTTTATAAGCTCTTCCATGTTTTTTAAAACAGTGGGATCTGCTTCATGATTCGGAAAGCTGCCGTCCATATCACAAAAAATATCATGAACCTCGCAGCCAAGATTTTTCAAGACAGGTAAAGCCACTACTCCGGCAGTCCCGTTTCCGGCATCAACGCCTATTTTTAACGGTCTTGAGATATTTATATTATTTTCAATATATGCCTGGTATGAAGGGATAACATCTTTTGTTGAGACAGAGCCCGGTCCTGCCTGAGTAAATGCTTTCTCGTTTATTATACCAAGAATTTTCTGTATGTCTTTTCCATGTATGGAATCGAGTCCAAGGCATAGTTTAAAACCATTATATTCAGGGGGATTATGGCTTGCCGTAATCATTACTCCGCCTTCCTGCTTTAGATGTTTAATGGAATAATAAAGAACAGGGGTTGTGCAAATACCGATATCTGTAACATCACAACCTGTTGAGGCAAGCCCTTCAGCAAATTTTTTTGCATAAGAATCGGAAGTTAATCTGCAGTCACGACCAAGAGCTATCTTTGAAGCCCCATTTTTTCTTAAAAAAGTTCCTACTCCTTTTCCAATAATAACCACATCATCTTCGGTCATATCCTTGCCGGCAATTCCCCTTATATCGTATTCTCTGAACATACCTGGATTCATTATAGCCTCCTTAGCCATCGATATTAGTTTTTACGAGTTTATCAACATTTATGCCGCAGAAAAAAACAAAGTTACGATTCCAATTATAAAACAGTACGGTGCAAAAATATAAAGACGCCCTTTGTTTACTATGCGCATAAGCAAAACAAGAGCAAAATAACCAACAAAAAAAGATATTGCCGTGCCGATAAAAACAGTTTTAAAGGCAAGAATAGAATCAAATGCAATCTCCCTGAGACTTAACAGCTCTGCCCCAATAATTGCAGGAATTGATAAAAGAAAAGAATATTTTGCGGCTGTTGCTCTGTCTATGCCAAGAAAAAGCGCTGCGCTGATGGTAGAGCCTGACCTTGATATTCCAGGGAGAATAGCAAAGCCCTGTACAACTCCTATTATAATGGCATTGGTCATGGAAAAGGAAGCAACCCCCTTCCCCTCTTTTTTTATCCATCGTGTGGCAAGTAATATCAGACCTGTAATTAAAAGCATTATTCCCACGAGCGTAATCGAAGAAAATATTTTGTCCTTAATTTCGTGAAATAAAAGCCCTATAATTGCAGTTGGAACAGAACCCACAATAATAAGAAAGGCAAACTTTAAATCAGGATCATTCTCTATTCCGACTGAAGGCTTTTTAAGAAATCTGAATACAGCGATAATTATTTTCTGTATATCACGCCAAAACAGAACCATAATTGCAGCCAGGGTTCCCATATGAACACTGACATCAAAAAAAAGTTCAGGCTGTTTTAAGCCGAATATATGCTGAAAAATAACAAGATGACCTGAACTGCTCACGGGCAGAAACTCTGTGAGTCCCTGAATTATCCCAAGTATAGCTCCTTGAAAAGCATTCATTTTTGAATTACCGCCATTGGTTTAAATCCTTTTTTATTTTTTTTAAAGATTCTATCTTCATACTCAAACCCCATTATTCAAGCGATTCAACCACAAATTCAGTAAAATATTTTACGTTCTTGCCAAGCTTCATCTTTGCAGAGGCATAGTTTAAGTTAAAAACGCAGAAAGGGCATCCTCATGATTATTTTTCAGCAAAATAAAAAAATAACCAATAACAGTAAGCACGTGACCTTCACTTCATGATAGCACTGTCCTACACCGGAATTCTCAAAATTATTAAAAAAATTAAGCTATTATTCTTGCATATCGACCTATCTATCAGTAAAATTAATAAAACAGTTACTTCTTGTATTCAACTTCAAAATATCCGGCAAAGCAAGGAAAAAATCATGTCATTAGTGACTGCAGACAATTTAGAAAAAACTTACCAGATCGGTGAAATTACGGTTAAGGCCATTCGAGGTGTAAATTTCAGCATTGAACCGGCATCCTTTGTTTCATTTGTCGGGCCCTCCGGCAGCGGTAAAACCACACTGCTCAATATGATTGGCTGCCTCGATCCGCCTACAGGCGGCTATTTACAGGTCGTGGGACAGGACATTGCCAATATGAATCGTAAACAGGCTGCGCGCTTCAGAGGCAAACATATCGGTTTCGTGTTTCAAGACTTTAACCTGATTCCAGTGTTGACGGTCTTTGAAAATGTGGAATATCCGTTACTCATGGTGCAAAACTGGTCCGAACAGAAGCGCAAAAAACAGGTGCAAAATCTTCTCGAAGCCGTTGGCATGGGGGATCAGGCTGTCAAATATCCAAGCCAGATATCGGGTGGTCAGAAACAGCGGGTAGCGGTTGCCCGCGCCCTGGTAACCAATGCCAAATTAGTGCTGGCCGATGAGCCGACTGCTAACCTCGATGGGAAAACGGCAAGCCGGATTATCAATCTCATGAAAAAGATGCGGGATGAATTAAACACCACCTTTATTTTTTCTACCCATGACCCCAGGGTGGTGCGGAACGCAGAAATAATTTTTACACTTGAAGACGGCAGGCTTCTACAAAACAACAACGGGGGGGCTCATGTTTAATATTATTAAGATCGCAGCCCGAAATCTTCGCCGGTATCAGCGGCGAACAATACTAACATCTGCGCTGATCACTATGGGTGTGGTGGCGGTACTGCTTTATATTTCCGTAACAGGATCTTTTAAGGATATGATGGTCGGCCAGATCACAGACTCCATGATCGGCCATTTACAGATTCATCGCAGAGGTTATCTGGCATCCATTGACAACCTGCCGCTTAATCGTAATCTTAATGAACATCAGGTTACAAAGGTAAAAAAGATTTTAAGCAATGTGGATGCTGTTGAATCTTTTTCTATGCGCATTAAACTTGGGGCCATGTTCAGCAATTTTACTGAAACCACCAACATCAGGCTCAACGCCGTCATCCCTGAACAAGAAATCAAGACCGTTCCCTTGCTTTTAGACCGTATCATTGAAGGACAAAAGAAAGATGTTTTGCTGCAAAAAGGTGAAATCCTCATTCCCGAACTGATTTCAAAGGGCATGAAGGTGAAGGTTGGTGACAGCATTGTACTGGTGGCCAATAACAAGGACGGCTCTGTTAATGGAAAGACTTTCACTGTCAGTGGTGTACTTGAAGGCATTTCCGGCCCAGGAGGCAGGGATGGGGTTATTCATCTAAATGATGCCAGGGAGTTGCTGCGCATCCATGGCGTTGAAATCAGTGAAATAGCAATCCGGCTTAAAAGCATGGATGATCTTCCACCGGTTTTTTCCAGGCTCAAGGAAGAGCTTGCTTCCATTAAAGACAAGCAGGATAAGCCGGTATTTGAATTGCACACCTGGGAAAAGCTGACACCGTTTTACAATATCGCAAAAATGATTGACCTCATGACCTTTTTCATTAAAATCATGCTTGTGTCCATTGTTCTGGTCAGCATAATGAATGTGATGGTCATGGCTGTATATGAGCGGATTAATGAAATCGGCACCATTTCCGCCATTGGTACATTGCCCGGCAAAATTATGGTCCTGTTCGTGACCGAGGGCTTTCTGCTTGGCGTGCTTGGAACAGTTGCAGGAACAATTATCAGCCTGATCAGCATTGCCACCATAAATGCCGCTGAAATAACCTTTAACTTCGGACGGCAATCCGACCTGTTGCTGGCTCCTGTCATCGGACATGGGGATGTAATTACCATTGGCTTGATTGTTATCGGCATTTCAGTATTAGCCAGCCTGCAGCCGGCTTTTAAGGCTGCAAG
>CAYZXU010000048.1:0-1959 GCA_964482535.1 uncultured Desulfobacteraceae bacterium | reverse complement strand
CGGCAGCAGCCCTTGACGGCAATGAAATCCTGCTTCAGGTGGATCGTAACCTTCAGCCTGAATCCTATGAAATGTACCGCAAGCTCATCAACATCGAACCGGACGGCAGTAAAAAGGAGTATGTTTTATACACGGTAAAAAAAGGGCAGGACAGGATGGTCGCTCTGTTTCTGTCCCCTGCCAGTGAGAAAGGGAGGTCAACCCTCCGGCTGGGCGACAACATGTGGCTTTATATTCCCAGCGTTGGGAGACCGCTGCGCATCACGAGCCTGCAGTCGGTGATAGGTGGTGTTTTCAACAATTCCGACATATTGCGTCTTGATTATAGCGCAGAATATGATGCTGTCATTCTTGAAGAAACAGCGGATAAATATATCCTCAATTGCAAAGCTAAAACATCATCAATCGCCTATGACAGCTTAAAGATGAAGGTGGATAAAAAAACCATGGTGCCTGTTACCATTGGATGTTATGCCGCCAGCGGCATGTTGATCAAAACTCTTTATTATAAAAAGATTAAAAACTTCGGCGATGATCTTTTACGGCCATCGGTTCTTGAGACCGATAGCCCTCTGTATAAAGGATATAAATCCATAATGATTTACGCCAGAATCAATAAGAAAAAACTTGCAGATGAGGTGTTTACCCTGAATTATCTGCCCAGGGTCGATGAATTGAGATGAGAGTCAATTGTGACCGGGCATTACCCATGTTTTTATTTTTTCTTTCTATTATCATCCTGTTTTTTTCCTCTTTGGCTGTTACTGCCGGAGAAGATTACTCTTTTGACCTTGAGGAGTTTGAACCCAGAAATTTTGAATGGGGTGGATATGCAGAGGGCAAATGGGAGCATATTGATCTTAATACTGATGGCGCATTCTATGAGCTGAATCAATACAAAGACCGCCATAGCACTCTTGACCGTTTATCCGGTACCATGCAGTTGGAAATCCTCTACAAAAAGGGTATCTGGGCATTCAACTCTGTGTTGTATGCCAAAGTTAGTCAGGACGATATTGGCTGGTCAGATACTGCTGATGTTTTTGAGGCCTGCCTGAGTCTCAAACCAGCGCCGTTTGTCACAGTTGATCTGGGAAAAAAGGTTTTTAAGTGGGGCACGGGATATGCCTGGAATCCAGTAGGCTTTATTAATCGGCCCAAAGATCCCAACGATCCTGAAGAGGCATTGGAAGGATATATCGGCGCCGACCTTGATCTGATAAAAAGTTTTGGAGGAGCATTACAGACAGTTGCTCTCACCACTGTGGTCCTGCCGGTATGGCAAGACATTAATGAAGATTTCGGAGAGGCGAATAATGTAAACCTTGCTGCCAAACTTTATTTGCTCTACCGGAATACGGATATCGATTTTTTAATATTCAACGGCAACAGCCGCTCAACCCGATATGGTATTGATTTTTCAAAAAACCTGGCCACAAATTTTGAGGTTCACGGAGAATTCGCCTATCTTACTAAAATCAAGCAGACCTGTCTTTCTAAAACAGGCACAATAATTGAACGCGAACGTTCCGTTAAAAAATACCTGCTGGGACTTCGTTATCTGAGCGAAAGCGATATCACCACCATTATTGAATTTTATCACAACGGAAACGGTTTCTCTGAAACAAAGCTGGACAATTTCTATCAACTTGTTGACGACGCTAAGATTCAGTTTCTCAGCAGCGGAAACAATACCCTTTTTCAAATTGCTGAAAATATTTCTAAAAAGGGCTATGGAAACCCCCAGGCGGGTCGCAATTATCTGTACCTCAAAATTAATCAGAAAGATCCTTTTGATATACTCTACTTTACCCCGGGGCTGATCGCCATCCTTAACCTTGACGACCACAGCTATTCCGTCACCCCTGAAATGCTATCTACCGGTTTTACCAACTGGGAACTTCGGCTGCGTTTCACTTTTTTAGACGGTGGTAATTTTACCGAGTTCAAGGAAAAACA
>CAYZXU010000047.1:0-18799 GCA_964482535.1 uncultured Desulfobacteraceae bacterium | reverse complement strand
ATGCAAAAAAAGCCTGTTTTTTAAGAAAGTAGTAGTCTGTGCCGAACTTGCTTAAAGCAATGGTAAAACTTGCGCTGTAAACCATTATAAGCCCTACTCCCACAAGCACAAGAACCGGAAAGAGCAGCTTGATATCATATGCTGAACCGTGTCGCATATTTTTTTTATTTGTTGTTTTTTTATCCATTATGATCAGATGCACAGTTTATTAACAATCTGCTGGAAAACTTTTCCCCTTTGAGCGTAACCTGTATACATGTCAAAACTCGAACATGCAGGCGATAAAAGCACCACGTCTTTTGATTCCGAAGCCCTGTGGGCTGCAAAAACCGCTTCATCCATTGAAGAGACAGTCTCGCATGAGATAATGTCCCCAAGAGCTGATTTTATTTCATCCCCGGCTTCTCCAAGCAGGATGAGCCTTTTTACATGTTTTTTAACAGGCTCTGCCAGCATCTTAAAATCATACCCCTTATTGCGGCCTCCCATAATAAGAATTACAGGCAGGGTAAATGACTCAAGCGCTTTTTTTACAGCGTCAGGATTTGTTGCCTTTGAATCGTCAAAATATTTAACGTTTCCTACTGTTTTTATATATTCAAGCCTGTGGTCAAGGCCCTTAAAGCTGTTAACAGCATCCTGTATTCCGGCCGGAGTTCCTCCTGCGGCGGTTGCTGCCAGCGATGCTGCGTAAATATTTTCAAGGTTGTGTGCGCCAAAAAGTTTGACCCTGGAAAGATCTATCTGTGAAATAACTGAATGATTCTCTTTTAAATCCCAGCTAAAAGGAATCTTTTTTGCTTTAATATTTTCAGTTAATTTAATCACAAAAGAATCGGAATCATTATAGACTGCAAAGTCTTCTTCTGTCTGGTTCTTAAATATACGTCCCTTTGATTCAACATAGGCATTAAAGTTTTTGTAACGGTCAAGATGATCTTGGGTGATATTAAGTAAAACACTCACCTTTGGTCTGAAAGTATCTATGGTGTCTAATTGAAAGCTGCTGAGCTCAACAACCACAACCTGGGCTTTTTCTTTTTGATCAAGATAGCCTATCAAAGGGTTCCCGATATTTCCTCCCACAAAAATCTTTAAGCCTGAGCATTTGAGCATTTTACCTGTAAGAGCCGTTACCGTAGTCTTCCCGTTTGTGCCTGTTACCGCAATTATCGGCTCTTTGATGAACCTGGAGGCCAGTTCAATTTCACCTGTGATGGGCACCCCTTTCAGAGCTGCTTTTTTCAAGGGGGATATGGTTTCAGGGATCCCGGGACTTAGCACTATAAGGTCTGCATTTTCAAAACTTGCCGTGGTGTGCCCCCCAAGTTCAACCCTGACGCCAATCTTTTTTAAATCAGCAGCCTTTGAGCCGATTCTGTCTTCACCTGCAGTATCTGTAACAGTTACCATTGCGCCTCTTTTTTGTAGAAACAGCGCAGTTGCAAAACCTGTTTTGCCAAGACCGACCACAGTAATTTTTTTATTATAAAGTTCCATAATTATACGACTATCTAATCTTGAGTGTACTCATGGAAATAAGCGCAAGGGCAATTGCAACTATCCAGAATCGCACGATAACTTTTGGTTCAGCCCACCCCTTTAATTCAAAATGATGATGTATAGGCGCCATCCTGAAAATTCTTTTACCATTTGTAATTTTAAAAAAGCTCACCTGAAAAATCACAGACAGAGCCTCAACAACAAAGATTCCTCCCACAATTATAAGAAGCATCTCCTGTTTGGTAATAACTGCTACTGTTCCCAATGCTGCTCCCAAAGATAGAGAACCAACGTCTCCCATGAAAATCTGTGCCGGATAAGCGTTGAACCATAAAAATCCGAGACCGGCTCCTGCTATTGCTCCGCATACAACTGCGGCTTCTCCGCTTCCGGGCACAGCATTTATCTGGAGATAATTTGCGATTTTTACATGCCCGGCAACATATGCAAAAAACATATAGGTTGCTGCAGAGATTATTATCGGGCCTATTGCAAGTCCGTCGAGTCCGTCCGTCAGATTAACTGCATTTGAGGTTGCCACAATAACTATCGCTGCAAAAATAATATACCCCCAGCCAAGATCGGGCGTTATATTTTTCAGGAAAGGGATAGTAACAGTTGTGGCAAAACCTGAGTATTTATAGATGAAAAAAGCTGCAAATACTGCAACTATTATCTGGAGTATGAATTTGGCCTTTGCACTCAGCCCCTTGCTCCGTTTTTTTTGCAGCATAAGATAATCATCAGCAAAGCCTATGGCACCAAAGCCGGTGATTACAAAAAGTATGATCCATATGTAAGTATTGGTAAGATTTGTCCAGAGCAGCGTTGATACAACAACTGCAAAAATAATCAGCACGCCTCCCATGGTGGGAGTCCCTGCCTTCTGAAGGTGCGTTTTAGGCCCATCATCTCTGATATACTGCCTTACCTGCAGCTCTTTTAACTTTTTAATAATCCAGGGTCCTATTAAAAAACATATCAAAAAAGCGGTCAAGGTGGCATAAATGGTTCTAAATGTAATATACCTGAATACATTAAAACCTGATATTGTTGTATGAAGAGGATATAGTAAATGGTAAATCATCGGTTAAATGCATCCTTTTATTTTTTTTACTATTATCTCCATTCCGATTGCCCTGGAGCCCTTGACAAGCAGCCAGTCCCCTTCTTTTAATCTTAAAGAAAGATCATCCATAATCTCTTTATTTGTGCCTGTGAAAATTTTTTTTGAATCCATGTTCTCACCAAGTGCGCCTTCAGCGACTTTTTCTGCAAAAGAGCCTGTGGCATACAGCCTTGTTATTTTTGATTGTGCAGCCATTGTCCCGATTTTTTTATGCATAAATTCCGCCTGTTCTCCAAGTTCAAGCATGTCGCCTGTAATCAGGATGGAATCGGCGCCCTGTTTTAGATCTTTTAATGTTTTTATTGCAGCCTCCATGGAATCCGGATTTGAGTTATACGTGTCGTCTATAATATTAACCCCTTTAAGAGTTTTAATAATACTCATTCTCCCATTTGCAGGTTTAAAATCCTCTATGCCTGCCTTGATCTCTTCGGCCGTAAAACCGAGGAGATAGCCCGATGCAGCCGAAGCAAGCGCATTTGAAATCATGAACTCGCCTGGAATTTTAAGATCAATGAAAATTGTTTCAAGGGGAAGCTCCAGCTTAAAACATGTTCCCAGACCTTTTTTTTTCACAGATACAGCTTTTATTTCGGCATTTGAACCTCTCCCGAAAAGCAGGGTCTTATTTTCTGTTTTTTTGGCAAGGAGCATCACTCTTGGATCATCTCCGTTAAGAACTGCCGTGCCGCCGGGTTTAATTTTTTCAAGCAGCTCTCCCTTGGCCTTCATTACCCCTTCCAAAGACCCCAGACCTTCGAGATGAGCGGAGCCGATATTTGTTATAACTCCAATATCAGGCATGCATATTTCGGCAAGTCTTCCTATCTCCCCGAGGTGGTTCATGCCAAGCTCAACCACTGCCCATTCGTGGGAAGGGTTTATATTAAAAAGTGTTAAAGGAAGACCTATCTCATTATTAAAATTTCCTTTTGAAGCTAAGGTGTTAAATTTTTTTTTAAGTATTGATGCTGTCATCTCTTTTGTCGTTGTCTTGCCGTTTGAACCTGTAATGGCTATGGTTGAGATTCCTGAACGGGTCCGGTTATAAGAAGCAAGATCTCCCAGGGCTTTTACCGTGTCAGGCACAGCGCAGCAAAATTTTTTTTCCCCCTGCCATTTTGCAATGGGCATTTGCTCTGCGCTTTTGGTGTTAACAAGAAACCCCTTTACCTTTTTTTTTATTACATCATCCATAAACAGGTGACTGTCGTAAATTTTACCCTTTATTGCCACAAACAGATCGCTTTCCGATATCTTGCGTGAATCTATGGATATCCCCTTAAACAGATGTTCTATGCTCCCTGACAGATATTTACCCGACACAGCCTTAATAATTTCAGAACCCGTCCAGGGTATGGGCATATTATCAGTCTGCATAGATTGCCCCATGCTGTAAAAGCGCTTTTTCTGCTTCTTTTCTGTCGTCAAATTCCAGAAAATCTTTTCCGATTATCTGGCAGGTTTCATGACCTTTACCTGCTATTAAAACAGTATCATCAATGCTTGTTACCGCCATAATTGCCTTATTTATTGCCCTGCGCCGGTCAGGTTCAACAGTATAACCATTCATCCCTTTTTTTAAATCAGATATTAAATAAGAGGAAAGAGAGGTTCTTTTTATCCCCGCAACTATATCCTCTATGATTTTATCCGGCGGTTCCGTTCTCGGGTTATCAGATGTGATAACAGCAAGATCACAAAGTTTTCCGGCAATTTCACCCATCAAGGGACGCTTATCCCTGTCTCTGCATCCGCCGCATCCAAAAACACATATAACCCTTCCCTTTGTCATGGATTTTATGGAAGCAAGCACATTTTCCAGAGCGTCAGGCGTATGCGCGTAGTCCACATAAACAGTTCTTTGCTTTCCGCTGGTTTTTCCGGCTTTATCTTCAACCTGCTCAAGGCGTCCCGGGACTGCACGGGTTTCTTCAATACCCTTTTTTATTGCATTCAGATTAATATCAAGGGCTATGCCTGTACCCGCAGCACATAGAATATTTTCAAGATTGTATTTTCCGGCAAGGCGCGACTTAAATTCAAATGATCCTTTTGGGGTTGAAATTTTTCCTGTTATGCCTGATCTGGAGTATGAAATATTTTCAGGTCTGACCATGCTGTTTTCTAAACAACCTACACTAATCTTGTTAATATCAAGTTTTCCCTCAAGCTCTTTTCCCCTTTTGTTCAGGCAGTTTATTACAGCCACGGCAAAGTTTTTTTTCGGGCCCGAGCAAAGATGCTCTGTAAACATTTTTTTTTTGCATTCCCAGTAAGATTCCATACCTTTGTGAAAATCCATATGATCCTGGGTCAAATTTGTAAAAACACCCACGTCCAACCGGCAGCATTCAATGCGTAAAAGGTCTAAGGCATGTGATGAAACCTCCATGACAACATGGGTAACTCCGGATTTAAGCATTGTTGCCATAATCCTCTGTAAGTCCAAAGATTCAGGCGTTGTTCTGGGGTTTTTATAAGTATTTCCGGAAAAATGACAATTTATTGTCCCTATAACACCTGGATTGACGCCCGCTGCATATAGAATTTTTTCTATGATACAGGCTGTGGTTGTCTTTCCGTTAGTTCCTGTTATTCCTATAACCACAAGGCTTTCAGACGGATTGCCGTAAAACCTGGCAGCAAGCTGCCCAAGGGCTTTGCGAGAATTTTCCACCTGTATAATTACCGTGTTTTTGTTGATTTTGTTTTGTGTGACTACTGCGGCGGCTCCATTTTCTATTGCCTGATCGATAAATTGATTCCCGTCTACAGTAAATCCTGGCACGGCAACAAATAACCCGCAGGGCTTGACATCCCTTGAATCAAAATGAATAGAGCCTATGTCCGGATCAGGTAAAGCTTTCCCCTCCTTATTCAACAGCCCTGAAATATTTTTTACATCCACTGCTTTCAGAAGTTTTTTAAGCTTCATCCTTTTGCCCCGTTTTTTATGGAAGCCGTAAGCCTTTCAGCATCACTTTCAGGAAGTATATTTAAATATTCCAAAGTATTAACAACTATTTTTTTAAAAACAGGCGCAGCCACTATTCCACCGTAATATTCATTCAAAGGCTCATCTATTATTACAAGAACTGAAATTGCCGGGTTTTCGGCAGGTGTAAATCCCATAAAGGATGCGACATATTTATCTTTTGTGTATTTTCCTCTTGCATCAATTTTCTGGGCGGTTCCTGTTTTGCCGCACACAGGATATCCTGCAATATATGCATTCACTCCTGTGCCGCCGGAAGTTACCACGGTCTCCATTATTTTTTTCATGGTTTCAGCGGTTTTTGCAGTGATAACCCTTCTTTCCATCTTAGGCCCGAAGCTTTTAATGATCCGGCCGTTCTGGTCTGTAACAGCCTGAACCACATAGGGTTTCATCATAACTCCGTTATTGGCAATAGCGCTTGCAGCGGTAATAAGCTGTATGGCGGAGGCTGAAACCCCATGGCCAAAGGATATCGCTCCAGTGTCAATTTTTGTCCATCTTTTATAATTTGGCAAAGCGCCTTTTGTTTCTCCTGGCAGGTCTATGCCTGTCTTTGCCCCAAAACCAAAATCGCGCAATTTGTTGTAAAGAGCCTCCTTGCCGGTTTTTTCACTTACTTTTACAGAGCCAATATTACTTGAATATTTTATTATTTGCTGAAGTGACAGCCATGCACGGGGGTGGGAATCGTGTACTATGTTTCTTCCGATTTTATAAGCTCCGTTTTCACAAAAAAATATGCTGTCAGGCGAACATAAGCCTGTCTCCAAAGCGGCTGCAGCACTGAAAATCTTCATGGTTGAGCCCGGTTCAAACTGATCTGTTACCGCTCTGTTTCTCCAGCACTGTCTGTCAAAATCTTTAAATGAATTCGGATTGAAAAAAGGGAAATGCGCGATGGACAGGATAGCGCCTGTTTTCGGATTCATTATAATGGCTATGCCGGACTTTGCGGAAAAATTAATCACTGCCTCTTTTAGAGCCTCTTCTGCAATGTACTGTAGTGTATTATCGATTGTGAGTACTATGTTATTTCCGCTGTTTTTCACAAAGATTTTATCAAAATCAAAACCTTTCCCCTTGCCATCTTTTAATATTTTTATTTTTTTATCAGAACCTTTTAAATAAGCATCAAAAAGAAATTCGACCCCCTCAAGACCGCGGCCATCTAACCCGGAAAAACCCAAAAGCTGTGCAGCAAGCTGCCGGTTTGGATAATAGCGGCTGTTTTCAGTTATAAAATCAATCCCGTTTATTCCAAGCTTTTTTACAGCTTCCGCCTCTTTTGGGGTAACGTGGCGTTTTGACCAGACAAACATTTTTTTAGCTGCAAGTTTTTTGTATAAATTTTTTCTGTCAATATTCAGAGCTTTTGAAACAGTTCTCGCTGCTTCACGCTTATCCTCGATTTTAGAAGGATAGGCGGCTATGGAGGTGACATCTATACTCACAGCCATCTGACGGTGATTTGCATCAAATATGCTTCCCCGCTTTCCAAGGGTCACCATGGAGCTTTCATACTGGTTTGCTGCTTTTGCAGAAAGCCATTGACCCTGGAAAATTTGCAGGTTTACAGCCTTTATTACGATAACCGTCATAATCAAAAAAAAGATTACACTGATTACGGTTATTCTTTTTTTTATTTTTTCCCTGTCTAAATAATTCATGGCATAATAATAATCTGGTTTGGCAAAGGCGTTGCCAGTCCAAGCTTGTATTCTGCTATTTTTCCCAGTCTTTCCTGAGACTTAAGACTGGCCAATTCCAGCTTAAGATTTTTTTGCATATTTATAAGTTTTTTACAGTTTTTAGCTTCATCCATTATCTCATATCCTGTTTTTATGCACTGAACTCTGCTCCATGTATAAAAAAAAAGCTGGGCAATAAAAATAAAAAGTATAAACAGCCATCTGCCGGTCATGCTTTTGCCGGTTTTTCTATTTTTTGCCATAATAAATGCTCTATATTTTTTCAAAAGCTCTTAATTTAGCGCTTCTTGCCATTGGGTTAAGGGCCGTCTCTTTTTCTGTGGGTTGAATAATTTTTTTTATAAGGGAGCGAACCAAAGGCTTTTTATTGCATATGCATTGCGGAAAATCCGGCGGACATATGCACCCCTTTTCCATGGCTTTAATTTTATGCTTAACAATCCTGTCTTCAAGAGAATGAAATGAGATGGCGCAGAGTCTTCCTTTGGGATTTAATAAATCAGCAGCAGTTTCCATAAACCCGGAAAGCCTTTCAAGCTCTTTATTTACATATATCCTTAATGCCATAAACACACGGGTTGCAGGATGAATCTTTCGCAATCCTCTTGATTTTGATCTTTTTCGACCGGATTCTTTTCGATAAACTGCCCTGCATACAAGGTCTGCGAGCTCTTTGCTTGTTTGAACAGGTTTTTTATTCCTTGCATATACAATTCTGCGAGCTATTGTTCCTGCCTGGCGTTCCTCTCCCAAATCTTTAAATATTTTTTTTAAATCTTTCTCACTCATTTTGTTTACTATATCCCAGGCCTTTATTTTCGTTCTGACATCCATGCGCATGTCGAGAAATTCATCCTTGTTAAAACTAAACCCTCGGCCGCTTGACACAATCTGGTGAAAAGAAAGACCAAGATCCAATAGTATTCCGTCAACACCCTTTATGTTAAGTTGAGAAAGAATTTCAGGCAGATTTATAAAATTTTCATTAAACAGATGTATTTCGAGGTCAAATTCTTTTAGTATATGCTTTCCATATTTTATTGCATCTTCATCCTGATCTAATCCTATAAAAACACCCCCAGGAATAATTTTTCTGCATATTGCCCCGGCATGACCCGATCCGCCCAGTGTGCAATCCACATACACTTTCCCTGGCCTGCAGTTTAAATAATCAACGGCCTCATCAAGCATGACCGTGGTATGTAAAAAATCCATGATTTATAACCCTAAATCGGCAATTTCGTTTCTAACAGCCTCCTGTTTTGAAATTTCTTCCCATTTTTTATTCTCATTATCCCAGCTATCCCTTGATAATATTTCAAAATGATCAGTAACCCCAATAAGAACAACTTCCTTTTTTAGCCCTGCATATTCCCTTAAGGGCGGAGGGATAAGTATCCGTTCCTGTTTATCCCTGGCACACGGTTCCATTCCTCCGACAAAAAATCTTCTAAAACTGCGCATGGCATCACTTTTCCGGGCATTGTTCAATATCCTGTTTGCAATGGCTTCCCATACACCGGCAGTATAAGCCACCAGCATTCCGTCCAGTCTGGAGACCATTAGACTTTCGCCACTTTCTATGATAACATCCCGAAATCTCGAAGGAATAATCAATCTCCCTTTTGCATCAATTGTATGAAATGATGTGCCAGTAAACATAAATATTAGTATTTAATCTCCACAATTATTAACTTTTAGCCATTTTTACCCACTTTTAACCACCATGCTTGCCTAAAGTATAATTTTAAAGCTATGTCAAGAAAAAAATTAGTATTTATTATATTTTTTTCAAAGGCTTTGTTTTTTCTTGTTTTTTAGAATTGATCATATTATTGATTTTTTTTAAGATTGAGTTTATTTTTTTAATTCAGAGAATCGGTTCCTGTGGGTAAAAAATGAAGATTTTATTTGCTGATGATGAAGAAAGCATACTTGAAGTTGTTAAGGAGTTCTTTGAGTATAAGGGGTATAAAGTAGTTACTGCAAAAAACGGGCTTGAAGCAAAAAAAATTATTGAGCAGGAGCAGATCGACTGCTGTGTTACTGATATTAATATGCCTGGCATGAACGGTCTGGAACTTGCTGAATATCTGAGAAAAACGGATAATACCATCCCCGTAATAATAATGACGGCTTATCCATCCATTGATAATACAATAAAAACCCTGAAAAACGGCGTAGTTGATTTTTTAATAAAACCCATTGATCTGCACCAGTTAGAGCTTTGCATAAACAGGATTTTGCGCGAACGGCAGCTTTTTATTGAAAACTTCATGCTCAAAAAAGAGGTTGAAGGCAAGGAAAAACTTGAAAGATTAAATCTTGAGCTGCTTAACAAGGTTGAGGAGCTTAATATATTAAAAAATATAATGAGTGACTTCAGCACAATAGCCACAAGCCAGGATGTTTTTAAACATATTAAGGAGATGGGTCTCGAGGTGACGGGCGCAGATATATCAAAGTTTTATTTAATTAACGAGGATGATAAAAAGCTGTTTGAAGTTGCCTTAAATGAAACAAGAGACCCTGTTAATATGGGGGGCAGGCTTGAAGATCTGATTTTAGAAAGTGCATGTGAAGGAACGCCTCTTTTAATGCCTGAAAGCGCAGGTGTTGATGGGATTTCTGATAATATACTCTCTTTTATTGCAGTTCCCCTGAAAATAAGAAAAAAGGTGTTTGGAGTTCTTGCTGTAATAATTACCGGCGGCAACCTTCGTTTTACAAAAAAAGATCTTTATTACCTGTCTTTTATGACAGACAAAGCAGCCTATGCAATTGAGAATCTTGCTCTATATGAAAATATTTACGACAACCTTTTGTCAACCCTCTTTGCATTTGTAAATGCAATTGAAGCCAGGGACCCATATACACAGCAGCATTCAAGCAGGGTTGCGGGGATATCAGTAAAAATAGGAGAGGAGTTAAACTGCAGCGCCGAGGAGCTTGATATATTAAACTTTGCCGGTCAGCTCCATGACATAGGAAAAATCGGAATAAGAGATGCCATACTTCTTAAACCTGGCAAACTTACTGATGAGGAATTTGACGTTATCCGATCACATCCCGTTATAGGGGCAAATATTATAGAACAGCTTGGGTTGTGGGACAGAGAAAAACTTATCATAAGGCATCACCATGAACGCTTTGATGGGAATGGTTACCCTGACAAGTTAAAAGGAGAAGAAATTCCTTTTCTTGCCAGGATCATGTCCGTAGCGGATGTCTATGATGCAATGGCTTCTGACAGGGCTTACAGAAAAAAGATGGATATCAAAAAAATTCTTGGAATAATTGCAAGCGACGAAGGCTGCCATTTCGATCCCAAAGTAGTAAAAGCTTTTCTGAAAATTTTCCATGAAGGAAAAATTGATTAAACCTTTTCGCTGATGAGCCTGTTTTAAAAAGTCGCCAGAATATTTTAACGTTTTGAGAATTGAAAACGAGCGCGCGCACCCTTTTGACCGTACTTTTTTCTTTCTTTAACTCTGGCATCACGTGTAATGAATCCTGCTTTTTTCAATACCTGCCTTAAATCAGGATCAACAAGCATAAGCGCTTTTGTAATGCCGTGTCTGATTGCGCCTGCCTGCCCTGTAATCCCCCCGCCCTTAACCATGACTTTGATATCAAAACTTTCAAGATTATCTGTCAAAGCAAGGGGCTCTGATAAAATATTTCTAACTGTGGGGACCTTAAAATATTCATCGACTTCACGGTTATTAATTTTAACTTTACCGGTTCCGTGGGTCATCCATGTCCTAGCTATGGCGTTTTTTCTTTTACCTGTTGCGTAATAAATATTATTTTCCATTCAAGCCTCTATTTGCCGCCTATTTAAATTCCAACACTTCAGAATTCTGGGATTCATGGGGATGATCACCCCTAGCATAAATTTTTAGTTTTTTAATAAGTTTTGTTCCAAGCCTGTTTTTAGGCAACATGCCTTTTACTGCAAAGCGGATAAGGTCTTCCGGCTTTTTTTCAAGAAGTTTTTCCGCAGTTATCTCTTTTAAGCTGCCTATGTAACCGCTGTGTCTGTAATACATTTTCTGTTTTAATTTATTACCAGTTAAAACAATTTTATCAGCATTTATAACTATGATGCTGTCACCTGTATCAACATGTGGCGTAAACATAGGATTGTGTTTACCCCTCAGCCTGGCAGCAATGAAGCTTGCAAACCTGCCGAGAACTGCATCCTTTGCATCAACCACAAACCATTTATTTGTAATGTCAGATTGTTTGGCACTGTATGTGTATTTTTTCACCGAATTATCTCCTGATTAATAAAGAATTTGAATATTTAAATTAAACAAAGCGTAATGTCAATAAAAAAATAACACTTGATGGATAAAGGCGAATTTTATCAACTGCCGTTTGCTTAAATAGCCTGCATATTGTCCTGCACGTTAAATTGCATCAAAATGCAAACAAAAGCCTTTTTGAAAGATTTGACAATATTAAATAATTGCAGAATTTTAAGCGTTGCCCGGTTATGTTACGAAAGTGCAGAAATATTTTGATATTCCTGCACTTTAGTGCCTTGCCGACCAAACAGCTCAACAATTAAAATTGCGAACCTGTTTTTGTGCGAATCCTAACACAAAACGCGTGAAAGATCAGGAAGTTTAGAAGGCAAAGGATACGCTGACACCTCCAAAAATGTAGTCAGACTCATCACTGTAGCCGTTAAATCCGGAAATATGATCGTCCGCCTCGCCGCATAATGGAAAAGAGTATGCCAAAACAGGGCATATTGTAACATGCTTGTCAACAGGGATGGTTAAACCAACTGTAATTAGCCCGTCATGGAGGCTGCTGTATTTATCGTCGGTTGGCAATAAATCGCTGTCATATTCGCATCCGTCTTCTTCATTATCATAGGAATAGTATCCTGCCGAAGCTGAAAGATCGAGAGTTATATCTTTTGGAAGTTCAACTGAATGGGATATACTGAAATTCACATACCATCCTGGAAGATGCGCTACTTCACGATAAATTGTAATTGTCGGAGAAAGAAGAGTATCTACTCCAAGACAAAGATACAGCTCTTGAGAATCGTCGAGCCCGTCAAGGCCATAGTAAATATACCCAACACCTACAGACATCATTCCGAAACTTTTATCATAGGAAAGCGTCAGATCTGTTTCATTAAACTGACTGCCGTCTGCATCTTCATCCTCAGTATCCAGGTCAGTATCAAGATTGCCCCAAAGATTCATGGCGAACCCCTTGTAGCCGACTGTAATAGAGGGCTGAATAACCACGCTGTTGTCACTCAGTTCATAACCACGCCACACATATTTGTTAAATATCCCTACATCGGCAGATGCTGTTGGTGTTTCTTCTTGGGCCCATGTATATGAACAGAAACTCAGAAAAACAAAACCCATAAGAACAACGAGACTAATCAAACTTTTCTTCATTTTTTTACTCCTTTTTTAAAAAATCAATACATTTTATTGCAGATGCTGCGCCTCTTAAAAAAGCGCAGCGCCTGCAATTTTAAAAAACTAATTATTTCTGTGCATATGTTGAAACTGCAAAGTCAGGATATGCGTTTCCTCCATGTTCTGTGGAATCAAGGCCTTCGAGTTCCTCTTCAGGTGAAACACGAAGCCCGATAGTTTTATCAACCACTTTAAAGATGATAAATGCGACTACAAATGTCCATACAAAGCATGCTCCTATCCCTATAAGCTGTACGCCTATAATCTTGCCGGTTGTGCCGCCGATATTGAAGATACCTGCTGCAAGGGTCCCCCATGCTCCGTTAACCCCATGTACTGATATTGCGCCAACCGGATCATCAACCTTAATCTTGTCAAAAAAGAGAACTGAAAAAACCACAAGTATGCCGGCAATTGCTCCAATGATAATTGAACTGGCTGGTGATACATTTGCACAGCCTGCTGTGATTGCCACCAAACCTGCCAAAGCGCCGTTTAAACTCATGCTGGCTTCAGGTTTCCCGAATTTCATCCATGAAACAAACATGGCCAAAACTGCTCCTGCAGCAGCAGCGAGGTTTGTATTAACAAATATCATTGCAATACTCTTGTCGGCTGTGGTTGTTGAACCTGGATTAAATCCAAACCATCCTAACCAGAGAATAAAAACACCGAGTGCTGCAAGGGGAATATTATGGCCTAAAATCGGTTTAATTTTCCCATCAGGCATATATTTACCAATGCGGGGGCCAAGAACTATTGCACCGGCAAGCGCTGCCCAGCCTCCAACCGAATGAACAACGGTGGATCCGGCAAAATCGATAAATCCAAGACCTTCAAGCCAGCCGCTGCCGTTAAAAAGGCTTCCCCATGCCCAGCTTCCAAAAACAGGGTATACAAGGACGCTTATAAAAATACTGTAAATAATGTAGCCTGAAAACTTGGTTCTTTCAGCCATTGCTCCTGAAACAATGGTTGCGGCTGTTGCGCAAAAGACAACCTGAAACATCCAGAATGCAAGAACCCACGGGTCCCCGTCAGGCACTTGAAAATCGCTGAGAAAAAAGCCTGTTGTGCCGAACCAGCCTGTCTTTGTAGCACCGAACATCAGGCCAAAACCTATGGCCCAGAAACCTATTGAACCGATTGAAAAATCCATAAGATTTTTCATCATTATGTTAACTGCGTTTTTTGCCCTGGTGAAGCCTGCTTCCACAAGAGCAAAACCGGCCTGCATGAAAAATACCAACGCAGCAGCAACAAGTGTCCACATATAATTTGCATGGGTTTGTACCAGCTCAATGGCTTCCTTATTAGATATCGGTGTGGGCGGCTCATCACCAGCCCATACAACTGAAGAGCATATTAATGTGAGCAATATTAGTATAGGTATAAACTTCATAATCCTTTTCCTCCCTGTTAGGCGAACTAACCTGATTTTATTTTTTTGATTATAACTCTTTTTCATACTGCTTCAGGGCCTGATTCCCCTGTTCGTATTCTGATGGCCTCTTCCACAGGCATTACAAAAATTTTACCATCTCCTATTTTGCCTGTATTTGCCTTTTCAGTAATGGTGGCCACAATTTTGTCCACCATTGATGCCTTAACCACAATGTCCATTTTAATCTTTGGGATAAAATCCACCTGGTATTCAGCGCCGCGATAGATCTCCTTATGACCTTTCTGGCGGCCAAATCCCTTAACTTCAGTTACTGTCATTCCAGTCACGCCGATATTATTTAAAGCGTCCTTGACTTCGTCAAGTTTGAACGGTTTAATTACGGCTTCAATTTTTTTCATTTAAACCTCCTGTTGTTGACTCATATATTAATTAAGCTGTTTATATTACCCAGAGTTCATATTATCCGTGGCGTAACAATTAAATATAGTTATAGCAAAACGCATACCATTTTTTTAAAAAACCATACATTGCAAATAACTGCTTTGAATTACACAAAATATTTTTTTAACAATTAAATAATAAGAAATGGCAGTTACAAAAATGTCATTTAATTTTTATGGATATTACTTTTTTGTATTATTTAATGGGCTGGGCATTATGCTCTTTAAGCCTTGTTTTTTTGTGGCTGAATTGTTACAGATTTAATAATCTTATTATACGAGGAGGTGGTAATGGATACTATAACCATAAGCATCAACGGACAGAAAATTCAAACCGGAAAAGGGGTTTCAGTTTTTGATGCTGCCAGGGAGGCGGGTATTTATATCCCTGGTCTATGCAGTTATCCCGGGCTGGAACCTTTAAGCAAAAAAATGCCTGATCAGGCTTGCAGACTTTGCCTTGTGGAGATAAAAGGCAAACCGGTTCTTTCCTGTTCTACTACGGTTTTGGAAAATATGGTGATTGAGACAAAGACTCCGCAGATCATGGAGCTGCAAGTCAGAAATCTCAAGGCGATTTTTCGGCGGTATCCATCAACCTGCTTTTGCACCAACGATCTGCAGGAGATAGTCAAATACACCGGCATCAAAGAAATCCCTGTATCTCCGGTGAAAGGACTCGGTAAGGTTGAAGATATACCTTTTTTTATCCGTGACCATGACCTTTGTATCCTTTGCCACCGTTGTGTTCGTGTTTGTGAAGAGATCCGAGGTATATCCATTCTAAAATATGCCTGGCCATGCCATGTTGCATGTCCTGCAGGCATAGATATACCGAGATATATCCGACTTATTGGAGAAGAAAAGCCAGGTGCTGCTCTCGCTGTTATCAGGGAAAAAGTCCCCTTCCCGGGTTCTCTCGGACGTGTATGCACACACCCATGTGAAGATGTTTGTCAGCGGAAAAAAATTGACAAAAAGATGCATATCAGACTTCTCAAACGGTTTGCAGCGGATTGTGGCGATGATTCATGGAGAAAACGTTCAACAGTTCTACCTTCCACAGGTAAGCGTGTTGCAGTAATCGGCGCCGGGCCTGCCGGCCTGACTGCGGCATTTTATCTAACCAAGCTCGGCCATGAAGTCACTGTTTTCGAGGCCCTTTCGGTGTCAGGCGGCATGATGAGAGTCGGCATCCCTGAATACCGTCTGCCAAGAGATATCTTACAAGATGAAATAAATGAAATCACAAGAATAGGAGTTGAAATTAAACTGAACACAAAGATCGAGTCCCTTGATAAGCTCTTTGAAGATGGCTGCAATGCGGTGTTTCTTGGGGTAGGCGCGCATAAGGGTATAAAATTAGGCATTGATGGCGAAGATCAGCCTTGTGTTATGGATTCAGCCGATTTCTTAAGACGTGCCAACCTTGGTGAAAAGATTGATGTTGGTGAAAGGGTGGGAGTTGTAGGCGGCGGCAATGTAGCTATTGATGCAGCCCGTGTTCCCCTCAGACTTGGAGCAAAAAAGGTTACCCTCCTGTACCGTAGAACCGGAGCCGAAATGCCGGCAAACCCGGAAGAGATTGAAGCTGCTCTAAAAGAAAATATTGAGATCCTCTATCTCACTGCTCCTGTTAAAATTATAAAAGATGATGACCTTCTGAAGGTTGAGTGTATCCGTATGGAATTAGGCGAACCGGATGAAAGTGGAAGGCGTCGTCCCGTACCCATAAAAAACAGTGAGTTTATAATTGAATTTGATACCCTGATTGCAGCCATAGGCCAGCGACCCGATGTACCTGAAGAGCTTAAGGTAGAAACAGGCTGGGGAAACAGTGTGAAAATCGATGATAATGGGAAAACAAGCAGAGAAGGTGTTTTTTCCGGCGGTGATTGCACAAGCGGACCATCCACAGTAATTGCTGCTATTGATGCCGGCAGAAAAGGCGCCCAGGCCATTGATCAATTTCTCGGTGGTGAAGGTTATATTGAAGAATCACTCATTGACCCAAATGCTTCATATCAGATCAGGGAAGATATCAACGAAGGTGAAATCGCCTCCATTGATTTTCTTCCTGTAGAAAACCGTATTCATAATTTTGACGAAGTCGAATCAGGAATGGAAGAAAAAACCGCCATTGCCGAGGCCAGGCGCTGTCTGCAATGCCACGTGATTTCGACAGTTGATGCAGTACCCTATGAAGAAGCCGGATGCAGGTTTTGCGGGGCATGTGTTGATGCCTGTCCGGTTGGCGCACTAATGGAGCGAAGCATTTCATGCCATGGTCTGCCAGACCGTACAGTCAGCACTATATGTCCATACTGCGGCACAGGCTGCCAACTTAATCTGGAAATAAAAAATAACAAGATTATTCGGGTTGAGCCTGATATCAACGGTCCTGCGAATAAAGGTCAGGCCTGTGTAAAAGGAAAATTCGGACTCGACTTTGTTAATGATCCCAATCGGTTGACTACACCCCTGATTAAGAAAAACGGTAAATTTGAAGAAGCATCCTGGCCTGAAGCGCTTGATCTTGTTTCCAGACAGTTCTCCAAATATAAGGGAGATCAGTTTGCAGCCGTATCCTCAGCCAAATGCAGCAATGAAGAAAACTATGTAATGCAAAAGTTCACGCGTATGGTCATGGAGACAAACAGCATAGACCACTGCGCACGTCTCTGACACGCTCCTACAGTGGCCGGTCTGGTCACAAGCTTTGGAAGCGGCGCAATGACCAATTCCATTGAAGAAATCGGAGACGCAGCATGCATCTTTGCCATAGGCACTAATACCACGGAGAACCATCCGGTAATCGCCCTGGAAATTAAAAAGGCCCAAAAAAAAGGCGCTAAACTTATTGTCGCCAACCCAAGGAAAATAGAGCTGTGTCAAACTGCCGATATTTGGCTGCGTCATCGTCCTGGATCGGATGTCGCCCTCCTGATGGGCATGGCCAGGGTAATCGTTGATGAAGGGCTTCACGATAAGGAATTCATAGAAACCCGCTGCGAAAATTTTGATGCTTTCAAAAATTCCCTTGCCGGTTTTGATATCTTGCGGGTGGCCGGTCTTACAGGAGTCCCGGAAGATGAGATTAAACGCGCGGCCAGGATGTATGCTACAAAAATTCCAGCAACACTTCTATATGCCATGGGTCTCACCCAGCACTCCCACGGAACGGATAATGTCCTTGGAACAGCAAACCTTGCCATGCTTACGGGAAATATCGGCAAACCCTCAAACGGTGTCAATCCCCTCAGGGGGCAAAATAATGTCCAGGGTGCGTGTGATCTTGGTGCGCTGCCTAATGTATATACCGGGTACCAGCCTGTTGGTGATGAAGCTGTCCGGCACAAATTCGAGACCGCCTGGGACTGTAAGCTCCCATCAAAACCCGGACTTGTTCTCACCGAAATGTTTCCGGCAATGGCAAATGGAACATTAAAGGCATTATACCTTATGGGTGAAAACCCCGTGCTTAGTGATCCGGATGCTAAACATATCAAGGAATCTCTCAGCAAGCTTGATTTTTTTGTAGTCCAGGATATTTTTCTCACAGAAACAGCTCAAATGGCTGATGTTGTTCTGCCGGGCGCATGTTTTGCAGAAAAGGATGGAACTTTCACAAACACGGAGCGCAGGGTTCAGATTTCAAATAAGGCTGTTGAACCGGTGGGTTTTGCAAGGGCTGACTGGCAAATTATCTGTGAAATAGCAAAAAAAATGGGTTCAACAGGTTTTGATTTTGCCCATGGGGTTGAAATCTTTAAAGAGATAGCCGAACTGACCCCATCCTATGGTGGTATATCCCATGAACGGCTGAAAAACGAAGGAAGTCTGCAATGGCCATGCCCGACAAAGGATCATCCTGGTGTTAAATTCCTCCATGTCGGTACATTTCCCCGGGGCAAAGGCAAATTTGTTCCTCTATCCTACAGACCGCCGAAAGAAGAGACCGACAAGGAATATCCTTTAATTCTTACTACCGGAAGAAATCTTTATCACTATCATACAGGCACCATGACCAGAAAATCCAGGGGTCTCAATGCCCTTAGAAATGAGGAGCTGGTCGAAATCAATCCCCTGGACGCAGCAGACCTTTCCATTGAAGATGGTGATATGGTTGAGGTTTCGTCAAGAAGAGGCAGTGTAA
>CAYZXU010000046.1:0-18877 GCA_964482535.1 uncultured Desulfobacteraceae bacterium | reverse complement strand
GTAAGTATAGTTTCTTTTAATAATAATAAAAAAGTAAATAAAATAGATGAGTTATGTTTAGATGAAAAGATAAATAATATATATATAAATAATTTTTTAAAATGCAGGGAAAAAAAATTAAACCTGATAAATAATTATCTTGGAGGAAAAAAATTATTAAAAGATTTAAAACAAAGTATTATAAATCTTAAAAACAAAAAAAACTTTTATAATATATATATGGATGAAAAATTACAGAAAGAAATTTCAGATGTTTCAAAGCGGATTTCATATATTATTAAAGATGAATCTAATATTATTTCTAAAAATATTGGATATTTAAGTTCTGATGAAACTGAATTTTTGTTCAGATGTATTGATACGCTAAAAGATGTTGTCTGGTGTCTTTCCCATGAAATTAAAGAAAATTTAGAAAAAATAGATAACATTATTAAAAAATCTTCATATCTCGTTGATTTTTCCTGTTTTGAAATTTTTAATCAGATCAATACTGTTCTTAACAGTATTGACAGACTTGAAGTAAGGGGAAGAGATTCAGCAGGTATTACTTTGATGTTTGTTTTTAAAAAAGAAGAATTTGAAAATTTTGAAAAGAAAATAAACGAATCAACCCTTATAGATCAGTATAATAAAAGAGTATCAGGGGAGATACTTATAAATAAAAATATAACTATAAATAATTTTAAAGACTTAACCACCATAACCTTTACATACAAGATTGCAGCGGAAATAGGAAATCTTGGTGATAATGTTAGTTTTATACGTAAAAAAATAAAAGAAGATTTACTCCTTCAACTTATAACATTCTTTAAATATAAATATTTTAATATATCATCACATACAAGATGGGCATCCATAGGAGCTATAAGTGAGTCTAATTGTCATCCCTTAGATAATAGACTGGGTAATAGGCTGGATAATAAAATATCAAAAAACATAAATAAAAGCGGTATAATTCATGTGTGCCTTAATGGAGATATCGATAATTATATTGATTTAAAGAAGGATAATGAAAAAAAAGGATATTATATAAATAAAGAAATTACAACAGACACAAAGATAATTCCAATTCATATACAAAATTATTATAATGATGGATTTGATATAGAAGAATCATTTCGTTTGGCTGTTAATGATTTCAAAGGATCACACGCCATTACCATGCATACTGATCTTGCGCCTGGAAAGTTTTTTCTCGCGCAAAGAGGAAGTGGTCAGGCTATATTTATAGGTTTATCAGAAGATAATTATTTACCAGCCTCAGAAGTCTATGGATTTATAGAAGAAACATCCAAATTTATTAAAATAGACGGTGAAAAAAAAATAAATGGAGATATAAATGGGCAGATTTATATTTTAGATCAGGAGTCCAATGGAGGAATAGAAGAAATAAGGGCATTATTTTATGATGGAACGCCCATTAATTTACAAAACAGTGATATAAAACATACTGAAATTACATCAAGGGATATAGACAGACAGGATTATCCTCATTATTTTTTAAAAGAAATTTCTGAAGCACCTGTTTCCGTTGAAAAAACACTTATTAATAGATGGAAAATAGATAGTAAAGACAAAGAAAAATATATTATTAATTTAAACGAAAAAGAATTGCCTGATAGATTAAAGAGTTATTTTGAAAATAATAGAATAAAAAAAATTTATTTCATAGGACAGGGAACAGCAGGTATAGCTGCAACAGTTTGTTCTGATATATTAAATTATTATTTAGATATGCCTTATTTTCAGATTTTATCTGCGAAAGCATCTGAATTCAGCGGTTTTATATTAAATGAATCAGATCATAGCAATATAATGGAAGATACTCTTGTTATAGCAATAAGTCAGTCAGGGACGACTACTGATACGAACCGTACTGTTGATATGGTTAAGGAAAGGGGTGCACATACTCTTGCAATAGTAAATAGAAGAGACTCTGATATTACGTTTAAAGTTGACGGGGTAATTTATACAAGCAGCGGACGGGATATTGAAATGTCTGTTGCCTCCACCAAGGCTTTTTATTCACAGATTATTGCAGGAGCTGTTTTGGGACTTAATATTACTGAAATAGCAGGTAACAGAACAGGCTATTTTATTACACAAGAGATAAAGCAGCTTCTTAAAATTCCAGAGATAATGAGAAAAATTCTTTTTAAAAAAAAAGAGATTGAAAAATCAGCAAATAAGATAGCCTGCAGGAAAATATACTGGGCTGCTGTTGGAAGCGGACCAAATAAGGCATCAGCAGATGAAATAAGGATAAAGCTAAGTGAACTCTGTTATAAAACAATATCTTCTGATTATATTGAAGACAAAAAACATATAGATCTTTCTTCCGAACCATTAATTATTGTTTGCACTGCAGGCACAAGGGGAGCGGTTATAGGAGATATAATAAAAGATGTTGCAATCTTTAAAGCACATAAAGCAACCCCTGTTGTAATAGCAGATGAGGGTGAGGACAGGTTTTATGATATTGCAGAAGATGTTTTTACTGTTCCCATTGTAAGTGAACATCTGGCTCCTATAGTAAATACCCTTGTTGGGCATATTTGGGGTTATTATGCTGCCCTTGCCATTAATGAAGGTTCAAAAAATTTAAATAATTTTAGAGAAGAAGTTCGTGTTATGCTGGATAATTATAATAAAAAAGGTTTAGATATTTATGAAGTAATACTGGAAAATAGTTTCAGGGAAAAGATAGCTGCCTTTTATAATGAATTCAGGAAAAAGAAATTTGAAAAAATAGTGCCGGTTATATTTGGGGTTGAAAATGCTTTGGATCTAACTTTGTTGTTAAAATATCTTTCAGGCAGGCTGCCTGTATCGGATTTTGAAATAGATTTTGGAAAAAAAGGAACGGCAAAAAACATGATTGATACTCTGTTTAATTGTCTTGATGAATCCATAAATTCCATGGCTCGTCCTGTTGACGCAATAAAACATCAGGCAAAAACAGTTACAGTTGGAACCAGTCGTTCAAAAGAAGAAATAGGTGGAATAATATTTGATCTATTAACATTAAATAATTTAAAAACTTCTCAAATTATAAATCGTAATATTATTGTAATTAGAAATCTTCAGGATATTGTTTCTGAAATACAGGGATATATTCTTTACAGGATTTCAGGTTTAAGTATTCTTGGAACTGCAGATGATAAAACTGAAATAACCGTACTAAAAAAAGAAGGTGTATTAAAACCGATTCCCTCAAGGATAGAGACTGATAAAAAACTTAAGGGCACAAAAAAAACAATTGTGAGACAGGGAAATGTATATATAGGCAAGGGAAGGAAAGACAGCCGAAGTATTATAGTAATACCCGTTATTTCTGATTCTCCTTCAACGCCTAATATTATAGAGTATTTACTGCTGTTAAATATTTCGTTTAAAGAAACAGTTCCCCTGAAAACAAAAATTAAAGCTCTTGGCGGGAAATATGAACATATTAAAAATATAGTTTTGGAAAATAATATTATATGGGAAGATAAAAACATTGAACTTGTTGATATGGTGGATCTTTTTGGAAAATCAGCTGAAAAGACAGGTGAATTTATAGTTTCAAGGTTAAAATAAAACTTTTAAAAAAACTATATATAGTATTTTTTATATTGACATATACAATATATAGTTATAATAAGAAATATATATAAAAAATATTATTATTTTATTTAATAAAAAAAACCGGAGTTAATTATGCTGGAAAAAATAAAAAAACGTGACGGCAGAATTGTCGATTTTGATTCTCCTAAAATAACGGCTGCAATATTTAAAGCAGGTAAGGCAACCGGTGAATTCGATGAAAGGGAAGCAAAAAAACTCACACTTCAAGTTTTAACTCTTACCCGTGAGATTCGCCTGGAAGATGTTCCTGAAGTTGAAGAGATTCAAGATATTGTTGAAAGAATACTTTTGGATTCACCTTTTTATAAAACAGCCAAGGCATATATAATTTACAGGGAGCAGCATGCTCAGATACGTAATATTACAACAAGGGCAAGCGTTAAACTCGTTGATCACTATATTAAGAAATTAGATTGGAAGATAAAAGAAAACAGTAATATGTGTTATTCGCTTCAGGGATTAAATAATTATATTTCTTCCGATGTAACATCTGAATACTGGTTAAACAAGATTTATCCGCCTGAGCTTAGAAGAGCTCATAAAAAAGGTGACATTCATGTTCACGACCTGAGCCTCCTGTCTGTTTATTGTGTGGGCTGGGATTTAAAAGATCTGTTGCTACAAGGATTTAAAGGTGTAGAGGGCAAGGTTGAAAGCGCTCCTCCAAAACATCTTAGATCTGCCCTTGGTCAGATAGTAAATTTTTTCTATACATTGCAGGGGGAAGCAGCAGGAGCACAGGCTTTTTCAAATTTTGATACACTGCTGGCGCCTTTTGTCAGATATGATAATCTTGATTATAAACAGGTTAAACAGGCTTTCCAGGAATTTGTATTTAATATTAATATTCCCACACGTGTTGGTTTTCAAACACCTTTTACAAATATTACAATGGATCTTTATGTCTCTCCAATTCTAAAAGATAGTAATGTTATTATAGGAGGGGTTGAAAAGGATAAAACATATTCTCAATTTCAGCCTGAGATGGATATAATTAATAAGGCGTTTGCTGAAGTAATGATGGAGGGAGATGCAAAGGGAAGGGTTTTTACGTTTCCCATACCAACATATAATATTACAAAGGATTTTGACTGGGATAATGAAAATTTGGAGATGATATGGAAAATGACGGCCAAGTACGGTATTCCCTATTTTTCCAATTTTGTTAATTCAGATATGTCGCCTGAAGATGCACGCTCCATGTGCTGCCGATTACGTCTTGATAACAGGGAACTTTCAAAAAGAGGCGGAGGGCTTTTTGGCGCTAATCCACTTACAGGTTCAATAGGTGTGGTAACGATTAACCTCCCGAGAATAGGATATATTTCAAAAAACAAAGATGAATTTTTTTCGCATATAAAAAATAATGTAAACATAGCTGTGGAGAGTTTAATAATAAAAAGGAAAGTCCTTGAAAATTTTTCTGAAAAAAATCTCTACCCATATGCAAAATATTATCTTAGAGATATTAAAAAAAGAACCGGTTTTTTTTGGAAAAATCATTTTTCCACAATTGGTATTATAGGAATGAACGAGGCCTGTTTAAATTTTATAGGGGAAGATATCGGCAGTAAGCCAGGACAAAGATTTTCAATTGAAGTAATGGATTTCATGAGGGATCTTCTTGCTAATATACAGGAAGAAACCGGAGATATTTTTAATCTTGAAGCAACACCTGCAGAAGGCACATCATACCGTCTTGCCATGCTTGACAAAGAGCTTTTTAAAGATATCATATGTGCTAATAATACAGATTATAATAACGGAGCTGCTCCTTATTATACAAATTCAACCCACCTTCCTGTTAACTACACTGAAGACATATTCGAAGTTTTGCAGCTTCAGGATGATCTTCAGACAAAATATAATGGCGGAACTGTTTTACATATTTTCATGGGAGAGCAGGTCAGCGATATAAATGTGGTAAAAAATTTGATTGATAAGATATCAAATAATTTTAAACTTCCTTATTTTACATTAACACCGACCTTTAGTGTATGTCCCTCCCATGGCTACCTGAACGGCTTGCAGAAAGAATGCAGTAAATGCGGCGCTGAAACAGAAGTTTACTCAAGGGTTGTGGGTTATTTAAGACCGATTAAACAGTGGAACAGCGGAAAACAGTCTGAATTTTCAAATAGAAAAGTATTTAAGGTGGCATAAATTTTCCTTAACCATTGGTTTTAACTTTTTACGAGTTTGTCAAATTTGGGTTAAAATAACATGCTGATAGGAGGATTTCAAAAAACAGGAGGATTTCAAAAAAATTCATTTATAGACTTTCCAGGTAAAATAAGCGCTGTTATTTTTTTTTCAGGGTGCAACTTTAAATGTCCCTATTGCCACAATCCTGAACTGGCCATGGGAAAAACAGTGGACGCTGAACATTATGATAAAAATAAAATTCTTGATTTCCTTTCTAATAGAAAAAAATTTTTAGATGGCGTTGTTTTATCAGGAGGCGAACCAACACTTCAAAAAAATCTTTTCTCGTTCTGCAGTAATATTAAACAAATGGGTTTTCCTGTTAAACTGGATACAAACGGAAGCCGCCCCGATGTTATAAAAAAGCTTATAGAAAATAATCTGATTGATTATATTGCCATGGACGTTAAAACAGACCCTTTTAATTACTCTCCAATTATACAGGAAAAAAGTGATCCTGAAGAACTAATTAAAAGCATTAATATTATTATCAATTCTGATATAAAACATGAATTCAGAACAACATGTGTAAAGCCTTTTATAAATATGGAAATTATTGAAAATATTTCTAAACTTATAAAAGGGGCAGATCTTTATGTTATACAGCAGTTTAATAATAAAAAGGTTTTAGACCCGAAATTTTTTAATAATAAAGATTATATTATAAAAGATTCTGAATTAAAAAAATTTAAAAACATAGCTCAAACCAGGGTAAAAAAATGTATTATCAGAGAAAACAGATAGTAAATACTTGACGTTTATAATAGAAAAAAATATTAATTTTTATTATGGAAAGTTTTATATATAATATTCCCAAGGCTGAACTCCACATTCATATTGAAGGTTCTTTAGAACCGGAGTTAATGTTTGATAAGGCAAAAAAGAATAATATTAAAATTCCATTTATGTCCGTTAAGCAACTACATGGGGCCTATAAATTTTCAAATCTTCAATCTTTTTTAGATGTTTATTATGAAGGTCTTCGTGTCCTGGTTAATGAGGAGGATTTCTATGACCTGACATGGAATTATTTAAAAAAAATTTTTTCACAAAACGTACGGCATGTTGAAATTTTTTTTGATCCCCAGGCACATACTTCCCGTGGAATACCTTTTAAAACAGTAATAACAGGCATACATAAAGCTTTGGTTGACGGTCAAAAGCAATTTGATTTATCATCCAGGCTGATAATGTGTTTTTTAAGAGACTTTGATATTGATAACAGTTTTACAACATTAGAGCAGGCAATTCCTTTTAAAGAGTGGATCGTTGGAGTCGGACTCGATTCAACTGAAGTCGGCAACCCGCCTGAAAAATTTACCCGATTATTTCAAAGAGCGATAAAAGAGGGCTTTAAAACAGTTGCCCACGCTGGTGAAGAAGGCTGCCCCGAATACATTTGGCAGGCAATAGAAAAACTTCATGTTTTGCGAATAGACCATGGAGTTCGATGCATGGAAGATGAAGCTCTTGTTGAAACTTTAATCAAAAGGCAGATACCCCTGACAGTTTGTCCCCTTTCCAATATAAAACTCAATATTTTTAATTCCTTTAAAGAACATAACTTAAAATTGATGCTTGATCGTGGATTATGTGTTACAGTTAATTCCGATGATCCGGCATATTTTGGCGGTTATATTGCTGAAAATTTTCTGGCTTCACAAAAAGCGCTCAATTTAAGCAAAAATGATATTTATGAGCTTGCCAAAAATTCATTCAAAGCTGCATTTCTCAATTTAACGGAAAAGCAATCTTTCTTAAAAGAAGTTGAAGACTTTATGGCAAATAATTATAGATGTTCACATAAATAATTTCACTGCGTTATCGGTCGTCGGAGTATTACAATACGCCTTCCTCCCTCTGGCCTTGTGAAATTTATTATCTGAAAATCTATACAAATGCCCCATGTCACCTGTTTTGATGATAATGGTGGCTTATTAAAGCTAAAAAATATGGAAAAAAACTCAGATTCATCAGAACTTCACGAACTTTTTTCTTCTGAAGAAATAAAAAAACGTGTACAAGAGATTTCTCTATCAATTTCAAATGATTATGTGAATCGTGAGTTACATATTGTGGGTATTTTAAAAGGTGCTTTTATTTTTGTAGCAGATTTAGTAAGGTTTTTAACCATTCCCTGTTATATTCATTTTTTACGGGCTTCCAGTTATGGCAGTAAAAAAATTTCTTCCGGGCAAGTGAAAATTCAACACACCTTGAATCTTGCAAACAAGCACATTCTTCTCGTAGAAGATATAGTTGATACTGGATTAACCTTAAATTCCGTTATCAATGAATTACAGGTACAGCATCCTGCCTCGTTGAAAATTTGCAGCCTTCTGGATAAACCTGTGGCTCGTAAAACTTCCATTGAAGTTGATTATATCGGCTTCACCATTCCAAATAAATTTGTTGTGGGGTATGGCATAGATTTTTCTGAGCATTATCGTGAATTGCCCTACATCGCTGAATTAAAAGACTAATTTAGTCAATATAACTCACAGAAAAAACTGTATGGAAAAAAAGGAGAACGGTTTGTTTTTCCAGTTGCCATATAGTAAAAAAAAAGTAAATTTAAAGGACTATAATTATTATGCTCGTTCTTGGACTACAGGGAAGCCCCAGGGGAAATGGTAATACGAATTTTCTTCTTTCGGAATTTTTAAAAGAGGCTGAAAAACTTGGCGCTGAGACCAGGACTATTGAAGTTACAAAATTAAAAATTTCACCGTGTATTGGATGCGGTACTTGTGAGAAAACAGGATTCTGTTTTTTTAATGATGCCATGAGCAAAGAATTTTATCCAATGCTGCGTGAAGCAGATATTGTTGTCGCTGCCACTCCGATATTTTTTTATAATGCAACAGGCCAGCTTAAAATTTTTATCGACAGAAGCCAGGCTTTATGGTCAAGGAAGTATAGATTAAAACTTGCTGACCCGGGGTCTAAAACAAGACGCGGCTTTCTTCTTGCTCTTGGAGCGACAAAAGGAAAAAATCTTTTTGAAGGTCTTGACTTGACGGCAAAATATTTTTTTGATGCTATTGCAGCTGATTTCAGCGGAAGTCTGACATACAGGAGAATTGAAAATAAAGGGGATATGAAAAAACATCCCACGGTATTAGATGATGTAAAAAAAGAAGCAGGCAGGCTTCTGTCTCCTTTTACAGGCAGAAAAAAAATTCTCTTTGCCTGCACACAAAATGCCTGCCGCAGTCAGATGGCAGCGGCTTTTGCCAGGTATATTGCAGGTGATAAGATAGAAGCTGTATCCGGAGGAAGCGAACCTGTTGCAAAATTAAACCCGATTATGGTGAAAGGTATGCAGGAAAAAGGCCTGGATATGGAATATCTAAGCCCCAAATCCATTGATGCGGCCATTGAGAAGGTGTCTCCTGATATCATTATAACAATGGGTTGCGGACAGAAATGTCCGAATATTTCCGGTGCAAAAAAATATGAATGGGATATGCCCGACCCTGCTGGAGAATCTCTTGATTTTATGCGCAGTATAAGGGATATGATAGAAGAGAGTGTGGTGAAACTGGTAAACGGATTATAAAAACTTAAAAATTATACAGGATGATTAAAATTTATGGAAAAAACATTATCAATTATTAAGCCTGATGGCGTAAAACAGGCTATTATTGGAGCAGTGATAAAACGTATTGAAGAAAAAGACATAAAAATTATTGCCATGAAAATGTTAAAAATGACAAAGGCACAGGCAGAGGGCTTTTACCATGTACACAAAGAAAGACCTTTTTTTGGAAGCCTGATTGATTTTATGACATCCGGGCCTGTTGTTGTTATGATTCTTGAGGGGGATAATGTAATAAAAAGGTACAGAGAGTTAATGGGAGCCACAAATTACAAAGAGGCAGCAGACGGGACAATAAGAAAAGCCTTTGCAACAAATATTGAAGAAAACGTTGTTCACGGATCCGACTCACCGGAAACAGCAGCTTTTGAAACAGGTTATTTTTTCAACATTTTTGAAATAACAGCATAATATGGATGGCGGTATAAATCTCGACAATATCTCCATAGTACTCCACAAGACCAGGTATTCCGAGAATATCGGAGCTGTTGCACGTGCAATAAAAAATATGGGGCTGAGCAGCCTTTTGATAGTTGAACCTGAAAACTATGATATAAACAAGGTGTTGAAACTCTCAACCCATGCAGCATTAGATATTGTTGAAAAAATTATTATCCATGAATCACTTCCGGAGGCTCTTTCTACATTTAATTATGTGGTTGGCACAACAAACCGTCTCGGAGGACAGAGAAAAGGAGTTAATTCTCCTGAAAAAATTGCCGAAAAATTTGTTCCCATATCACAAAATAATAGCATTGCAATTTTATTTGGTCCTGAGGACAGGGGGCTTTTAAATGAAGAGATCAGATACTGCCATGCCCTTGTTACAATTCCGGCGTCGGATTTTTCCTCCTTGAATCTGGCACAGGCAGTAATGATAATATGCTATGAAATTTTTTTGACAGGCCGGAAAAAAACAGATAAATTTATACCTCGTCTTGCTTCGCGCCATGAGCTTGACGGTATGTATAAGCAGCTTCAGGAAGGCTTGATTAAAATCTGCTATATTAAACCTGAAAATCCGGAATACTGGATGAATAATCTACGCCATTTTTTTTCTGCTTTGCAGCTCACTGCAAAAGAGGTTGGTATTATTCGGGGACTATGCCGCCAGGTGAACTGGTATGGAAAAAAGCGTTTTCAGGATGGGAAAAAACATGAAAGATAAAGATATTCAACTGGACGCAGAGGATATTATTGAAGCTCTTCAAAGCTGTTTTGATTCCCAGGGTCATTTTTTAAAATCAGCTTTTGAAAAAAACATACCGAAATTTATTAAATATGAGAGAAAAATTTTTGAACTATTATGGCTGTCCCTTAAAGAGATAGTCAATAAAAACGACCGTGTGGCATTTTTAAACTCTCTTCAATTGTTAATAGGTCGTATGAAACAGCCAAAAAGGGCGCTGAGGATTCTCCTTGCAGACTTTTATGGCAAGCCCGATGTGGTCAATTTTCCGGATAGAAATGCGCTGATGCTTGCGAATCTTCTCATTAGAAAATATAATAAAGAGCTTAACCTGAATATTGAACTTACTCCTGAAGAGGTGCTCCTTGTGCAGTACGGTCTTGACAGGGATATAGCAAAATATGCGGCATGGAGAATTGACGGTAATCAAGAAGACTTTTACCTTAAAATTAAAACTATCCGCCAGGAGATAGCCCACGCAATTTTGCCTGAAGATTCAAGTGCAGAATCAAAGCCTTTTAAATATCTGCTGTCTCTGGAGAGGGAGGTCAATATATTCCTTTCACTGATTGAAGGGGAAACAGCCCTGGCTGTGATTAAAAGCTGTGTAAAACAGTATGGCGACCCTGATTCTATACCTGGCGGCAAATATGTTGGTCCGTTTTTAAACCATCTCAGGGTAGCAGTAAAAGCGCTGGGAAGAGTGGGGGGGAAGGCAGAGCTGGAGCTTCTTGGTAAGATCAGAGACTCTGAAAAAGCTTTTTTGGCCTTTGACCCAGGCTCTCTCCATAAAGAACTTGTCATAAGAGTAATGGATGCAATCGACAACTCAAGGAAAAATATTCTTCAAAAAAATTGATATAATGAGCTGTTAAAAAATGCCATGTAAATCCAACAATCCGTTTTCTACAAAAAATATTTGTCATATACTTGTAAAAAAAAATCTTCTCTCTGAAGTCAGAGTTAAGGAGATCCTGAAGAAAAAAGATATCATTAAAAAAAAACTTGAAAAGCACAAAGAGCCTGTGTTTTCTTCAAATTCTTCCCATTTGGAAATTGTCAATCCAGTAACAATTATAGATGTTATAGTTTCAATGAATCTAAGCAGGCCTGACAAACAAACCGTGATTCTTGATGAAGATGCTATTTTTTATGCTCTTGCGGAGGAATGGGGATTTTCATACAAAAAAATAGACCCATTAAAGCTGGACCTGAATCTGGTGACCACCACAATACCCCGTTCATTTGCCATGAAACATCTCGTGCTTCCAATAGGCATCCATGACGGCATACTAACAGTGGCAGTTTCTGACCCTTTTAATACAGAGTTGGTGGAAGATATTGCCAAAGCGATTAATATGAGTGTCAATTCTGTTTTAAGCTCCAAATCCGATATTATCAGGTTTATCAATGAATTTTTCGGCTTCAAAAGTTCCATAGCAGCCGCAGAACACCAGTTTGCAGCACCGGCTGTTGATCTGGGAAATCTGGAGCAGTACGTTCATTTAAAATCAGCGGATGAACTCCCATCAAATGATCAGCACATAGTTAATGCAGTTAATCATATCTTTTCCTATGCTTTTGATCAAAGGGCAAGTGATGTTCATATTGAGCCGAAAAGAAATACAAGCCGTGTCAGGATGCGCATAGATGGTGTATTGCATACTATTTATGAGATTCCCAAAACAGTTCATTCTGCAGTGGTGAGCAGGATAAAAAATCTTTCCAGGCTTGATATGGCTGAAAAAAGAAGACCCCAGGATGGACGGATCAAGACCGAGAAGGGCGGGGTAGATGTGGAAATGCGTATTTCCACTATTCCGGTTGCCTTTGGTGAGAAGGTGGTCATGAGGATAATGGATCCTGACGTTCTTTTTCAAGAACTGGAAGAGTTAGGATTTACTTCTACGGATTTGATTCGTTATAATAGATGTGTAAATATGCCCCATGGAATTATCCTTGTATGCGGTCCCACGGGCAGTGGAAAAACGACCACACTATATTCAACCTTAAGGCATCTGAGTTCTCCGGCTATTAATATAACCACAATTGAAGACCCCATTGAAATGGTTAATGAAGAGTTTAATCAGATTGCGGTTCAGCCGGTGCTTGGGATCACATTTTCAACAATTTTAAGAAATATATTGCGCCAGGACCCTGATATTATCATGATAGGAGAGGTGAGAGATCTTGAAACAGCGGAAAATGCTGTTCAGGCTGCAATGACAGGTCATCTTGTGCTTTCCACGCTCCATACCAATGATGCACCTTCGACCATCATAAGGCTTCTCGATCTTGGGGTACCGGCTTTTTTGATTAAAAGTACAATTGTGGGTATAGTCGCCCAGAGACTTGTGCGAAAGATTTGCACATATTGTAAAGAATCTTTCGAAATTAATGCATCCGAATTGGAAAATATGGGGGTGAATACCGGAAGAAAAGGAAGTATTAAACTATGCAGGGGAAAGGGCTGCATTAAATGCAGGGGAACAGGTTATATGGGCAGAACTTCGATTTTTGAGATACTTCCTTTTTCAGATTCAATCAGGGCTGCAACTACACAGGAAACGGATCTGGAAACCATAAGAGCCATAGCTGTTAAAGACGGAATCGTTTCCCTCAGAGATAATGCAGTCAAAAAAATGCTTCAGGGGCAAACAACCTGTCAGGAAGTTATAAGGGCAACCTGGAGTAATACTGGTTAAAATTAGAGCCAATTTCAAACGTCCCCCTTCGAAGTCTGCGCTTATCTGCCCGATCTCTACGGCAGGCTCAAATTTTAATTTTCGAAAAGCTCAACAAAATTGAACATTTTGAAATCGGCTCTTTTGTAATATATTAAATTTATAGCCCTTATTCACCTATGTTAATTTTTTTTGTCTCAGCTTTTTTAGCCTTTGGGATAGTAATTTTCAGAACTCCATCTTTATAGTTTGCTTCAACATTATTTGCTTCAATTTCTCCCGGCAGTCTTAAGGTTCGGCTGAAAGAGCCGTAGTAGCTTTCCACACGATGAAAATTTTCTTTTTTTTCTTCAGACTCATGCTTTTTTTCACCTTTTATGGTCAGCAGACCGTCAGTAAGCGTAACTTCTATATCATCTTTCTTAACACCTGGAACCTCAGCCCTTAAAAGCAGATCTTTTTCTGTCTCGGATACATCTATTTTCGGAATCATTTCTTTGCCTTCAGAAAAAATTTCCGGAAAGTTGAAATTCTCAAAAAGTTGGTCAAAAAGCCCAGACTCAGGATGTCTTAACTGCCGGTTTCTTCTTAATACTGGTATTAAAGTATTCATTTTAAAAACCCTCCTTTTTTAAGATTTCAAGTCTGTTTTTTTGTCATCCTTCCTTTTTAAAATTTAACCACGATGGAAAGATGGTCAAGAGATATAGAAAAATATTTTATTTTTTTTAATGATTGACCATACCTCACCACTGGCGTTTGCAGCAGTGTTGCAATTATCGCTGGTTTCCTATAATGTTTTTATGTTGAAATATTAAAATCTGAAAAATATGAGGATGTCAAGGTTAAAAAATGAGAAAAAAAATAGTTGTGGCAATATGCGGAGCGTCAGGCTCTATTTATGGAATAAGACTCTTAAAAGCGCTTTTAAACATGCCCATTGAAGTGTTTCTCATAATTTCAAACATGGGATTTAAGGTTCTCGAGCATGAAACAGGTTATAAAAAAGAAGAGCCTTTTGAAAATTTTTTAATAGAAAACGGAATCAGATTTAACAAAGATTCAAGGTTGAAAATATTTAACCAGGATGATTTTTTTTCGCCTCCTGCAAGCGGATCATTTATCCATAACGGTATGGTGGTTGCCCCGTGTTCCATGAAAACGTTAGGAGCTGTTGCAACAGGTCTGGCGGACAACCTTATTCACAGAGCCTCGGACGTTTGTCTAAAGGAAAAGCGCCCTCTGATTCTATTAACAAGGGAAAGTCCTTTGAGCATCATACATTTAAAAAATATGTATGATGCCGCCATGGCAGGAGCTGTGATAATGCCTCCATCTCCCGGATTCTACTTAATGCCTGAAAAAATAACCGATCTCATTGATTCTGTAATTGCAAGAGTGCTGAACCATCTTGAAATCAAACATGAACTTGTAAAAGAATGGGGAGCAAAATAATTACCAAGCTTTTTATGATTTAGAGGAAATTTTCTCCCTGCCATTATCCATTAAATTTATAAAGGGTTTGACGAGGTCCATGGGGAACGGGAAAATTGTTGTTGTATTCTGTTCAGCAGCCATTTCACGCATTGTCTGAAGATATCTAAGCTGGAGAGAGACAGGATGCTTCTCAATTATTTTTGCTGCTTCAGCAAGTTTGGAAGCAGCCTGATATTCACCTTCAGCATTGATAACCTTTGCCCGCCGTTCTCTTTCAGCTTCAGCCTGTTTTGCCATGGAACGCTGCATCTCCTGGGGCAGATCTATATGTTTAAGTTCAACTGTGGCGACCTTTATCCCCCATGGATCCGTATGTGTATCGAGTATTTCCTGAAGCTGGGAATTTATTTTTTCCCTTGCAGACAACAGTTCATCCAGTTCAGCCTGGCCGCATACACTTCTTAAAGTTGTCTGGGCAAGCTGTGACATGGCGTAATTATAGTTTTCGACTTCTATTATGGCTTTGATGGGATCTATAACCCTGAAATATATTACTGCATTGACTTTGACCGATACATTATCCCTTGTGATAACATCCTGGGGGTCAACGTCCAGGGCCACAAGACGCATGCTCACCTTAACCATCTTATCAACAACGGGTATAAGTATGATCAAGCCGGGTCCTTTTGCCTTAATTACACGGCCAAGCCTGAAAATTACACCCCGTTCGTACTCATTTAGAATCCGTATTGCTGCGGACAGAAAAAAGACAACAAGGACAACGAGAAAAATTGTAGGAAACATTTTATACTCCTAATTTTTGATGGTTTCGTAAAAAAATATAATTTTTAAAACATACACTTTGTAAATGTCTAATCCAGAGGCTCTACTTCAAGCACGAGATTAACAACCCTTACAACGCGGATTTTTTCACCTTTATTTATAGCCTCTTTTGAGGTTGCATTCCAGAGTTCGCCGTGAATAAATACTTTTCCCTCGGGCATTATTGCATTTTTTACGACTCCTGTTTTTCCAATAAGGCCTGAGGCGCCTGTTTCAGCTTGTGTGAGCTGTGCTTTAAAGACTATCCCTGAAATCACAACAAAAAATGCGGAAACTATTATCACCGTGGGGAGTAAAACACTCCAGGACAGACCCATGCCAGGTTCATGGCTTTCAAAGAGCATCAGGGAGCCAAGCAGCAGAGAAATTATTCCGGCTATGCTTAAAAGACCGTAGCTTATAATCTTTAATTCCATGATAAAAAAAAGAATTGCAAGCAAAATAAGCAAAATTCCCGCATAATTGACAGGAAGTGTCTGTAAAGCAAAAAAAGCCAGAACAAGTGAAACAGCGCCAACTACTCCTGGCAGAATAGCGCCGGGGTGTGACAATTCAAAATAGATCCCTGCAAGCCCTATCATCATAAAAATATAGGCAATGTTAGGATTGCTTATAGTCTTTAATATTTTTGTTCTTAAATTTTCTTTTAAAACAAATGTATGATAATTATCAAGATCAAGCGTGCCTTTACCTTTTATTTTTTTGCCGTTAATCTGTTTTATCAGATCATCAAAATCCCTGGCAATATAATCTATTACATTTTTTTTCAGGGCTTCCGTCTCTGTAATAGATACACTTTCACGAATCGCCTTTTCAGCCCATTGGACATTACGTCCCCTTTTTTTTGCAATACTTTTAGCACTTGCAACCATGTCATTTATGATTTTTTCGGACATGGTTTTACCTATTTCCTTCCCGCCCACGCTAACAGGATGGGCAGCGCCGATATTTGTGCCCGGAGCCATGGCTGCAATATCAGCCGCCATGGTTATCATAACCCCTGCTGAAGCAGCTCTTGCTCCAGCAGGAGACACATACACCACCACCGGAATCCTGGAGCCTAAAATTGCCATCACGATTTTTCTCATGGATTCGGCAAGTCCCCCGGGAGTGTCAAGGTGAATAATTATGCATACGGCATTATTATCTTCGGCTTTTTTTATGCCTTTAATTAAATGGTCGGCAATGGCAGGCCCTATTGCATCGGAAATCTTTATGATGATAATTTCATTACTCATCGCAAAGCTGCTTTTCGGGATAAAAACAATGAAAAATAAAAAAAATAAAAGAAAAAATCTATATTTCATTTCCTGTACTCTTTAATCAGTTTTTTCATATCTTCCCATACATCACGCTTCTTGTCTGTATTGCGGAGAAGGTAAGCAGGATGATATGTGGGCATAACATTTATACCCATGTATTTATAAAAAGTTCCTCTTAATTGAGAGATAGGTTTTTGAGTATTAAGAATAGTTTTCGTTGCGCAATTGCCAAGCGTGCAGATAAAATCAGGCTTTATTGCTTTAATTTGCTGTTTTAAAAAAGTAAAACATGTTTTTATCTCATCAGGCTTTGGCGCTCTGTTTCCTTCAGGCCTGCATTTAATTATATTACAGATATAAATATCTTCACGTGTTAATTTAATAGACTCAATAATTTTAGAAAAAAGCCTGCCTGCTGCCCCTGCAAACGGTTTTCCGGTCTGATCTTCATCAAAACCTGGGGCTTCACCCACAAATATCAGCCTTGCTTTTGGATTTCCCGCTCCAAAAACAATATTTGTTCTGTTTTTAAAAAGTCCGCAGCGCTTGCAGTTGCTGAGATCTGCCTGAATATCTTCAAGTGTTTTGTCTGTAAAATCTTTTTTTGATCCCCAGGAGTCAAGAATATCAATGCTTTTTTTTTTGCAATCAAAACCTTTACAGCCGGCTTTGGACAGATATTGCATGTGGTTGATTATCTCTTCAACTGCCATGACAAATCTTTTTTTGTCGGGTTGATCTTCCATTATTTTAAATTTTCAATTTCTACAATCCGGTCAAGAAGAATGTCCGCAACAGCATCTTTTGTCATTTGCGCAAGAGACTCTTTTTTTCTGTTTTTATAAAAAAGAGTTACCCTGTTAGTGTCTGCCGCAAAACCGGATCCAGGCTCTCCCACAATATTTCCCACAATAATATCCAGATTTTTTTCATCAAGTTTTTTGCCGGCATTTTTGGCAAGATCTTCAGTTTCAGCAGCAAAACCAACAAGCACCTGATTTTTTTTTCTTTTTCCCAGCTCCTTTAATATATCCTGATTTTTTTTTAGGTTCAGCACCATCTTATCCGTACTCTTTTTTATCTTTTGTTTCGCAGGCTCAACCGGGCGGTAATCTGAAACAGCCGCAGTTTTAATGATAATATCAGAATGCTCCATATTTTCAAAAACAGCGGATGCCATTTCGCCGGCTGTTTTTATCCTTATAACATTAATATGCTCAGGATCAGAAAGATTTGTGGGGCCTGAAACCATTATCACCTCGGCGCCCCTGAGCTCTGCTGCCCTTGCAACAGCATAACCCATTTTTCCCGAAGAAGGATTACTTATAAATCTCACCGGATCTATAGACTCATGGGTGGGGCCTGCCGTGACAAGTACTTTTTTCCCTGTAAGATCTTTGGGCGCAAGAGTGTATAAGAGCCTGTCTAATATATAGTCGGGTTCAGGAAGACGCCCGGGGCCTGTAACTCCGCATGCAAGTTGACCGGAAGCGGGTTCAATAATAAAACAGCCGTTTGATTCAAGGGTGTCCAGATTTTTCTGAACTGCTCTGTTTTCATACATGTGAGTGTTCATGGACGGGCAGACAAGTATGGGAGAAGTTACGGCAAGAAGAAAAGTGCTGACGGCATCATCTGCAATTCCGCTTGCAAATTTGCCGATAATATTGGCAGTTGCGGGAGCTATAATAACTGCATCAGCCTCATCTGCCAGGGCAATATGATTAATGGAAGCATCATTACTGCTTTCAAAAAGGCTTGTGCAAACCTTAAAGCCTGATAAAGCTTCAAATGTAAGCTTTCCCACAAAAGCCAGAGAATTTTTTGTCATTAAAACCTTTACCACAGCTTCCTGTTTTGAAAGAAGCCTTAAAAGCTCAACACTCTTATATGCAGCAATGCCTCCGCACACACATAGAACAATGTTTTTATTCTTCAAGCTGTATGTCATTTTTCTGCCTTTTTCATATAATCTTCCCACTCCATTGGAAGAAGCTGTTTTTTTGTGTTGTTGCATTCCTTGCAAGCA
>CAYZXU010000045.1:0-18901 GCA_964482535.1 uncultured Desulfobacteraceae bacterium | reverse complement strand
CCTGCTGCGATACACTTTTCCCTGTCGCCTTTCATTGCATTGGCTGTCAAAGCTATAATAGGAGTTCTTCCATGGCCTTTGCCGCTGTTTTTTTTCATTTCTTCTTCTTTTCTGATTAAGGCGGTGGCCTCAAGTCCACCCATAACCGGCATCTGGCAGTCCATAAAAACAGCGTCATAGTTATATGTTCTTAAACATTCCACAGCCTCTTTTCCATTTACAGCACACTGTGCAGAATAACCGAATTTTTTAAAAATCTTGACAAATACCTTTTGATTAACAACATTATCTTCAACAATAAGTATCCTTATATTTTTTTTAAAATTTTCGGTGATTGAATGCCGTTTATTAAGCTCTTTTTCTCCAATTTGAAGATTGGGCTGAAAATCAGTATTGTCATCAACCTGCTTCTTCAAGGTTAAGGTAAACCAGAATGTGGTTCCTTTTCCATCTTCACTCTCAACGCCTATTTCTCCACCCATCATCTCAACAAGCTGCTTTGAAATAGCAAGGCCCAGTCCGGTCCCGCCATATTTTCTCGTTGTGGATGAATCAACCTGTGAGAATGTTTGAAACAGCTTTGTGAGCGCATTCTTCGGGATACCGATTCCGGTATCTTTTACACTGAATTTAACACATATTTCTTTTTCGTTTTCCCTTTCAAGCTCTCCGGTGATTACAACTTCTCCCTTTTGCGTAAATTTTACTGCATTGCCTGCCAGGTTAAGAATGACCTGCCCAATTCTTACAGGGTCGCCTTTAACATGCCTGTTAATAATTTCAGGCTGCAAAAAAACTCCAAGCTCAATCCCCTTTTCTTTGGCCTTAAACGCTAACGAGCCTGCTGTCTGATCCAGCATGACTGCAAGATCAAAATCTATATATTCCAAATCGAGTTTTCCTGCCTCTATCTTTGAAAAATCCAGTATATCATTTATAAGCACGAGAAGTGCATCCGAAGCATCACTGACCGTTTCAGCAAAATCACGCTGCTGTTCGTTTAATTCAGTATCAAGAAGAAGATCCGTCATCCCTATTATGCCATTCATGGGCGTACGGATCTCATGGCTCATATTTGCCAAAAATTCGCTTTTTGCCTTATTTGCAGCTTCAGCCTCCTGTCTTGCCAGGATCAACTTTTGGCCGGCAAGTTTTGCTTCAGTGATATCCCTTACTATGGCAAGCATTCCGATAAGATTTCCATTATCATCATTGAGGTGTGCGGCGCAAAAAAATCCGGGAAAAATTATACCGTCCTTTTTTTCAAAATTGATCTCTTTTTCAAATCTTTTACCCTCAATCAGCCTGTCAACTATTTCGTCCATAAGCCCTGCGTTTACTGCTTCATCACTAAGCATTTTTGAAAAATGCATTTTCTCCACGACTTCATCTTCCAGATAACCCATTATCAGCTCAGCGCCTTTGTTCCATGTAACTATATTGCCATTAACATCACATGTGCTTATATAAAACCCTGTGGCAGCGTCAATTATTGCATTGGTGAATTTATATGCTTTCTTTACCCTGTTTTTCATCCTGTATTTTAAAAGAGCGCGCTTTAAAATAACATCAACATGTGCAAGTTTAACAGGTTTTTGCAAAAAATCGGATGCCCCAAGCCTTAAAAATTCCACTGCTTCATTAAACGACCCATACCCGGAAACAACTATGACCTCAACATCTTCGTCTATATCTTTAACAGCTTTCATTAAAGAAAGACCGTCTATTTCAGGCATGTTAAGACCTGTAAACACAATTGCAGGTCTTTCCATCATAAAAAGATCCATGCCATCTTCGCCGTTACATGCTGAAAAAACACGGTAATTACCCATCTCTATATATTTTATAATGTTTTTTCTTTCCTGATCATCTTCTTCTACTATCAGTATCTTTTCCATCACCGCTCCAACCCGCCAGGTGCTGTTAAACTTTTTTAAACAGCAGTATTTTCTTTAAACTTAAAGGCAATCAACTCAACAATATCATCCAGCATAATACGAAGAGCAAGCTTATTTGCTTCTATCTTTGAAAACCTGAAAATTTTACTCATTTCTTCTCTTTTTTTTAAGAAGCTTCAAATTCTTCTGTAAAGGCATCAAACATGTTCGAAAAACTTCCCACTATATCTTCAAGGCCGTCCAGATTTTTTTCAAGGGCTCTTTCATCTATCTCCCTAACTGTTTCATAGAAATCAATAAGCCCAAGATTACCGGATGCCCCTTTAATTGAATGAGCCCGCTCATGAATCTGTGCTGCATCTCCTCTCTCAAGCCCATCTTTCAAGCCTGCAAGGTCGTCAGCTGTTGTTTCAACATAAAGCCCAAAAAGCTCCTTAATATCCTCAACATCCATACCCATATCTTCAGCTATTTTTTCCATGTCTATGCCCATTACTCTACTCCTTATAATTTTCTTTGAAAAAATTTTAATTACATTGTTAGCCACCGTAAACCGCCCTTTACCCCCACTCATTTATCATGCTTCTCATTTCTTCTATCTTGAAGGGCTTGGACAGATAATCGTCCATGCCTGCCTTTAAATACTCTTCTCTGTTTCCGTCCATCACATTTGCAGTCAAGGCAATTATCGGCAAGCGCACAGGCAAACTTTTTTCATCATCCGACTGTCTGCAGCTTTCTTCCCATTCTCTTATCTCAATCGTTGCCTGCATTCCGTCCATTACCGGCATATGGATATCCATCAGCGCCAGATCAAAGCCGCCCTTTTTTATTAAATCCAAAGCTATTTTGCCATTTTCAGCAATTGTTACGTCATGACCATCTTTTTTTAAATGTATTACCGCAAGCTTCTGATTTACAGGATTATCTTCAGCAAGAAGTATTCTTTTGCCACCTGCATTATTTATCTTTTCCGATACGGCATCCCTGGTTTTTAAATTTACAGGGATTTTTAAATTTACAGGTTCATCTGTTTTTCTTCCCAGCAGTTTTTTGATCGTTCTTATAAGTTTTACTCTTCCTCCGGGTCTTGACAGGCATGCATCAAACCCATTTTCAGACAATTCCTTTAGTTTTGAAGCAGGTAATGTAGAAAATGCTATAAATTTAAGCTGCTCCATTCCCTGAATAATACGGGCATTCTTTACAAACTCCATACTATCCATTTTCACAGATTTCACATCTGCAATTATTAGGTTAATCCCCTTGTCTGTCTGTAACATGTCTATTGCATCAGATGCTGATTGAGCGCTGCTGGTTTCAATCCCGTATAGAGCAAGCATCTTTTTTAGAATACTCTTTCCTGTTTTATTATTGTCAACTATCAGGATCTTAACACCCTTTAGATTACTTTCAGCGTTTGCATCATCAGAAATACTTCTACTATCTCCCATCTCAAACCAGGCTGTTGCATGGAAAGTACTACCATCTCCCTCTTTGCTTTCAGCCCAGCAGTCTCCGCCTAACTTCCGGCAGATCTTTCTTGCAATGGACAGACCCAGACCTGTGCCTCCGAACTGCCTTGTGGTTGAAGAATCTGCCTGGGAAAATATTTCAAAAACAGTGTCCCGCTTATCTTCAGGCATCCCTATGCCTGTATCCCTTATGAAATAGTGTATATATATTCTACCGACCTCCATTTTTTCGACATTAACCTTAACCTCGATCTCTCCTTTTTCCACAAATTTAACGGCATTTCCCAAAAGGTTTGTCATAACCTGACGGAATCTATATGGATCACCTTTAACTTTAACAGGAAGTTGTAAATCCATATTACAGTAAAAATTTACAGATTTTTCCTCTATCTTTATTTTTACAAGATCGCAGACATCATATACAAGCTGCTCCGGGTCAAACTCTACGGTCTCAAAGTTTGATTGGTCAGATTCCATCTTGGAAAAATCGAGAATATCATTTATAATTACCAAAAGGGCATCTCCGCTACGCTTGATTGTCTCTACATATTCCCTTTGAATCTCATCAATATCAGTTTCCAAAAGAAGTTCCGTAAAACCTATTACACCGTTCATGGGAGTTCGTATTTCATGGGACATATTTGCAAGAAAAGCGCTTTTTGATCCTGCAAGCTTTACTGCCTCATTTTTTGCCTGCATAAGCTCTTCTTTGAGATTTTTTGTTCTTAAAATAGCAGAAATTCTTGCGTTGAGCTCTTCTATGACAAAAGGCTTGGTTACATAATCATCGGCTCCGCTGTTTAAACCTGCCACCATATTTTCCGAGTCAGTCACATGGGTCAATATTAAAACAGCAATATCTTTCAGCTTTTTATCCTGTTTTATAATTTTGCACACTTCTATTCCGTTAATGCCAGGCATGACTATATCAAGGAGTATTATGTCCGGCATTTGTTCTTCAAGTATTTCCAGACAGGTCTCCCCGTCTTTGGCAAGCGTAACTTCATATCCCTCATTATCCAGCACATCTTTAATCTGCATGCGAATAGTTAAACTGTCATCAACTATCAGTATCTTTTTGCCGGCAATCTTCATTTTTTCCAAATTCCTTAATTACTGGTAAAATATATTAATCAGAAATTTACAAACTCATTTTTCCTCATTCTAACTATATGATATTTAAGGTAAAAAATTGGTCAACGATTAATATTTTTCAATGCTTTTTGGTGGATTCGCTTCGCTTAATCCACCCTACAAACTACCAACTTTTATATAAAATTGTAGGGTGGATTAAGGAGCGTAGCGACGAATCCACCAAAGTTAACTGAAAAACCCAAAACCTAAAACTCAAAACTGCGGCTTTGCCGCTTTAGGTTATAAACCCGCCAATCTGACTATCTCATCAGAAATCCTGAAGTCAGGCAGAACAACAGAAGCTCCCCCCATTTCTATTGCGGCTCCAGGCATACCAAAAACCATGGAAGTGCTTTTATCCTGGGCTATTGTGTAACCCCCGCTTTTTTTTATGGCCGTTAAACCGACAGCTCCGTCTTTACCCATCCCTGTAAGCAATACCCCAACAGGTTTTATCAGAGGATCCATTGCAACTGATTTAAAAAGAACGTCAACTGATGGACGGCAAAAATTAACAGGAGGCGCCGTGGATAAACAAAACGAACTGTTTTTCACTGTTAAATGTCTTCCTGAGGGAGCCATAAATACTACTCCTTTACTGCCTGTTACCGGTTCTCCATTTTTCGCTATTTTTACCTTAAGAGATATGTTTAAATTCAGCCAGTCTGCAAATGATAACTGATAAGATTCCACAATATGAACCACAAGAAGCACAGGAAGGGGAAAAGCAGCGGGAATCTTGCTGAAGATATCCTGCACAGCCTTTGGCCCGCCTGTTGATGCCCCAACCACCAAAAGATTATAAGCATTCCCCTGCATGTTACCACAGAGAGCAGTTCTGCTTTCCCTGCTCTGCTCAACCTTTTTTTTAATATGGGTAACAACCTTGATCCTGGAAGCTTTTTTTACCCTCCCTACAAGTTCATTTTCCCAGTCAGCTCCGTCTTTTTCCATAAAATCCAAAGCGCCCGCTGCAAGGGCATCCATTGTTTTATAACCTTCCTGCCTGTTTACGGCTGAAGAATGTATAATAATCGGCACAGGCGTGTAGGCCATAATCAGACCCGTTGCCTCCAGGCCGTCCATAACAGGCATAACGAGATCCATGATAATAACATCAGGGAATCTTTCCCTTGCCATTTTCACGGCTTCTTCTCCGTTTCTTGCCTTCCCTGCAACCTGCATCCCAGAAGCATGATCGATGATTTCGGCTATTTTTTCCCTTACAGTTAATGAATCCTCGGCTATCAGCACCTTTATCATTTTATACCAGCCTTTCTATGGTTTCGAGAAATACTCCCTGATCAAATGCCCCCTTTACTATATAAGCCTGGGCTCCCACTTCAATTCCTCTCCGCCTGTGTTCATCTTTTGAAAGCGAAGAGACAATAATTATGGGGGTATCTTTATTTATTTCATCTTTTCTTATTTTTTCTGCAAGTTCAAATCCATTAATTCCAGGCATCTCAACATCTGAAATAATCAAATCGAATTTCTCTTTGTTAATTATTTCCATTGCCTCTTCACCTGATGATGCCATGGCAACATCATAACCGGCTGATTCCAGCAAGCCGCTTATAAGAACCCGGCTGGTTAAGGAATCATCAACGCAAAGAATACCGGCAGCAGGTTTTACAGCCTCTTTTTCTTCGGGTGATTCTACTGCAAAAAAGCTGGCCCTGCCCATGAAAGATTTAAAAAGCTCAGGGCAGTTCAACACCAATGCAGGTTCACCGCCACTCAAGATAGCTCCTCCAATAAAATGTTTTACTTCGCCAAGCCTGCCTCCCAATTTTTTTATAATTATTCTTTGGACCCCTAAAATTCTATCAACTGCAAATGCGGCTGTTTCATGACCCGATTTTAAAAGAACACAGGGAAATTCCTCATCGTTGCTGCTTTTACTCTTTTCAAGACCTAAAATATCGCTTAAACTTGAAAGAGATACAGGAAGACCGTCAATCATAACAGCTCCCCTGCCAGCGATGAATTCTATCTCTTTTTTTAAAATATATCCTGTGCGCTGGACCATGTTTAAGGGGAAAAAATATTTTGACCCTGACGATTCCACAAGAAAAGCATCTATCATATTAAGTGATAAGGGGAGCTTGATTATAAAACGTGTATACCTGTTTTCCATGGTCTCCATGTCAATAGAACCCCTTAAAGAATCTACTTTCTCTTTTACTATATCAAGCCCCACTCCCCTGCCTGCAAATTCAGTTATAATAGCGCCGGATGAAAATCCTGAAGCAAAAATCAGATATAAGGCATCATTATCACTGAGCTCTTTAGTTTTTTTCTTATCAATAATACCTTTTTCCAATGCTATTCTTCTAATCTTTTCAGCAGAAATTCCACGGCCGTCGTCTTCACATGTGATATAAACGAAGTCCCCTCTTTTTTTAAAATCTATAATAATCTGTCCCTCTGCCCCTTTGCCAAGCGCAACCCTTTCTTCTTCCTGCTCCAGACCGTGCACAGCAGCATTCCTGATTATCTGGTTTACAGGTTCTTTCAGCTCTTCAATAAGGTTTCTGTCCAGCTCAATTTCATCACCTTTAATAAGAATATTGATTTTTTTATTCAGTTTTAAAGACAGATCCCTGACAGCCCCCTTAAAATAATGGGATATGCCTGAAACCCGTTCCGATCTGATTTTATGTATAACATTGTACATACTCTCTGAAATCTGCTTTAATTCTTCAGTGGTTGTATCAAGCAGTGTAATGTTCTTATTCATTATCAAATGCTGGCCTGCCAAATCTGTTTTAACAGATAATTTTTTTATTTTATCAAGCGCCCCTCTCTTTATAGAACCTGAATCCTCAACATTCTCCAGACAGGAAAGCATCTCTTTATAATTGGAGATCATATTGCCGCACAAAACTGCATGTTTCTTAAAATTCGTATGGAGCTGTTCCAGCTTCATTGTTCCGATAATAAATTCACTTGCCTGGTTCATTAAATTATCAATATCCAGGATGGCAACCCTTAGAGTATCTCCGGAAAACTGATTTTTGACTTTTTGGTCGGGACTTGATATATTCGATTCTTTTAACTTGTCAGTATCTTTTGGTGCAGCCTCTATTTTTTCTTCTTTGTTTTGCAAATTTTGACGTTGTGCTTCCTGATGAATTTCAAGGTGCTCTGCTTCGAGATTACTACCTCCATCCGTATTTGCAGCCTCAACTGCTTCAAATTTTACAAATATTTCATCAATACTTATGAAATCTTCGGGCTCTCCTTTTTTTACTTCTTCAATTATTTTTGCAATAATATCTATGGTTTCAATAATCAGACTTATTTCGTGCGTACCGAGCTTTTTTTTATCATCCCTTGCCTTGCTGAAAAGATCTTCAACTGCATGGGCAAGTTTACCGATATTTAACAGCCCAACAACATGTGCCGCTCCTTTCAAGGTATGCGCGTACCTGAAAAGACTGTTTAACAGCTTCGTATCAGTCTGATTATTTTCAAACTCAAGGATATCCCTGTTAAGCTCATCAAGAATCTCTGCTGCTTCAATCATAAAATATTTATAAAGATCAGCGCTCATAATTCGCCTTTATCTGATTTTATTATATACTCTCAAGCGCATCTGCCATTTCCAGAAGATGTGCTGCTGTGTCGGAAACCTGCCTTGCGCTGTCTTCTGACTCACGCACAAGTATGGTTATATTTTCAACTTCGGCAGCGGCCTGTTCCACACCTGTTTTCTGCTGGTTTAGAGACATGCTTATTTCATCAACAGAAACAAGAACCTGATTTGTAAGTTCATTAATGCTGTTTAATGAATTCTTTGCCTTTTTAACACGGGTGACTCCTTCTTCAACCGCCTTCATACTGTCTTCCGTTGACATAATTGTTTTATTGGAATCAGACTGGATATCGTCAATTATAGACTTTACTTCTTTTGCAGACTCCACGCTTCTTTCAGCGAGTTTTATAATTCTGTCTGCAACAGCCATAAATCTCTTGCCTTCTTCGCCGGCGCCTGCCGCTTCTATGGTTGCATTATAGGAAAGGACCGTCACCTGCTGGGAAAGCTCATTAATAACATCGAGAACGACTCCAATCTGCTGTGATTTTTCCCCCAGTGAAAGCATATTGGCAGCGCTTATCTCCACCTTCTCCTTTATTTTCTCAATACCCTCTATGGTATCATCAAGATATAGATGACCATCAGCAACCTCTTTATCCGCATTTTTAACAATAGAGGTTGCGTTGGATGAGATATCGGCAACCTGCCCTGATGTTGCAACCAGCTCCTGCATAACCGAACCTATCTCCGTCATTGCCGCTGTCTGGCCGGAAGCGGCCTGGGTCTGCTGTTTTGAATTTGCTTGAAGTTCCTGGGAAAAAGAGCATATGTTTTTAGTTGTTTTACTTAAGGGTGTCATAATTGATCTAAAGATAAAAAATCCTGTTACGCCTGTTACAAGCATTCCTGCAACAAGTAAACTGATCATAAAAACCGACACAAAATGACCGGCAGAATTAATAACCTCCGCAAACTCTTCATCAAACACCCTTACTTTTTTTACATACTCTTTAATTGTCTCAACAAACCACCCATAAGATATTGTATGCCGTCCATATTCTTCCACAGTGTTTTGCATCATTATTATAGCCTCAAGATCATCTTCAACTAAATCAATTACTTCCCCAAAACCTGAAATCTTAAACAAAAATTTCTCCAGAAAATTTGTCTCTGCAAAAAACTTTTCCGTCTGTTTCTTCATTTCTTCGAGAAGCCTGGCAATTCCCATCTCTGATTTTTTATCTGATTTCTTTTCTAAAATGGCCTTTATTTCAGTTGCATTTTCCTTTGATTCAGTCAACTTTTCTAACTTGTTAATACGAAATATTATCTGATCAAGACAAACAATATTTTCCCTTTCATACCTTTGGAAATCTGCAATTTTTACAACTTCAACAATCCCGATTACAGATATTAACCCCAAAAAAATACACGTTACCGTAAGAAAAATAAAACTTTGCTTCATGCGCATATCTTTTATTTTTTTAAGCATAATTCCCCCCCCATTAAATAATCTTATTCAAAATCTACAGCCATATCAAGAAGCGCTACAAGTCTGCTCTTATGACAAACCTCTCCGGTTATTATCCTGTCGATGCCGGGTTTTTGACCTGAAATTTTTGGTTTAATATCAGATTCTTTTACCCTTATAAGATTCACCAGCCCGTCAACCGACAGCGCTGTTTCATACTTTGTATTCCTTGTTATCAGCAGCAGTGTTTTATCTTCTGCCCTGGAGTCTGCCTGAAGGAGATTATTCATATTTGTCACGGGAAGCAGCCTGTTTCTGTAATTAATTATACCAGGAACAGACAAGGGAGCATCAGGCACAGGGACTACCTGTCTGTTTTCAATAATCTCCTGAATCTGTTTCACAAGAATTCCAAACCGCTCCCTGCCGACAATAATAACGAGGTACCTTTCATACTCCTCCTCTTTTTTTACAATCTCCTGCCTTACAAACTTTTTACTGGCTTCCTTTAATTCAAAAAGAAGTTCTTTAAACTTTTCAGATTTTAATTTATTCATGAATCCCCTTCCTGCAAATCTGCTCCAGGCTCTTTTTTAAAAATCCTCCTGACAAGAGTTTTACTTTTTCTTCATCTTCTGCCTTGATTGTTTTCAATGCGTTTTTAAATGCACGGACAGATTCCTTTTTTTTTCTTTCCTTCATATATAAACTGCCAAGCCTGAAATATGATAAAAAAAAGTTGGGTTCCAGAAACAGGGCTCTCTCGTAATCTGCAATAGCGAGATGATATTTTTTTCTGTTTTCATGTATAAAACCCAAAACATAATAAGGGGCAGGTAAAAATTCGTTAATATCTTTTATCTTTTCAGCAGTGACAGCAGCTTTTTCCAACTCTCCTGAATTTACCTGTACAAGGGACTTTAAAAGAAGTTCTTTTACTCCTGCGCTATTTTTTTTCTCAATACTTTCAATCTCAACCCCGGCGCTTTCATACTCTTCCTTAAAATAATGTAAAAGCGCCTTGTTATAATGGTCATTATTCTTTGTTTCTTCCGTTTTTTTATTTTTTAGAAAAGGAGCTTTTTCCGGTGAATCTCCAGCGACCTTATAAATATTTTTTTCGGTTTCAATCTTTTCATTTTTACCAAAAATAAAAGTATTATTTGCCCGGATTCTTCTTAAATCTCTGTTTGATATATGCCCTGTTTCCGAATGGCCTAACACCAGGTAACCGCTGTCATTTAAGGATGTGCTGAAACCGGCAGTGATATTATTTATCGCCGGCTTCTCAAAATAGATAAGAACATTTCTGCAAAAAATAACATCAAAATTATTATAGACCAAAGGGAAAAACTCCCCTTTATCAAGTTTGATATTAAACTTTTTAAATTCCACCATTTTCCTTATTGAGTTATCAATCTTCATCCTCCCGGATTTTTTAATAAAATATTTTTCTATAATATCACTTCTTACACCTCTGAATGAATGCCTTTCATAAATTCCTTTTTTAGCTTTTTTTAAACATCTCGGATTAATATCAGTTCCAATTATCTGCACGTCCCTATACTTCAAATTTTTAACCGTTTCACTCAAAATAATGGCCAGTGTATAAGGCTCTTCGCCTGTGGAACAACCTGCAGACCATATTCTTATTCTATTCTTTTGGTTCAATATATGCGGAATAATAAATTTTTCAAAAGCCATGCACTGATTTTGATCCCTGAAAAAATATGTTTCAGGGATTGTGAGAAAATCTATCAATATATCCCATTCATCTGCCGAGCCGGGAGTATCAAGAAACCTGATATAAGTGCCGATCAACTGATTTCCAAGCTTTACTACCCTCTCAGACACTATCCTTGCTGTCCTGGCATACTCCTGCTGCCTCAGCCTTATTCCAAGCTTTTGAAGGACCATCTCGGAAAATATTTTATATTCATTTTTTGTCATGTTTATCTATCTTCTAATGTAAAATAATCTGGATCTAAAAGTGAAAACATCCTGCCTGTTTCAGTGAATATTGTACGGCCGTACTTTTGCCCATTTTTAATCTGTATATTCTCCTTATCTGCCGTATTATTAATTTTATAAAAACCCGACAGTTCATCAACGAGAATACAAACAGGGCTGTTTTCAGTTTTTAATGCAATAAACAGATCTTTTCTCATACCCTGTGAGTTAACATCATAAATATCTTTATCACTGACAACCGGCACAATTTTTCCATGAAGATTTATAAATCCTGTAATTGATCTGTTATTCCCATTTGCCGGTAAAATTTCCGGTACCCTGTTCACCTCTTGAATATCCGACACCTTTAGGGCAAGCTGTTCCCCATCCATGCCAAACTTTAATATAAGTATTTCATTATCCATAATCAGCTCCTGTAAAAACGGTTTACAGTTGACAGTTTACAGTTGCCGGCAAATCTGAACTGTAAACCGTTCCCATGTGCCCGTTATTATCAAGAAGCATACGTATTTTTTTTGACAGTTCTTTTATATTAAAAGGCTTTTGAACAAAATCATCGCATCCGCGTTTCAAAAGACCATCAACTTCACCGTCAGAGCTATACCCGCTCAAAAGAATTATTTTCACCCCTTGATCTATACCTTTTAAAATATCAAAAGCCCTGCTCCCTCCCATATCCGGCATAATCAGATCCAGAAGAATAAGGCTTATATCCTCTTTGTTATCTTTAAAAATATCTACAGCTTCCCTGCCATTTTTCGCTGTAAGAACCCTGTAGCCCAGATTTTCAAGAATCTTTGAGCCAACCTCTCTTATCATTTCTTCATCATCCACAAACAGTAAAGTTTCTCTGCCTTTCATAACTTTATCCTCATCTGTTTTTTTAGCATGGAGTATATTTTTAATCTCTTTTGATGCCGGAAGATATATATTAAAAGTTGTCCCTGAACCGATTGCCGAATCCACGTCAATGTACCCCCCATGAGCCTTAATAATCCCGTAAACAGAAGCAAGACCAAGACCGGTGCCCCTTCCCACCTCTTTTGTTGTAAAAAAAGGATCGAACATCCTTTCCATTACAGCTTTCTCCATACCTGTTCCGACATCTCGCACGGTTAGCTGAACATAAGAGCCAGGCTTGTCGATATATATATTTTTGCCGATTTCATAATCTGATGTGTTTTTAGTGCTCAAAAAAAGATCTCCTCCTTCAGGCATGGAATCAGCAGCATTGATTAACAGGTTAAAGAGAATCTGCTCTATCTGAACCTTTTCCACATTAACTCTATTCAGACCATTATCAAGTTCCAAATGAATATTAACCTGCTTTCTGGTTCTTCCAAATATTTCACATGCTTCCTTTATCAAAACGTTTATATCTTCAAAGCCTGCTTCATATTTTTTTTTACTGGAATACCCTAAAAGCCCTGCCGTCAGATGGGATCCGCTTTGTACCAGTTTTTCAATCCCTTTAAGCGCTGAAGCGTACCTGTTGCTGCCGGCTTCTTTAAGAGCTATCAGGAAAGCATAGCCTCTTATACCCATAAGAAGGTTGTTGAAATCATGGGCAATTCCGGCTGCAAGCGTCCCAAGCGCCTCCATTTTTTTAGCACGTTCCAGTTGGAGTGTTCTTCTTATCTTTTCAGTAACGTCTTTAATAATAATACCTGCCTTCTCTTCACCCGGAAAGGAAAGCATTTTAAGCTCAACCTGTCTTTTAAAAAAATTCAAAGGTCTATCACTGTTAACCGGCTTTAATTCAGCTATTAAAGTATCAAGCATTTTTTTAATTATGAAGCCGGTCTCATTGTTTAAAAGCTCAAAAAAAACTGAACCAAGCAGTTTTTCTTCAGGCATTCCAATAATGGATAAAACAGCCGGATTGGCATAGACCACCTTTGCATCAAAGGTAATTTCCATTACTCCTTCATCCATGCTCTCCAGTATAACTTCAAGATGCTTTTTCTCAGCAAGAAGCTCTTTGGTAATATCCCGTGCGTAAATTTCTTCAATGCCGATTATATTATCCGACTCAAATTTTTTATCCGTAACGTTTTGCTCAACCACTGAAAGAATATTTTCTTTCATTATGCCAAAAGGACCCTTTGCAATAAACCCGTTTACTCCGAGTTCCTTAAAATCAATTTTTTCTTCTCTCGCAATGGCTGACAGAATATAAATATCCGAATTGTTCAATTCGGACTTTTGACGAATAATCCTGCATAATTTTTTACCATCTATGTTCGGCATCACAAGATCTATAAAAATAATGTCAGGGATACTATTTTGTAATATCTCCAAAGCCATAAGACCGTCATTTGCCGTTAATACAAAATGACCTTTCTTTTCGAGAAAATGCCCAACTGATCTTAATATTACCGGATTATTATCTACTACTAATATTTTTTTCATAAGAATCACATAGTTAAGCTAATTAAGTCTTTTATTAAAAACGCTGATAACCAAAAAAAACCTGTATTTAAAAAAACATCTAAAAAAATCTTTATTTTAATATCGGTTTAATTTAAAAAATCTTTAGGGTTCGCAAAAAACAAGTTGGCAATTTTAAGTATTAAGGTGCCTGACCGGCAAGACGCGAACCCACAGGAATATCAAGATATTTTTGCACCTTGGGAACACAGCCCCTAAACTCGGTTTTTTTTAATTGTCTTGCATTTACTTTCCTTAGTTTGATATATTTTTTTGTGGTTATTTGGTATATTAATCCAAATTTTTCATAAAGGAGAGACTTTATGCTACAAAAGCGAACACAGCTTCTATCGATATTAATTATAGCAACCTGTTTATATTTGACAGGGTGCAGCACGCAAAGCATAAAAAGAAAAGGGATAAATGAGAACCTGCTTGATCAAACCAAAGCTATCCAGCCAACCTATATTAAGCAGGTGTACAAAACAATCAATGTGCCTGCTATGAGTGGATCGGTTTGCGACAACGATTCTAATTATGAACCAACGCAGCCTAAGGCCAATGACTTGATCGCAGAGCTAAATCAATGGGGCTACAACCTTGATGATGTGGATCCGGCTTATGAAATTAAAGGGACTTATGTAATAAATTTGGGCCCCAATATAGGACCTATAATTGCCTGGGATATTTTGATGGCCGTTCCTTCAGTTGTACTGCCTGTCCCGCTTATGGGCAGTTATACTTATAAATTAGATATTACAATCACCGATACAGCAACAGAAACATTACTTGGTCAAATCAAGGAAACTCTCAATTACAGTTTGACGGGATTCTCAATATGGGGGCTCATGGGAAAGGCAGCACAAGGAAATAAAGACATATTGTCTGTCGCTGCCATGCTGATTGATGAAGAGTTAAAAAGGCTTCACGCCAATAAACAAAGTATGCTCAAGCAAGCAAAACAACAATAAGTTTTCTGATATAGCTGCTCTCTATGCGTGTATAAAAAAAGTTTTTGTAACAGCCATATAATAAAATAAGGAGAATATAATTATGACAGTAAAGTTAAAACAAAGTTGCATATTAATCTCTTTTTTAATGATAGCAGGGTGTTTGACCGGTTGCGCGACGCCTATAGGAACCCAGACAAGCCACACGAGGATTCTCTCTCCGGATGAAGCTGACAATATCGGCGGCAGTTTTTTGGAAAGTTCAGATATACGGACAATTGCTTCCAGAATGTGCCCTGAAATATTGTCTGTTCCTGAAATTGCCAATGCCGAAGCTCCTGTTCGTGTAGCAATAGCCCCTATGCAAAATTCGACATGTTATATATTTGACAAAGACATTTTATCGAGAAAACTTCGTTCAGAGCTGGCAAAATACGCAAATGGCCGTGTCAGATTTTTTTCGCAAAACCAAGGCGGCCAGCGAATGAGAAAAATGATTATTAATGAGCAGGATGAAGATATGTGGGAAAAAACTCTTGCGAGCGCTGCTGATGTGCTTGTCGCTTCCCGTCTTATTTCTAATGCTGCTAAACCGGTTAAAGTAAGGCTTATTGCCCCTAAGAATGTTAATTTGACAGATATGAATGCTGACAGTTTCATGATTATGTTACGTTCGGCAATTCTGGAAAAGGCCGGTGGAAAAATTTCCTTTTTAAGTTCCATCTCGAATGATGGCAAAACAGATACAAATAAAAATGTTGATTACTGGCTCACCGGTGAATTTTTTGCCGAAAGTATAAGCAATGAAGAACTACAAAAATCCGATGCTTCGATAATAGGGTGGACGATAAACCAAAGTGAACATATAAACCTTAACAAAGGATCGTTACTTTTGGATAAGGGCTCTTCCGGTATGGTTACAGGTACGACAGTTAAAACGAAAAAAAAACCTAATGCAGCCAAACGACTTAGTGTTTTGTTAATAGATGCCAAAACTCAGAATATTGCATTTTCCAAATTACTTAAAATGGAAAATAAGGTTAAAACCGGTTTGGGCAGGGCTGATATTATTTTAACCGGCGATGTCAAAGGCCTCCACAAAGCGGCAGGTGGAAATCGTTCCGACTACATTTTAGTAACTTTTCAGCTTGTCGATTATCGCACCAATGAAATTTTATGGGAAGGTGAATACGAAACAAAGAAGGTTACAAACCGCAGCGCTGTTTACAAATAGAAAGGAGTATCTGAATGTATATGAAAATAACTGAAAAATTATTTATTTTGTTAATTTTTTTTGTAATGATTTCCGGGTGCAAAGCTGTGTATAAAACCGAGCGCGTAGCTCAAAGCAGGCTGGCAGGAGAACCTCAAGTTGGCTTTGTTCGCCCGGATAAATATACTATCCTGGGCACACGTTCAGTATGCGACTACATTGAAATCGTTTATGAAAAGAAAACAACCAATGAAGCCGGATTTCCTTTGGTCGAACTTGGAGTGCGAAATCGTGGGGGACAACATTTTTGGGATCTCAAAGGCCCTCCGATTGTATTATCTGTAAAAGCAACCTTCTATAATGCCCCAATACAGTCTGCCGGACCAACTGGCGCACCTGTTTACGAAACGAATTGGCAGACAGTTCGTATAGTGCGTGGAGATACTGCCCATTATCGAGTTGTTTGTCCAGTTAAAGAAGCGCGTCACTATCAATTAATGCTTTCTGAGCTCATTAAATAAGCAGGGAGAACATATTATGACTTTTAGATTATATTCTATAATAAAAAGTTGGAAAGTTCTTTCCATTATTATAGCAATTTGTTTCACGATGCCTGTCGTTGCTGCCGGTGCTGAAAATCAAAAGGAACTCAAAAAAATATCTGCTAAAGAACTAAATCAGCTTGAAGTAAGAGCGACAGAAGCTCGAAAGCTTTTTCATGCCGGACAATTTGAACAGGCAATTGATATATACAATTTACTTATCGCAGATATGACAGTTAATTCTCCGCTATATCTTTGTGAGCTTGGCACATGTTACTGGGCTGTTGGCGATATAGATAAAGCAAAACGGATATTTATGCAGACAGAGGTTTTATTGCGCGGCTTTTATGATGCCAAGTCCGAGAAAAAAGCAGTTAGCTTGTGGGGAGCCGAATCTTCTAAAGTATACAAGGGTGATCCATATGAACGTTCTTGTTTATATTTGTTTTTAGGTTTGCTGCTGTTAGACAGCGGTGATGTTGACAACGCTTTGGCTTGTTTTAAAAGCGCTCAGCTTGCTGATTCGGATGTTGTGAATCAGTTGTATCGTTCTGATTTTGGTTTATTGCAGCTACTTGAGGCATATTGTTATTCATGGCGTGATCAAGACGATATGCACGCCAGGTCTATAGAACTGGCGTTATCTTCTTTCCAGCAGACTCACCCTCAAGTAAAGCCGATTATGGGCAGAAAACAGGAATTGCTTAAACAGGTACAGAATAACAAGAAAGCCAGCGAGAAAGAAAAAAAAGATGTTGCCGACAAATTAAAAAATATCGATAAAGAACTTGCCGAATCCATTAGCACATTGAAAATGTCCTATTGCAAACCGATACAGGAAAACTTCAACACATTACTGCTGTTATGGACAGGCAAGTCCCCGGTTAAACAAAGATATGGCCAATACGGAGAAAACAGAGCTATTGTAAAAGCTCCTAATACTGAAGCAAATCATTACGAATTTTTAATTGATGACTTGGTATGGATGGATGAAATTAAAGGATTCGCCGACATCGCTCATCAGGCGACAACCCGTGGAGGGCGTCAAATGGATAATGTTCTCGCCAGTCAAGCGGCGTTCAAGGGTTTTTCCGACTCTTTTGGTGATTCGCTGATTGATAGTGCAGATGATGTGGGTGGATATGGCGGTTTGGCCATATTGGCCGTTGGTTTAATTGCAAAAGGTATTGCTGCAGCCACAAAGGTTGAAGCCGACATTCGCTGTTGGAGATTGCTGCCGGAAGAATTAATCCTTGTACCGCTTAACCTTAAAACAGGCAGCCACAAAATCAAAATAGCACATTATGATTTAATTCTAAAAAAGAGGGCATATGAGATTGAAGCAAACATATCTGAAGAAAAACCACTGAACGTCATCCTGGTTATCCCCCCTGTAGTGGTTAAGAATAAAAAGGGACAAAAAATATGAAAAGGGTTTAAATATGAAAAAACAAACCATTATTTTGTTATTTGTTATATGCAGTGCGATGTTTATGTGTTCATGTGCAACTTTGCCAAAGCTGACTGAGCTGCCAAGTATTCCAACATATAATTTTGAATCTGTAGTGTGCGAATCACCGGCTAATTGTGGTATTATGACACCTTGCCAATGGGTAAAAAAACATGAGACCGCTTTTCTTCCTGCCCTTGCCACTGAACTTAAACAACAGGGCATCCCTGTTTCAATTTTCTATAAAGGTGATTATCTAACACGGAATAAACGCTTATCGGTTGATAAGGTAATAGTAATTCGAAACGCTAAATGGAGAACTCTTAAAGCCTGCGACGGGTCATATACAGATGTTCATGTTTTTATTGATGTTTACAACACCGGCAGCAGTGAGGCTATAGGTTCTTTTGATGTTTGGGGACGTATGAATGGTTCAAATGTTGATCTCAAAGATTTAGCTCCTTACGCTTATAAAAATCTTGTAAAAAAAGCTGATTTCATGAGTGCTTTGTCAAAACACAGTGAATAAACTTTCTTATACAGGTGATCTTGATTCTGAAAATATGATTTATAGTTCGTCGCACATGATTTGATACTCTTTTTACCTTTATTAATAATGATGCTCTCGTAAAAAGTCGAATCTTGCCCCTGCGCTGTCATTCCCATGAAGATGGGAATCCAGTCTTTTTAAATACAAGGGGCACTATGCATCGTGCCCTACTACATGGATTCCTGCCTCCTCGGGAATGACGACTTTTTACGAGTGCATTAATTTTGATGGTCTCGTAAAAAGTCGAGATCAATTGGACAGTAGATTATGAGC
>CAYZXU010000044.1:0-18974 GCA_964482535.1 uncultured Desulfobacteraceae bacterium | reverse complement strand
TTGATGAAGCAGATGAAATGCTCAATATGGGATTTCAGGAAGATATAGATGCCATTCTTAAGAATACGCCATCCCAGAAAAGAACCTGGCTGTTTTCCGCAACAATGCCCAATGAAGTTGCAAGAATTGCAAAGAGATATATGGAAAATCCGGTTGAGATAACCGTAGGGAAGAAAAATAGTGGTGCTGAAAATATTTTACATGTGAATTATATTGTTAAAGAAAAGGACAGGTATCAGGCGTTAAAACGAATTATTGATTATTACCCTGATATTTATGGTCTCGTATTTTGTCGCACGCGAAAAGACACACAGGAAATAGCAGAAAAACTGATCAAAGACAGCTATAATGCGGATTCTCTTCATGGTGACCTTTCCCAGGCGCTGCGGGATAAAGTCATGAGAAGATTTAAAACTAAATCCCTTCAGATTCTTATTGCAACAGATGTTGCTGCCCGCGGGATAGATGTTCAGGATATTACCCATGTTATAAACTATAAACTCCCTGATGAAGCTGGAAACTATACTCACAGAAGCGGCAGAACGGCAAGGGCCGGCAAATCAGGAACATCCATAGTCATCACTAACTCCCGGGAAAAAAGCAAACTTCAGTTTATAGAAAAAAAAGCAGGGATTAAATTTAATTATGCAAAAGTCCCGGAAGGGTATGCAATTTGTGAGAAACAGCTTTATTCCATGATTAGCAGGATGGTAGAAGTCAAAGTGGATCAAAAAGAAATCGAGCGTTTCCTGCCGCTGGTCTATAATACATTAAATGATCTGACAAAAGAAGAGCTCATTCAAAAGTTTGTTTCAATTGAATTTAATCGATTCCTGAATTATTATAAAGATTCCAAAGACATAAATGCACCCTTGAAAAAAAGGGAAGATGCTCATCGTCCTGCAAGAAAAGATCGACAACAAAAAAAAATAAAGCATGGAAAATCAAAACGGTTTTTCTTAAATACAGGGTCTATGGATGATTTGAAGAAAGGTGCTTTGATAAGAACTCTATGCAGCAGAGCTGGAATTAGCTCTGAAAAAATTGGTCCCGTAGAAATAATGCGGGAATTTTCTTTTTTTGAAGTTGAGACAAGTGTTGCGGAGAAGGTGTTAAAATCAATGAAAGGTGCAAAAATTGATGGCCGAAATATTCGGGTTCAATATGCAGAAAACAAGAAAACGCAAACCAGACAATCTAAAAAAAGTAAAAAGAAAAAGAAATTGAGATAAAAACAAAAAGGTCTAAAGAATGAAGACCTCGATAAAACAAAAGGCAATAAGCTCCTCCATTGGGATATTGGCAGCGATATTGCTATTCTTTTCTTCAGGGCTCAAGCTTCCGGTAATATTAAAAAAGACTGGATTCCCATTTTCATGGGAATGACAGCGCTATAGGCAAGATTCGACTTTTTACGAGACCATCAAACCTGGATTATTCACAAAAAAACATGTCCCAACCTGAGTCTGAGGTAAATTGATTTTTTCAGGAAATTTTGATTATGGAGGCGGCAATCAGATTCGAACTGATGAATAGCGGTTTTGCAGACCGCTGCCTTACCACTTGGCTATGCCGCCCAAAAAAAATAAACCAACAAAATGGAGCGGGAAACGGGATTTGAACCCGCGACTTCGACCTTGGCAAGGTCGCACTCTACCACTGAGTTACTCCCGCTCGTTAATCCTTTATTTAACCACTTATTTTCATTATGTCAATAAAAAACAGCTTAACTTAATATTTGATATAAAAAAGGTCGGTTAAATACTTAAAAATCAATAAGTTTTCTAAACCTGATAAAATAATCAGCTCCCGACCATATGGAAAATGCAAGAGCGCCCCATAAAAGCACATAACCGATTAAATGAAAATCTATTTGAAAATACTCATAATGTATTAAAAGCGGTATTATTGAGGCTATCTGAAAACCGGTTTTATACTTTCCCAGCATTGAGGCTGAAGCATCCTGACCTTCATTTGCAATAATATTTCTCAGACCGGTAACCGCAATTTCACGACCTATGATAATACACACTACCCAGGCAGGCACCCAGTTGTGTGAAACCAGCATTATAAACGCTGAAGAGATCAGCAGTTTATCGGCAAGGGGGTCCATTATTTTTCCTAATTCGGATTCCATGCCTCTGCGTCTTGCTATAAAACCGTCAAAAAAATCTGTAATAGCAGCAGCGCTGAAAACAAGAGCCGCCAAAAATGTGCAGAATCTGTTTGTAAACAGCATTAGCACAATAATAAGCGGTATGGCTGCTATACGAAAGAGAGTCAGGGTATTGGGCTGGCTCAATATTTTTTTTAACTCGAGATCTTTAAACATTATTTTTTTGTCCTGTTCCAGTCATCTAAAAATGCTTTAAGCCCCTTGTCGGTTAAAGGGTGTGCCGCGAGTTTGCCGAGAACATTAAAAGGAATTGTGGCTATATCAGCGCCGATTCTCGCAGATTCAAGAACGTGAAGCGGGCTTCTTATGCTGGCAACGATTACTTCGGTCTCGTATGCATAATTATCATAAATTTCAACTATCTGCTCTGTTAAAAGCATCCCTTCATGGGAGATATCATCAAGACGGCCAACAAAGGGGCTTACAAATGAGGCTCCTGCCTTTGCTGCCATCAATGCCTGCAGGGGTGAAAAAACAAGTGTTACATTAGTCTTTATGCCCTCTGCAGCGAGCTCTTTGGTTGCCTTCAGACCTTCAACTATCATGGGAATTTTAACAACTATATTATCGTCTATCTTTGCAAGATGACGAGCTTCCTTTACCATGCCGTCTTTTTCCAGGCTGATTACTTCAGCGCTTATGGGACCGTCGACTATCTTGCAAATATCTTTTATTATTTCTTCAAAATCACGCCCCTCTTTTGCAATAAGGCTGGGGTTTGTAGTAACCCCGTCAACCATGCCCATGCTGTGAGCCTCTTTGATTTCATCTATATTTGCAGTATCAATAAAGAACTTCATTTTTTCATTTCTCCTTTTTAACTTTTTTTTAATAACTACCTTTTTTTAATTGAATTGATAAATTTATCCCTGCATTCCTCGCTGCAAAAATAGAGATCCTTTCCATCAATATTTAAAACCACTCCGTCTACTTTTGAAAAATATGCTTTGCAATAAGGATCCTGAACCATAACATCGTCAAGCTCGGCTGTAGCATTGGATTTAAAACTTTTTTTTACTGAAAATGGAAAAATAACAGACTTTAATGCCCTGAAGGCAAGGTATATTATTCCAATAATTATTATTAGTCTTATCATTTATATTAAGAATATATCCTGATTTTTATGATCTAATAAATCTAAAAGATTGCGCATATTCATGTTTAACACAGGATGAATGATTTCAGGTTCAATATCACAAATCGGTTTTAAAACAAATCTTCTTTTATGCATTTTATAATGAGGGATAACGAGCCTGGGTGTATTTAATATAATATCATCATATAGAATAATATCAAGGTCAAGAACTCTCGGTCCGAACCTTATTGAATCAAGTTTGCGTCCTGCCCTGCGCTCTATTGATTTAAGTTCATCGAGAAGCTCAAGAGGTTCAAGAACAGTTTCGGCTTTTACCATGCAATTAACAAACCAGTCCTGCTCCTTATAATCAACCGGTTCGGTTTTATAAAATTGTGAATGCCCTGCCAAAGTAGATTTTCCTGATTTTTCCAGACTTACAATACCTTTTTTACAGTTGGCAAGTTTATCGCCCAGGTTCGATCCTACAGCTATAAATACAGAGTGTTTATCAGACATTTTAAAACTATTATTTAAAAGCCTGTGCTTTTAATCCTCTCAATAACCTCATTCAGCCTCTCTTCTCCAACAGTAAGGGCCATTCTCACATAGCCTTCACCTGCAGATCCGAATCCGTTTCCTGGCGTAACCACAATTCCCGCTTTTGTCAAAAGGTGGGTTGTGAATTCACTCGAAGTATATCCCTTTGGAACATCAATCCACAGATAGAAGGTAGCTTTGGGTTTTTTAACGCAAAGACCCAGACTTTCAAGCCCCTTAATAAGGGTGTCCCTGCGTTTTGTATACTCTGCCGTCATTTTTTCAACGCATGCCTGATCCTCTTCCAGGGCGGCTATCCCTGCAATCTGTATTGCCTGAAAAGCGCCGGAATCAATATTGCTTTTTACCTGGCCAAGGGCCCCTATTACTTGGCTGTTTCCCACTGCAAAGCCTAAGCGCCATCCTGTCATATTATATGTTTTTGAAAGTGAATGAAACTCAATGCCCACATCTTTTGCGCCGCCGGCATTCATAAAACTTGGCGGCTTATAACCGTCAAAAGCCATTTCAGTATAGGCAGCATCATGGCATACAACTATATCATGCTTATCTGCAAATGCGACAGCCTTTTCAAAAAACCCCTCTGTTGCAACGGCAGAAGTGGGGTTGTTGGGATAATTCAAAAACATCATCTTTGCTTTTTTTAATACATCCTCCGGCACAGCTTCAAAGTCCGGCAGATAATCATTACCCTTCAGCAAATCCATAAAATATGATTTGCCTCCGGCAAACTGCACACCTATATCATAAACCGGATATCCCGGGTTTGTAACAAGAGCCATGTCGCCGGGATTTATCAATGCAAGCGGAATATGTGCAATCCCTTCTTTTGATCCTATGAGGGTCACAACCTCTTTTTTAAAATCAAGATCAACATTAAACCTGCGTTTATACCAGCCTGCCACAGCAGCGTTAAAATCGTCCATGCCGGTATAGGACGGATACCTGTGATTCCCAGGATCCGATGCAGCCTTTTTCATTGCTTCAATAATATGCGCGGGTGTTGGCATATCAGGGTCGCCAACGCCCAAGTCTATAATATCAACTCCCTGCTTTCTTACCTCTTCCTTTTGCCTGTCAATCTCTTTAAACAGATATGGGGGAAGATTTTTTAACCTGTCCGATTTTTCAATTTTCATAATATCCTGTTTTTATATAATTTTTATATCCATGCATCCTTGAAAATTTCGCCTTTGTAAATTATGCATGCATTACCTTCGAGAAAGATATCTTTAAAACCTTTTTTATTTTTTTTAAAGTATATTTTTAAAGATTCTCCACCCCTTGTAATAACATTAACAGGGGATTTTAATCCGAATTTTTTAGCCATAACAAGAGCGCCTGCAATGGAGCCTGTGCCGCACGCAAGAGTTTCATCTTCAACACCGCGCTCATAGGTTCGAATTTTAATGGAAGAATTGTTTTCTCCGTCTTTATGCAGACAGACAAAATTTACATTTGTTCCCGCAGGAGCATATCTTTCATGAAATCGAATCTCTTTTCCTGTGTTAAACAGGTCATCCATATCATCAACTTCATCCGCCGTCAAAACCACATGTGGAACGCCTGTATTAATGCTGCTGACGGTCAGACAGCTATTTTTAAGTTTAAGAGTATAGTCTGACTGAAAATCAAAAGGATCAGGCAGTTTGACTTTTACACGGTCATTGATGACTTCAGCAGAAATAATGCCTGCATCTGTTTCAAAAGAAATTTTTTTACCGCTTATATTATTAAAATATGCAAAACGTGCAACACACCTTGCGCCATTGCCGCACATTTCGGCATTGCTTCCATCTGAATTATAGAACCGCCATTTAAAATCGGCAACATCAGAGTTTTCCACAAGTATAAATCCGTCTGCTCCCACTGAAAGTTTTCTTCTGCAAACCTTTGATATAAATGCCGGCAGATTATTTTCGTCAACAATCCTGTCTCTGTTGTCGATTATAATAAAATCATTGCCGCTGCCACTCAATTTGTAAAATTCTATTTTTTTCATTAAATTTTTATTGCACTTTTTCAGGTTTTTGGTGGATTCGCTTTGCTTAATCCACCCTACAAACTACAAACTTACGTTGGCAACCTGAATCGTAAAATTCACCAAAACATCTTATAAAAATAAAGGTATTGATTCCCCTTTTATAAGTTCTTCATACTCCTGGCGCTGCCTTATTATTTCAAAATCATCTTTTTTTACCATAACTTCTGCGGGCTTTAACCTGGAACAGTAGTTGGATGACATGGTAAATCCGTAAGCGCCTGCGCTCATAATAGCTACAAGATCTCCACTTTTAAAATCAGGGACATATCTGTCTGCTGCAAGGAAATCACCGGATTCGCATATTGGCCCAACAATATCCGCCTTAATAAGTTGTTCCTCTTTGTTTTTTTTAACCACAGGGTTTACTCCATGGAATGCATTATAAATTGAAGGTCGCAAAAGGTCGTTCATGCCGGCGTCAACAATTATAAACTCCTTATTTTCCCCTGATTTTCTGTAAAGAGTCTTTGTAACAAGTATCCCTGCATTTCCCACAATTGCTCTTCCTGGCTCAATAATCAGCTTGATATCCATATCTTTTAGCCGATTTATAATAATTTTGGCATATTCATCCGGCAAGGGAGGAGCTTCATCATCATAGGTAATTCCCAGACCGCCGCCAATATCCAAATATTCAATATCAATCCCAATGGTTTTAATGGCGCCAATAAGAGTTTTGACATTTTCAAGGGCATCGGCAAAAGGCTGAAGCTGCGTTATCTGTGAGCCTATATGACAATCAATCCCTTTTATATCAATATGTTTTAAACTCTTTGCAAGTTTATAAGCCTCAATAGAGGCTTTTGCAGTAATCCCGAACTTGTTTTTTTTCATTCCAGTTGAAATATAGGGGTGGGTTTTTGGATCTACATCAGGATTAACACGGATGGCAACCGGAGCCTTGACACCGGTCAAACCTGCCCTTTGATCTATCAACTCAAGCTCCTCAATGGATTCTGCGTTAAACATCAGGATACCGGTTTCTAAAGCCAGATCTATTTCATCAGCCCGCTTTCCCACGCCTGAATATACAATCTTTTCAGGTTTAAAACCTGCCTTTAACCCCTTATAAAGCTCGCCGCCCGAAACAATATCAAGTCCTGAGCCCAAATCAGCGAAAAGTTTTAAAACAGCAAGATTTGTATTTGCCTTTGCCGAATAACAGACAAGGGTTTTGATTCCTTTGAAAGCATTATAAAAAGCCATGAAATGCCGCTTTAAGGTTGCATGGCTGTATAAATAGAGAGGGGTTCCCACCTTTTTGGCAATTAGCTTCACCGGAACATCTTCACAAAAGAGTTCATCCTGGCGGTATTCAAAATGATTCATAAATTTCCTGGAGCATTAATGTATAAATTCAACCAAATTCGAATCTTTCCCCAAAAGCCCTTTTTTGTCATAAGGAGTTATCTTATAAATATACTTATAACCCTTATCAAGATTTTCCGTGTACTTAAATTCTTTTTGGTTTTTATTGGCAATATCAGCTACTTTTTTAAATAAAACAGGGCAGTTTTTACATTCGGATTCTGAAAGTAAAACTTTTGACCTGTAAACAAAAAAACCGTCTATATTTTTGATTTCCTTTTTTCTGTCCAAACTCCATGTAAGCAAGAGTCTGTTTTCATCAACGATTGTTTTGTCTATCATGCTCATACAAGGCAAAACTGTCTGTCTTGATGGCATGGGAGGTCCTTTTTTTCCGCATGATGTCAAAAAAAAAGAGGATGTGCAAATAATAAAAAACAGAGTAAGGCTGCCGGCAACTTTTTTAAACCTTGTGTTCCAATTATTCAAAGGCGCTTCCCTTTTTCTGATATTTCTTTTAACTCTTCATCAAGAGATTTTATGGCATCCTCAACTGCCTTTTTAACATTTGCCGTTGCTGTTCCTCCAAAAGATATTCTTCTGTCAATTACCTGCTGATTTGTCAGCAGATCAAACACATCTTTTTTTATAAGAGGAGAAATTGCTTTTAACTCATTTAAGGACAATTCATGGAGCTCTTTTTTATTATCAAGAGCATAACGGACCGCTTCGCCAACGCATGCATGAGCCTTTCTGAAAGGAATACCACGGGTTACAAGATAATCGGCAAGATCAGTTGCATTTAAAAATCCGGCTGAGGCAGCCTTTTCCATAACCTGACTTTTAATTTTTATCCCGGGAAGCATTGCCGTAAAAATTTCAACACATCTTTTTAAAGTATCTACAGTATCAAACAAAGGTTCTTTGTCTTCCTGCATATCGCGGTTATAGGCAAGGGGCAGACCCTTCATTAAAGTAAGAAGATTGACAAGATTTCCAAACACACGCCCTGTTTTTCCCCTTACCAGTTCAGGAATATCAGGATTTTTTTTCTGGGGCATTATGCTGCTTCCGGTTGAAAATGCATCGCCGATTTCAATAAAACCGAATTCTGATGAAGACCATAACACAAGCTCTTCCGACATGCGGCTTAAATGTACCATGCAGATACTTGCAGCAGACAAAAATTCCATTATAAAATCCCTGTCAGATACAGAATCCATGCTGTTTGCAGATACTTTTGAAAAACCTAAAAGCCCGGCAGTATAATCTCTGTCTATGGGGAAAGTTGTGCCCGCAAGGGCTGCGCTTCCAAGGGGCATCACATCAATGCGTTTGAAACATTCCTTTAACCTTTCCACATCCCTTGAAAACATTTCAAAATAGGCCATCATATGATGTGAAAAAAGCACAGGCTGGGCCCTTTGCATATGAGTGTATCCCGGCAAAAAAACTTTTAGATTAGCTTCGGCAAGGTCTTGTACTATGACCTTTCTAAGGGCGTAAAGGCTGTTTATAATATTTACAGTCTCATCTTTAAGATACATGCGGACATCGAGAGCAACCTGATCATTTCTGCTTCTTGCAGTATGCAGCTTAGGTGCTGTTTTCCCTGTTTTTTCTATAAGCCTGGCTTCGATGTGCATATGTATGTCTTCAAGGCTGTCGTTAAACCTGAATTCGCCCCTGTCAATTTCTCTTTTTATTTCGTTTAAACCCTGAGTCAGGGACAAGGCATCCTCTTGAGATATAATAGACTGTTTCGCAAGCATTTTACAGTGGGCTATGCTTCCCTCAATATCATAAATATAAAGTTTTTTATCAAAATTTATGGAGGATGTGAAAGCTTCAACTTTTCTATCTGTTTTTTCAGCAAACCGTCCACCCCATGGTTTTTCGGATATAATTTTTTTTGACATTTTTTTATAAACCCATCATCTTGTGTATACGCAGTCTGAGCGAATTTAAGCGGATAAAACCCTCAGCATCTTTCTGGCTGTAAACTGTATCGTCTTCAAATGTTGCAAAATCTTCACTGTATATTGATTTATCTGATTTTCTTCCAAGAATGCGAACGCCTCCCTTATAAACTTCAAGCCTGGCAATTCCTGAAACATTCTCCTGGGTCATGTCTATCATGTTCTGCAGAAGCTTCATTTCAGGGGAAAACCAGAAACCATTATATATGATTTCAGAATATTTCGGTATGAGGGAGTCCCTTAAATGCATTACTTCCCGATCCATGGTTATTGATTCAACAGCCATGTGAGCTTTTCTTAAAATTGTTCCTCCAGGTGTTTCATAAACACCCCTTGATTTCATCCCCACAAAACGGTTTTCCACTATGTCGACCCGCCCTATTCCGTGGCGGCCGCCAATTATGTTAAGCTCTTTTAAAAACACGGCAGGTGACATTTTTTCTCCGTTTAAGGCTACTGGATTACCCTTGCTAAAAGATATTTCAATTACTTCCGGCTGGTCAGGGGCATTTTGGGGAGAAACTGAAAGGGTAAACATGTCTTCTGTTGGTTCATTCCATGGATCTTCCAGAACGCCTCCTTCATAACTGATATGGAGAAGATTCCTGTCAGTGCTGTAAGGCTTGGAAGGCGTCGTGGGTACGGGTATTCCATGTTTTTCTGCAAACTCCATCAAAGCAGTGCGGGAGTTTAACTCCCACTGACGCCATGGAGCAATAATTTTTATTTGAGGGTCGATTGCAAGGTATCCAAGCTCAAACCTTACCTGGTCATTACCCTTTCCTGTTGCGCCGTGACTTACTGCATCAGCCCCTTCTATCTTTGCTATTTCCATCTGCCGTTTTGCTATTAAAGGTCTGGCCAGGGATGTTCCAAGAAGATACTGACCTTCATATATGGCATTTGCGCGAAATGCAGGAAAAACATAATCTTTTACAAAGATCTCTTTTAAATCATCAATATAAACCTTTGTGGCTCCGGTTTTAAGAGCTTTTTCTTCAACCTCATCAAGCTCTTCTTCCTGGCCTATATCAGCGGAAAAGGCTATTACTTCACATTTATATGTTTCTGCAAGCCATTTTAAAATTACGGATGTATCAAGCCCGCCCGAATAGGCCAAAACTACTTTTTTTATACTATCAGACATAAAATTTCTCCTTTAGAGTGCAAAGAATATAACATTGGAATTCAGCCTATAAGTTTTTCCAGTATAGCCTTTGCCATATGCATTTTATTTTCTGACTGCTTCCACACAACTGAATTAGGCCCTTCAAGGACTTCTTCGCTGATCTCTTCTCCTCTGTGCGCCGGCAGGCAGTGCATTACCATGACATCTTTTGACGCTTTTTCCACAAGAACTTTATCCACCTGGAAACCATTAAAAGCCTCTGCTTTGTCTTTTTGCTCTTCTTTACCCATACTCGTCCATACGTCAGTATATATAACATCAGCATCTTTAACAGCTTCTTCGGGATCATGGGTTAAAATTATATTTTTGCAGTTTTTTTCTTTGATTATATCTAAAATGTTTTCATCAAAGGGGTAGCCCTCAGGACAGGCAAGAACAAGATTAATGCCTAAAACAGCAGCAGCATTAATCCAGGAATTTGCCACATTATTAGAGTCGCCAACCCATGCAAATTTGAGTTTTTCTAAATTTTTCTTTTGTTCTATGACGGTAAGAAGATCACTCAAAACCTGGCAGGGATGATAGAGATCCGTCAGCGCATTAATTACAGGTATATCGGCAAATTCAGCATACTCTTTTATGATATCCTGGGAATAGGTTCTTACGGCAATAGCATCCAGATACCCTGAGAGAACCCTGGCTGTGTCACGCACAGGTTCATTGCGAGAAAGCTGGGTATCCTTTGTGCTGATAAAAACAGGTGTGCCGCCAAGCTGAATCATTGCAGCCTCAAAGGAGATTCGAGTGCGGGTTGACGGTTTATCAAAAATAAGGCCGAGCGTTTTCCCTGCAAGGGGTGTATCGGCAATACCTTCTCTATGCCTTTTTTTTAGCTCAAGCGCACGCTTAAAAAGGTCTTCAAAGTCCTCTCTGGATAATTCCAATAATGTTAAAATGTCTTTTTTCAAGTTAACCTCACATTCTTTTAAAAAGGTTAAATGAATCAATTCTCATCAAATATTTCATCTAAAATTATTATCAAAGAATCAATCTCTTCTTTTTTTATTATAAGCGGAGGAATAAAACGGAGAATATTCTCCTGAATACAGTTAATAAGAAATCCTTTTCCCATGCATTCATTAACGATATCCGCTCCTTTAACCTTGAGTTTCATTCCCAAAAGCAGTCCGATGCCGCGGACATCTTCAATAATCTCATGCCTGCTTTTAAGCCACAGAAGTCTTTCTTTAAAATACTCAGAAGTTTTTAAAGCTTTATCAATAATATTTTCTCTTTCAATGATTTTTAAAACTTCAAGAGAAGCCGCAGTAATAACCGGAGTGCCCCCGAATGTTGATGCATGGGAGCCCGGGCCAAATGCTTCGGCGATTTCTTCTCTGGCCAACATTGCTCCAATGGGAAGACCGTTTGCAAGGGCCTTGGCAAGTGTCATTATGTCCGGCATGACATCAAAATGCTCATAGGCAAACAGTTTTCCGGTGCGGCCTATTCCTGTCTGTATTTCATCGAATATAAGCAGTATTCCCTCTTTGTCACAGATCTGTCTTACTTCTTTTAAATAGCCCGGGGCAGGGCAGACAACTCCGCCTTCACCCTGCACAGGTTCTATTAAAACAGCGCATGTGGAAGCATCTATTTTATTTTTTAATGTTTCAATATCATTAAAAATTGCAAAATCAAAACCCTCCAGAACAGGTTCAAATCCATGCCTTATTTTTTCCTGGCCTGTGGCGGAAAGAGTGGCCATTGTTCTGCCGTGAAAAGATTTTTCCATGGCAATTATTTTAAAACGTGATTTTTCACCCTTTGTAAAAAAGTACTTCCTTGCAAGTTTTATTGCCGCCTCGTTTGCCTCGGCTCCGCTGTTGCAGAAAAACACTCTATCTGCAAAACTCTTTTCAACAAGCAATGATGCCAGTTCTGTCTGGGGCAGTGTATAGTAAAGGTTTGAAACATGAAAAAGTATATCAGCCTGGTCGCAGACAGCTTTTGCAATTAGAGGATGTGAGTGGCCGAGATTGCATACTGCTATACCTGCTACAAAATCCGTATATTTTTTGCCCTCTGAATCCCACAAACTGCAGCCCTTCCCCTTTGTGATTACCAGAGGAAACCTCGCGTAGGTTTTTGCAAAAACTTTCTTTGCTTTGTCTATTGTTAAATTTTTCATAGTATGACTTCCGTGCCTATCCCTTTATCTGTGAAAAGTTCAAGCAGTATAGCATGGGGTCTTTTGCCGTTTATAATGTGAACCTTTTCAACATCGTTTTTCAGGGCATTTAAAGCACATTCGATTTTAGGAATCATTCCACCTGAAACTGTTTTATCTTCAACCATGCTTTCTATTTTTTTCGAATCGATTGAAGATATGATTTTATCATCAGATCCAAGCACGCCGTCAACATCGGTAAGATAGATTAAACGTCCGGCTGAAAGAGCCGTGGCAATTTTTGCCGCTACATGATCAGCATTTATATTATAGGTTTCGCCTGAATCTCCCACCCCCACGGGGGCAATAATCGGTATAAAGTCCTTGTCGGCAAGAGTGTTTATTATCTCAGGATTAATCTGAGTAACCTCTCCAACCATGCCTGGATCTATTATTTCAGGAGGTTTGTTTTTATCCTCATAGTGAACTATGTGAAGCTTTTTTGCAAGAATCAGCCCTCCGTCCTTGCCACTCAAACCAACAGCCTTTCCTCCCTGTCTGTTTATCTGAGCTACTATTTCTTTATTTACCTTGCCCCCTAAAACCATCTCCACCACGTCCATGGTAGATTCATCAGTTAAACGCATTCCCCTGACAAACCTGGAGCGAATCCCCATGCGGTCAAGAACAAGATTTATCTGTGGACCTCCTCCGTGTACAATAACCGGATTTAGCCCTATGAATTTAAGGAGGGTTATATCCCTGGCAAAATCCTCTTTTAACTGCCTGTCAACCATTGCATGGCCGCCGTATTTTATAACTATGGTCATGCCGTAAAAAAAGCGTATATAGGGAAGAGCCTCTATGAGAATTTCTGCAACGTTTTTTTTCATCTTTTAATTCTGCCTGCACAAAAACAGTTTAACTTAAGTTAAAGGATGTATCGGCTTAAATCTTCATTATCCTTAATATCTTTTAATTTATCCAAAACATAATTTTTATCAATAACTATCTTTTTTTCTTTTAAATCAGGGGCATCAAAAAGAATATCTTCAAGAAGACATTCCATAAGTGTATGAAGCCTTCTTGCGCCTATGTTTTCAGTCAGGTTATTAACCTCTTCAGCAATTATCGCTATCTCCTCAACTGTTTCATCTTTGAAAACAATATCAACATTTTCAGTTCTTAAAAGCTCAATATATTGAAGAAGCAGTGCATTTTTCGGTTCAGTGAGTATTCTCGCAAACTCTTTATAACCAAGAGAGTCAAGCTCAACACGTATGGGAAAACGCCCCTGAAGCTCAGGAATAAGATCAGATGGTTTTATTGTATGAAAAGCCCCTGAAGCTATAAAAAGAATATGATCTGTCTTGATTGACCCATATTTTGTCATAACAGTGCTTCCTTCAACCAGTGGAAGAAGATCTCTTTGTACCCCTTCCCTTGAAATATCGGGTCCTGCCCCACCGGTTTTTCCTGCAATTTTATCAATCTCATCAAGAAAAATTATGCCTGACTGTTCAACCTTTTCCTTGGCGCTGGCAACAACCTTTTCCATATCAACAAGCCCCTGTGCCTCTTCCTGGGCAATCATCTTCATGGCTTCGGGAACCTTGATTTTTCTCTTTTTTGAATTTTTCGGCATCATGCCGCCGAGCATATCCTTAAAATTGATGCCCATCTCTTCCATTCCCACATTAGAAAAAATCTCAACCATGGGCATAGATTTGTCAGTAACATCAATATCTATGTATCTGTTGTCAAGCTTTCCATTGCGAAGCATTTTCCTGAGTTTTTCCCGTGTGGAAGTAGATTCTTCTACAGGCTCTTTTACTATTTCAATCTGGCTTTCCTGAAGTTCAAGCCCCTTTTCAGTCTCTTTTGTTCCTGATTTGGGAAGAAGTAGATCAAGCATCCTTTCTTCTGCAATCTGAAAAGATTTTTCCTTAACATCCTCCTGCTCCCTTGCCTTCAGCTTGGTTACAGTAATCTCCATAAGATCCCTGATCATAGATTCAACATCACGTCCCACATAGCCCACCTCTGTAAATTTTGAGGCTTCAACCTTGTTAAAGGGGGAATCTGTAAGCTTGGACAGGCGCCTCGCTATTTCTGTTTTTCCAACGCCTGTCGGACCTATAAGAATAATGTTCTTTGGAGCTATTTCATCCCTTAAGTCTTCAGGCACCTGCTGCCTGCGCCACCTGTTTCGCAGTGCAATGGCAACTGAACGCTTTGCCTTGTTTTGTCCGATTATGTATTTATCAAGTTCTTTTACAATTTCTGATGGTTTAAGAGTACTCATAATTAGTTATCCATTATTTTTTAAAATTCTTCTATGGTAAGAACATTATTTGTAAACACGCATGTGGAACCTGCAATTTTCATTGCTTCTTTTACAATCTCAATTGCATCAAGATCCGTATGCTTTATCAGCGCAGTTGCTGCAGACTGAGCGCTTACCCCTCCCGATCCTATCCCTATTATGCCTTCATCGGGTTCAATAACATCGCCGCTTCCTGAAATAAGAAATATTTTTGTATCGTCCACTGCTACCATTATGGCTTCAAGACGTCTAAGATATTTATCGGTTCTCCAGTCCCTTGCCAGTTCGACAGCGCTTCGTGTAAGGTTTCCGTTATAACGTTCAAGTTTTGCTTCAAGACGCTCGGAAAGATTCAGCGCATCTGCAGTGGCTCCGGCAAACCCTACAATTATTTTCTCATTATAGATTCTTCTGACTTTTTTTGCATGGTGTTTTATAACTGTATTATTTAAAGTCACCTGCCCGTCGCCTGCGACTACAGCCCTGCCCTTGTGCCTGATCGCAAGGATTGTTGTTCCGTGGAAATTTTCCATTCTATTCTATGCCTTTTGTGTTAAATTTTTGCCAGTTTTTACTTTCTGGGATGAGCATTATCATAAGTTTCCATGAGCTTATCCATGCTCACATGTGTATATCTTTGGGTTGTTGAAAGACTTTCATGCCCAAGGAGTTCCTGTACCACCCTTAAGTCTGCTCCGGCATCCAGCATATGGGTTGCAAATGAATGACGCAGGGTGTGCGGTGAAACCGGTGTCAAAAGGCCGCAGCTATTTACGATCTCTTTTAAAATCCGTGATATGGATCTTGATGTAAGACGGCCGTTTTTTAAGTTTAAAAAAAGTGGGTCGTTTTTATCCGCCATAATGCCTGTTTCTCTCTGCAACCTGTTTCTGTAATTTTTTATAGCATCTAATGCCTTTTTCCCCAGGGGAGCAAGACGCTCTTTATTACCTTTTCCAGCTACTTTTATAACCTGTCCGGAAAAATTTACATTACAAAGATTCATTCCTGCCAGCTCTGACACACGTATTCCGGAAGAATATATTGTTTCAAATATTGCACAGTTTCTCAAGCCTGCAAGAGTATCCGTTTTTATTGAATCAAGCAGCCGGAACATGTCGTCAACAGTAAGATAAGCAGGTATTTTTGTTCCCAGCTTAGGAGTAAGAATTAAATCAGCAGGATTTTTTATAATAAAACCGTGTTTTACAAGATGCCTGAAAAAAGAGCGTACTGCCGAAAGCTTTCGTGCCACTGTAATTTTTTTGTTTTTTTTATGTAAAAAACCAAGGTGTCCCCTGATCATAAGGGGATTAATTTTGCCGGCATCTAAAGCAGTATCCTTTTCTGCAAACCACTCTTTTCTAATATAAAGCGCAAATTCTTTCAGGTCATGCATGTAGGCACGGCAGGTATTTTCGGAATATCCTTTTTCAGTTGAAAGGCTGTGAACAAATAATATAATCAGTTGATTTAAATCCGGTGTTGCCATTTAAGTTATGCTTCTGGTAAATTCGATGAGAGATTCCAGCTCTTTCCAGGAACCAACCTCTATGAAAGGATGGTTCCGTCTGTTCCATGGCTGTTTGAAAAGGACAGGCGTTATTCCAGCATCGTAAAGCTCAAAGCATGTTTCAAGCCTGTCTTCAACAAAATGTGTAATATTCTTATCTATCAGAACCTCGGTTTTTGCCTCAAATGTGCCTGTTGCAACAACTTCTATTGACTCAGGAGCCATTGAATCAGAAATCATAGAGTTAGAAAAAAGCCTGGTTTGTATCCATTTGCTGATTGTTTCCGGACATGTCCTTGCTGTTACAAAAAGAAGAGAGCTGTTTTCTGCTTGCACCCTGCTTAAAACATCAGTTGATCCGTCTATGGTCTTTAACTTTGAATCATAAGCCCCGCTAATTATTTTGGAAATAATCGCATCAATGATTTTGTTGTTGATATCAAGGCAATCTTCCAGAGAATAACATGTAACATCTTGATAACTCACAAAAAGATTATATTCCAAGCGTGCTATATCAATAAAGAGTGACATTATGTCAGCAAATACACCATCTATATCAAATGCTATGGATTCCGGCGCTATCATGTTGAAAACTTTAAATCTAAACTATGCAGCCTTGCGGGTCTTCTGCTTTAATTTTTTAATTTTGCGTTTAAAAATGGAAGCCATTTTTTTGTCTTTGGAATTGATTGCAGATTCCCTTTTGACCTTCAATTCCCTTATTTTTTTCTTGAAAATTCTTATGGAGCCAGTGGGTTTTTTCACTTTTTTTTCAACAATTCCCCGGGACTTGTTAATCCCGGTAATAAGCTCACCCTTGTTCATGCTGTGAACCCCTGTTATTTCAGGAATTGTTAATGCAAGCTCTTTTAAATCTTTTGTTGTCATTTTATCCAGAGGGTTTTCTTTTGTTTCTTTTTCTTTGGTGCCCATATCTATAAATAATCTCCTTTTACAAGAATAACTTTGTATTATTAATCAGATCGACAGCCTGTCGAACGTATTGATTATAAAAAACAAATTAAATAACCATTTATGCTTATAAAGTCAATAAGTAAAAATGATACAAACAAACAGGTTATTACGGAATGAAAATTTTTTCAAGTTCAAGGCGAAAAATTAAGTTAATCAATTTTTTGCAGAAAATATTATATGAAGCTATGCATTAAATATCGTTTTGCTTTTGCCAAAAAATTTTTGACCATTAAGCAAAAGATAAGTATTTGAATTTATAGATATTGCTGTGTTTTTTATGAAAATACTATTGTTTTTTATTGTTTTTTATTGTTTTTTAGCAAAACCCACTGAGGAAGCTTGCGTGAGCCTATATTATTGATTTGATTCATTTTAACCGATAATTCAGTAAGTAAATTATGAATTTTTGTCCTTTTTTGTTTTTTGCTAAGCACTTCAGGTAGTTTGGGTAATAACAATTCATCAATATCCTGCCTTTTTACTGGTCCATGCTTCTGGATGAGAGCAAGAATCATATCCTGATAATATTTTTTATCAAAGCCTCTATCTCTGATATGCCGTGCTTTCATGCCCGTGGTAGCAGCAATTCTCGCTGCTACAAAAAGATTGGGGAGGGGTTTCGGGACGCAGTTAACTATTTAACTTAAGTTTACCCTGCCAACGAATATTTTCCAGCCTTTGCCAGCTTCTCCCCTCGAATTGTTGCTTTGCTGACAGCCGGAACTGAAATATTTAATCTGCGGGCAATAGATGACATGGTAATCCCCAGTTCTCTTACCGCCCAGTAGCATAAAAGACTGCGGGCTTCGACAATGTGGCGATACCTTCCTGCAGCCCAAACATCCTCTATCTTCATACCTAATACTTTAGCCACTCGGGCTGCCGTTTTATCTAAGGTGAAACCACGGGATTCAAAATCGTATTTTCTTTCCATTGCCTCGCTGGCGGAAGCAAGGACTTTTTCCACAAAATCCCCGTTACCTAAAATCCTCTCATCGCTTTTCTGAAAAATTTTTGCTCTTTTAAGCGCTTTTACCGCAGTCCACCCGCCGGCGCTGCGAACAAGGCCTCCTCCTGTGAGATCCGATCGTTTTCCATGGGTAATACCCTTTTCAACAAACGCTCTGTATGCACGTCTGGCAGTACCAGCCTTCTCACCAAACATTCCCAGGACTTTGTCTGTATTCTGCCAGCCTTTTTTTCTTTTTGCCATTAAAACGCTGTGACCGCAGTACTGATGTCGTTCCAGTTGTTTCATGTCCTGTACGAGTCTGGCTCGAAGTGGATTTAGATGAATGTAACGTACCAGTTCCAGCAAGTAGATGTCCTCCTGACACAGAATAGACTTGTAGCGGTTCTGGAAGAGGTGGCCGTTTCTACGGTGTCTGCGGTTATACCAAAGGGCATAACCGGTCAAAAGCCGTCTCATGATCGTAGAGATGGAAACTGTGCCTGTCCTGAGCAGGAGGTGAAAATGATTGGGAATAAGTGCCCAGGCATAGCAACCTGTTTCGGTTTCTTTCAGGATACCTCCGAGTCGAGTCAAAAAATTGTCCCTGTCGGCATTGTTCTCGAATATTTGCCTTCTTTCAATGCCCCTGGCAATGATGTGGTGGAGGGCTCCCGGAGCATCTATTCGTGATCTTCTTGGCATGTAAACCAAATAGCATCCTCAATTGCAATTATCAAGTTAAATAGTTAACAGCGTCCCGATAGCC
>CAYZXU010000043.1:0-18976 GCA_964482535.1 uncultured Desulfobacteraceae bacterium | reverse complement strand
TATATATATTTATTAAAGGAATTAAAATGAAATTTATCGTTAATAAAAAAGATATACTTAACGTATTATCCAATATACAGGGTTTAACTGGAAAAAAAACGAGTCTTTCAATAACATCAAATTTATTAATTTCAGCATCCGGTTCTACTATAAAACTGACTGCAACGGATCTTGAAACAAGTTTTGAAGGATCATATCCAGCTAAAATAGAGACTGAAGGAAGCATCGCAATTAATGCACAAAAACTATTTGAAATTGTAAGGGATTATCCTGATAATGAGATCCTTTTTGATGAAATCGAAAATAAATGGATCAATATAGGTAAAGGTAATGTTATTTATCATATAGTTGGAGCTGATTATGATGATTTTCCGGATATTCCTAAAATTGATGATATAATTTTTTTTAATATTGAATCATTATATTTTAAAAAAATGATAGAAAAATCACTTGTAATAGGAATAACTGATACCACTGATACCCGTCCACATATATTGGGAGTTTATCTTGAAATAATCAGCAATAAAGATGACAATAAAAAAATATTAAGAATGGTTGCAACAGACGGAAGCAGACTTTCAACGGTTGATTATTTATATGAATCTGATGATAAATTTTTTATAGATAAAGGTATTATTATACCCAAAAAGGAATTAAGTGAAGTATTTAAATTTATTGATAATCAGGGAACTGTTTTAATAGGTTTTAAAGATAATCATTTTATTTTAAAAAAAGAGAAAGAAACAGTTATTTCAAGACTTCTTGAAGGTATATTTCCAAAATACGAAGATATTGTTAAGAAAGGTAACTGTAATATTATAAAAATTAACAAGCAGTTATTTATGATGATGCTAAAAAGAATGTCAATTTTATCAGCAGAAAATTATAAAGGAGTTATATTTAACTTTTATAATAATAAACTAAATATAACATCCACAAATCCTGAATTAGGTGAATCAAAAGAGGATATGCCTATAAGTTATAAAGGAGAACCTTTTGAAGTGGCTTTTAATCCTAAGTTTTTTATAGATACTTTAAATGTTATAGAGGGTGAAAATATTATTTTAAATATAGTTGATGAAGAACATCCATGCTTAATTGAAGATGCTGATGATAATAATTATATAAATGCAATAATGCCGATGAGGATATGAATAAATATAACGAAGATAATATAAAAATACTTGAAGGCCTGGAAGCAGTTAGAAAAAGACCTTCAATGTATATAGGGAATGTTGATGTTGAAGGACTTCATCATCTTGTTTATGAAGTTGTTGATAACAGTATTGATGAAGCAATGGCAGGATATTGTGATTCTATAAATGTTATAATTAATACTGATAACAGCGTAAGTGTTGAAGATAACGGAAGAGGGATTCCTGTTGGAATTCATAAAAAAGAAAATATTACAGCAGTTGAAGTTGTAATGACGAAGCTTCACGCAGGAGGAAAGTTTGATAATGATTCTTATAAAGTTTCAGGCGGTCTTCATGGAGTTGGAGTTTCAGTTGTAAATGCTTTGTCTGAATTGCTGGAAGTTGAAATTTATTCAAATGAAAATATATACTTTCAGACTTATAAAAGAGGAAAAAAAGTTAGTGAATTAGAAATTATTGGCAAGACAAAGAAAAATGGAACAAAAATTCATTTTAAACCGGATCCCGAGATTTTTAATACAGATATTTTTAGTTATGAAATATTAGCAAGAAGGCTGAGAGAACTCGCTTTTTTAAATAAGGGAATACGGATAATACTTGAAGAAGAGCGGTCTGATAATAAAGATGAATTTTATTATGATGGAGGATTATCCGCTTTTGTGGAATATCTGAATAGACGCAACACTCCTTTACATAATCCTATATTTATTGATGGATATAAAAATGATGTACAGATAGAAATTGCCATTCAATATAATAATACATTTAAAGAAAAATTATATTCATTTGCAAATAATATTAATACAGTTGAAGGTGGATTTCATCTTATAGGGTTTAAAGCAGGATTAACACGCACATTAAATAACTATGCATCAAATGGGAACCTTCCAAAAAACCTTAAAGAAAAAATAAGTGGTGATGATGTAAGAGAAGGTTTAACTGCCATTATAAGTGTAAAAATTAAAAATCCTCAGTTTGAAGGACAAACAAAGACAAAACTTGGAAACAGTGAAGTAAAAGGACTTGTTGAGTCTCTTGTAAATGAGAAACTAAGTATTTTTTTAGAAGAAAATCCTAATGTTGGAAAAAAAATAATAACAAAAGCAGTTGATGCTGCCAGGGCAAGGGATGCAGCTAAAAGGGCAAGGGATTTAGCAAGAAAACAGGGTTCACTTCTTGATTCAAGTCTTCCTGGAAAGCTTGCGGAATGCCAGAATTCAGAACCGTCTGAAAGGGAAATTTATCTTGTTGAGGGAGATTCAGCGGGTGGAAGTGCAAAACAGGGCAGAGATAGAAAATTTCAGGCAATATTACCTTTAAAGGGTAAAATATTAAATGTTGAAAAGGCAAGATTTGATAAAATTCTCCATAGTGAAGAGATAAAAAATATAATTACTGTATTGGGAACAGGTGTGGGAGAGGAAGAATATGATATTGAAAAAATAAGATATCATAAAATTATAATAATGACCGATGCAGATGTTGACGGATCACACATAAGGACACTTTTATTAACCTTCTTTTACAGACAAATGCTTGAAATAATAAAAAAAGGTTATTTATATATAGCTCAGCCACCATTATTTAAAGTTGGAAAAGGAAAAAATGAGACTTATCTGAAGAACGAAACAGAATTAAATGAGTATATTATAAAAAGAATTTGCAGGAAAAAAAAAATTAAATCAGGAAAAGAAGAAAAAATATTATCAGAACATGAAATGTATCTGTTTATAAATGATCTTTGTGAATATTTTTCAATATTATCCAGATTTGAAAAAAAAGGAATATTAAAAAATCTTATAGAAACACTTGTAAATGAAGGTGTAGAAGATATTAAATATCTTCAAGATAAAGAAAAAATGTCAGGATTGAGAGATGTTCTTGTTAATAATAATTTTAATGCAAGTGAAATATTATGGAATCAGGATAGAAATCTATATGAAATTTTTATTAATCCTTCAGAGAGCAGGGAAAATGATTTAAAAAAAAATATAAGACATATTAAACCTGTAAAAATTGGGCGAGGGTTTATATATGCTTCAGATTTTCAAAAAATAATTATACTTTCAAAAAAAATATTAAAGTTTGATATGCCTCCTTTTACTGTATTAAACAAGGATACAGACGATAATTTTATTGTTAAAAATAATAAAAAAGAGCTTATTTCTTTTTTGTTGGATGAGGGTAAAAAGGGTATAGGAATACAGAGGTATAAGGGTCTTGGTGAAATGAATCCTGACCAGTTATGGGAAACAACTATGAATCCTGAAAAAAGAAATATGCTTAAGGTTAAAATTGATGATGATTTAGAAACAGATGAAATTTTTACAATTCTTATGGGAGAAGAGGTTGAACCAAGAAGGGAATTTATACAAACCAATGCATTAGAGGTAAATGAATTAGATATTTAAAATTAATAATATTTGATGTTTTTGAAAAAAAAATTTTATTTTAACAGGTTGATGTAAAAATAGATAATTAAAACATTTTAATAAAATAAATTTGGAGAGATTAAAAAATGAATATCATTGTTTGCATTAAAGTTGTGCCGGATACGGAAAATGATATTAAAATTGCATCTGATGGAAAAACAATTTTAACTGATAATATTAAATGGGTTATGAATCCTTATGATGAATATGGTGTTGAAGAGGCTTTACGTATAAAGGAAAAATTAGGAGGAGAAATAACTGTAATTTCAATAGGTTCAAAACTTGTAAAAGAAGCTGTCAGAACAGCACTTGCCATGGGAGCTGATAAAGCAATAATAATTAATGATGCTGCTGTTGAAGGAAGCGATTCCATTGCAAGTGCAAAGATCCTTGCAGCCACAATAAAGGATCTTGACTTTGATCTGGTTTTTACCGGTCAGCGCGGAATTGATGAAGATATGGGAGTTGTTGGACCAGCGCTTGGGGAATTATTAAATATTCCTCATCATTCACTGGCAGTTAAGGTTGAAATTAATGAAAAAGAAAAAACAGTAAGGGTTAACAAGCCTGTTGAAGGAGAGACTCTTGTTGTTGAATCAAGTCTTCCAGCGCTTATAACTGCCCAGAAAGGCTTGAATGAACCAAGATATCCTAAACTTCCCGCAATAATGAAAGCATCTAAAAAACCTCTTGAAGAAAAGGGACTTTCAGATTTAGGGCTATCCCCTTCCGATTTTGGAAAAGATGCAAGAAAATTAAAAATAATCGAATTAATTCCGCCTCCTGAAAGAAAAGAGGGTATAATTATTGAGGGAGAGACACCACAGGAAAAAGCTGTTGAATTGGCGAGGATTCTCCATGAAGAAGCAAAAATTTTTTAGTCTTTATTATTAATGATTTTAGCCATCAAAAGTTAAGGAGAAAAAAAATGCCACAGGGAGTGTGTGTTATCGCAGAGCAAAGAGAAGGTGTTTTAAGAAAAATAAGTTATGAAATAGTAAGTGAAGGAAGACGTCTCGCAGATGAATTGGGACAAAAATTATTGGTTCTGCTTCTTGGCTCAAATATCGAAAAACAGGCTGAACTTTTTGGAAATTACGGAGCAGATAAGGTAATATTTATTGATGATCCTGAATTGGAAGTATATAGACCTGATGTTTATAAGGAAGTAATTGCACAAATTATAGAAAAAGAGGAACCTTCTCTTTTGTTAATGGGAGCATCGGCTCAGGGAAAAGATCTTGCTGCCGGATTGTCAGCAAAACTTGATGTTGGAATGGCCCAGGACTGTACATCTTTTTCAATAGATAATGGAAATCTTGAGGCATTAAGACCTGTTTATGCAGGAAAGGCTTATGCCAGGCTTACATTTGAAAACAGCTGGCCGCAAATGGCAACTTCAAGACCGAATGTTATGAATATTTCAGAGATTGATACTTCCGGAACTATTGAAATAGTTGAAGAAAAAATTAATATTGATGAAAGCTCAATTAAAACAAAGGTTGTGGAAATTATTAAAGATAAGGGAGAAAGAGTAAATCTTACAGAGGCCGATATAGTCGTATCCGGAGGAAGAGGAATGGGAGGATCTGAACATTTCAAGGTTCTCGAAGATCTGGCCGATTTGCTTGGAGCTGCTGTTGGAGCTTCAAGGGCTGCTGTTGATTCAGGATGGAGACCCGAGTCCGATCAGGTGGGTCAAACAGGAAAGGTTGTAAGTCCAAACCTTTATATTGCATGTGGTATTTCAGGAGCTACCCAGCATATTGCAGGTATGAGCACATCAAAATATATTGTTGCAATAAACAAAAACAAGGATGCCTCTATATTTCAGAAAGCAGATTTTGGAGTAGTGGCAAATTTATTTGATGTTGTTCCTTATCTTACAGAAGAAATTAAAAAGTTTAAAGAATAATTATAGGTTTTATTAATTTTTAAGATTCAGGTCAATAACCTGAATAAAGATTTATGGAAGGTTTTTATGGATTTTGCATTAAATGAAGAACAGCGCATGATTCAGGAGTCCGCCAGGGAATTTTCAAAAAAAGAACTGGCGCCGAACGCAGCAGAGGCTGATGAAAAACATCTTTTCCCAAGAAAAGCATGGAAAAAACTGTCTAAATTAGGTTTTCCCGGGTTGACCGTTCCAGAAGAATATGGAGGGTCGGGTAATGATTATGTTTCAATGGTTGCGGTAATGGAAGAGTTTGCAAAGGGATGTGTTGGAATTGCAGGAACATATTCAGTTCACCTTACCACTCTCTCCATGCTTCTTAAGAACGCAACAGAAGAGCAGTTGAAAAAATATTTACCTGATATGGTTTCAGGAAAAAAGATTGGTGCATTGGGTCTTACCGAACCTGATGCAGGATCAGATCTGGGACCTCTTAAGACAACTGCAGAGTTAAAGGGAGATAAATATGTTATAAATGGTAATAAAGTATTTATTACCACAGCCGGCGAAGCAGGAATATATCTTGTTTATGCCAGAACAAGTCCTGGACAGAACGGTCTTACAGCTTTTATTGTAGAAAAGGGTGCAAAGGGGTTTGAATTTGGCAAGATAGAAAACAAGATGGGTTATAATGCTTCCCCAACAGGCGAGCTTATATTTAAAAACTGTGAAGTTCCTGTAAATCAGCGCCTGGGCAAAGAAGGTAATGGTTTTAAAATGGTTTTGGAAGGGCTTAATTACGGCAGAATTTCCGTTGGAACCTTAGGTATAGGAATTGCTCAGGCTGCATTTGAGTGCTGTCTTGCCTATGTAAAACAAAGAGAGCAGTTTGGAAGAAAGATTGGCTCTTTTCAGGGAATACAGTGGATGCTGGCAGATATGGCCACCTCTATTTCAGCATCACGTCTGCTTTTGTATCAAGCCGCTTATATGGCTGACAAGGGGATCCATTTTATTAAAGAGGCGTCAATGGCTAAATGTTATGCAACAGATACAGCCATGAAAGTTACCACAGATGCGGTACAGCTTCTTGGAGGTTATGGATACCTTAAGGATTATCCTGTGGAAAGATATATGCGTGAAGCTAAAATTTTTCAGATCGTTGAAGGAACCAATCAAATTCAACGCACCTCTATCGGCAGGGAACTGATGGGCAGAAGTTCTCGTATTTACCCATAGAATTTTATTTTTTTATTTAAGTTGGAAAGGAAAAACAATGGACAACAGTAAAGATATTGTAATAGTAAGCGCATGCAGGACACCTTTTGGACGTTATTGCGGTTCGTTAAAAGAAATGGATTATTTTGATCTTGGAGCTGTTTCACTGAGAGCGGTATATGAGAGGGTGGGTCTTCCAGCTGATAAGGTAGACGAGGTATTCTGGGGAGTTGGAGATACATCTGTATGCAAGGATGTATATACGCCTGTTGCAGCGCGTCAGACTCTTATTAAAGCCGGACTGCCGGATGAAACCCCTTCAATCAGCCTTGACAAGGCTTGCGTTTCTGCCATGAGCGCATTGAAACTTGCAACTATGGCTATTAAGCTTGGTGAAATAGATGTTGCCATTGGCGGAGGCGCAACATCTTTCAGTCAGATTCCTCTTATTGTCCGCGGAACCAGATATAAGGGTTTCCGTATAGGCGACCAGATTATGGAAGATCCGGTTTATATGCTTCGTTATCGTGATTTTTCTCCTGTTTCTATTGATGCCGACGATTTGGCTGATGAATATGGCGTAACGCGAGAGGAAATGGACGAGTGGTCATGCAGAAGTCATGAAAATTACGGAAAGGCATGGGATGAAGGCAAATTTAAAGATGAGATAATCCCAATGGAGATTCCCCAGAGAAAGGCAGATCCCATAAAATTAGACAAAGATGAGCAGTACAGACCGGGTACAACTGTTGAAAGTCTGTCAAAACTGAAACCGATATTCGGGGCAAAGTATATTACAGCAGGAAATGCACCAGGCATAAACGATGGATCAGCCGCTATTATGATTATGACAAGGGAAAAGGCCAAAGAATACGGTCTGGAGGTATTGGGCAGCATAGTGGCAATGTCATCCATAGCAACCAAACCCAATCGTATGGCTGAAGTTCCGGCAATTGCAACAATTAAAGCCCTTGAAATAGCAGGTCTTACAATAGACGATATGGATGTTTGTGAGATTAATGAGGCTTTTGCTGCAGTACCATTGGTGAGTACGCAATATCTCTGCGACAAAGACAAGGCAAAAACAAAAAAATTGAGGGAAAAATATAATATAAACGGCAGCGCCGTTGCAATAGGTCATGCCAATACTGCATCAGGCGCAAGGATAATAATGAATCTGCTCTATGAACTTCGCAGACGCGGCGGAGGTTATGCTGCAGGCGCAATATGTGGTGGTCTTGCCCAGGGAGATGCGTGTATTATTAAGGTATAGGTTTTAAAGATAGTTTAGTAGGTTAGATTAATTTTTTATAAGGAGTTGTTGTATAGATGTTAAATTTTAAATTTTCACAAGAACACAAGATGATAGAGGATTCAGTTAAAAAATTTGCAAAAGACAAGGTAAAACCCTTAGCTGAAGATTTCGATCAGGCCACCGAGTTTATGACAAAAGAGTTTTTAGAAATTTATAAACAGGAAGCTGAACTTGGATATTTTGATATTATTATTCCTGAACAGTACGGCGGAATCGGCGACGGGTTTGATCTGCTTTCATGCTCAATAATTCATAAAGAGCTTGCAAAGGCAAGCGCTGGAATCGCTTTATCATACCTGCCGACAGTTATTGTTGCCGGCGCAATTATTGCGAAATTTGGTTCAGAAAAACAGAAAGAAAAATATCTTCCAGGATCGGCTGATGGAAGCATTATTCCGTGTCTTTGTGTAACAGAGCCCAATGCAGGTTCGGATGTTTCAGGAATACAGGCGGAATTTTATAAAGATGGTGATGCTTATATTTTAAATGGATCAAAACAGTTTATTACCAACGCTCCTGTTTCAAATCTTTTTTATACACTTGCAAAAGACAGAGATACAGGAAAACCATGTGCGTTTTTGATTGAACCATGTGAAGGCTTAACAACTGGAAGTCATTTAAACAAGACTGGTCACAGGGCTTCTCCAACTTCAGAAGTTTTTTATGATAATTGCAGAATACCACTTGACAGTATTGTAGGAGAAGAAGGTTCCGGTGTTGAAAAATCCTTAATGGGTATTGAAATGGAAAGGATTTTTTGCGGAAGCATAAACCTTGGTATTGCAGAGGCTTCTCTTGAAGAATCAGTTAAGTATGCTAAAGAAAGAATGGCTTTTGGCAAACCTATTGCTAATTTTCAGTTGGTACAGCTTATGATTGCGAATATGAGTGTTGGTGTGGAAACCATAAGGAATATGCTTTATTTCGCTATAACTGATTGTATTGAAAATAAAGATAAACCTAAAAAATTTCCATCACTTTCAACTTCAATTGTGAAGTATTACTCAGGGATTACAGTTCAGCAGGTTGCTTCTGACGGCGTTCAGATCCATGGCGGTTACGGGTATATTAAAGAATATCCTGTTGAGCGTTACCTGAGAGACTCAAAACTCCTGCAGATAGGTGGAGGCACATCACAGATTCAGGCAATGATGATTGCAAAAAATCTCTTGTCATAAAGTAGAAAATAGTTTTGTGTAAAAGACAACCCTGGTTTTTATAATCAGGGTTGTTTTTTTTTGTTATTAAATAGTTGTCTTTTTAACCAGTCTTTTCAGAAATAATAAAGGAGGTATATCTGTTATGGAAAACGGTTTGTTTAGTGAAGAACATAATATTTTCCGCGATATGGTTGCAAAGTTTGTTGCACAGGAAATTGAGCCTCATGCTGAAGAATGGAATGAAGCAGGAGGTTTGCCCAGGGAATTATGGTCGTCTATGGGTGAAATGGGTTTGCTTGGAACTGCCTATGAGGAAAAATACGGTGGAAGCGAAGCAGATTTTATGTATTCTATAATTCTTGCAGAAGAGTTAACGAGAAGCCGATGCAGTGGGATATATCTGTCTGTATGTGTTCACAAGGATATGTCTTCCAATTACATACTTGCAGGTTCTGAAGAACTGCGCATGAAACATCTGCCAGGATGTATTGAAGGCAAAAAGATTTGTGCTCTTGCTTTAACAGAGCCGGGTGGAGGATCAGATGTTGCTGCAATACAGGCCACTGCGGTTAAAGATGGAGATGATTATATAATTAACGGTCAAAAAACATTCATTACAAATGGAACAATATGCGACCTTGTTGTGGTTGCTGTAAAGACGGATCCTGATGCCTCACCGCCCCACAGAGGGGTCAGCCTTATACTGGTTGAAGCTGGAACTCCGGGATTTAATAAGGGTAAAAAACTGAAAAAAATGGGCGCTTATGTAAGCGATACTGCAGAAATTTCTTTTGAGGACTGCCGCGTTCCTGCCTCCAATCTTCTCGGAGAGGAAAACGGGGCATTTAAAATAATAATGAAAAATCTTGCCCTTGAGAGAATAATAGCCGCATCCTTCTTTGTAACAGCCTGTGAAGAGATGCTTAAAATTACAAAAGAGTACTGTAAAGAGCGGATAATCTTTGGCAAACCCATATCTGCCTTTCAGGCAAATAGCCATAAACTCGTTGAATTATATACAGAAACAGCCCTTGCAAGAACATTTGTATATGACTGCTGCCTTCGTTATAAAAATGGTGAAAGTATTAATAAAGAGATAAGTATGATAAAGTATTATGCCGCAGAACTGGCAAACAAAGTTGCTTATCACTGTGTGGAGCTTCATGGAGGATACGGATATATGAAAGAGTATGCCATTTGTCAGTGGTATACGGATGTCAGGCAGTATCCCATAGGAGCAGGAACAACCCAGATTATGAAAGATGTTATAGCAAAGGAACTTGATCTATTGTAAAAAAAAGCGTTCATGCCGGATGATTAAAAAAAATCATCCGGCAAGGCGACCCTGGAAAGTATCTCTTTTTTTTAAAGTATCTTTTATCATATTAAGGGTTGTGTTTTTTTCAAGCGACCATAGTGGAGCAGTCAGCTCTTCTTTATGGGGTTCACTTGTTAATCGATGCACTATAATATTTTTCGGAATAAGTTCCAGAAAATCAGAAACAATATCCGCATATTCATCCATCTCAAGGCATCTGTACTCTCCGTTAAGATATAGCTTTTCAAGCTCGGTTCCTTTTACAACATAAAGCAGGTGAATCTTGATTCCGTCTATTCCCATTTTAGAGATGGTTTTGGCTGTTTCAAGCATGTTTTTTTTGTTTTCATTTGGAAGACCCAGGATTACATGGGCACATATTTTTATGTTTCTTTGTATTGTTGCTTCAATAGCTTCTTTAAAACATTGAAAATCGTGTCCCCTGTTAATAAGATTAAGGGTTTTGTCGTGAACCGACTGAAGTCCGTATTCCATCCATACGAGATATTCTTTTGCATAATTTTCCAGAAGATTAAGGATATCATCATTTATACAATCGGGTCTTGTGCCTATAGAGATTGCAACTATATCTTCAACAGACAGGGCCTCGTCATAAAGTTTTTCAAGTTTGTCAACAGGGGCATAGGTGTTGGAAAATGATTGGAAATATGCCATGAATTTTTTTGCCTTGTAGCGCCTTCCAAGATTTTTTTTCCCCATAAGAATCTGATCGGTTATGGAAATTCCATTTTTAAAAGCTCCAGTTCCGGACCCTCGGGAATTACAATATATACACCCTCTTTTAGAAAATTTTCCATCTCTGTTAGGACATGACAATCCTGCATCAACAGCAATCTTTTGCACCCTGCATCCAAAGTTTTTCCTGAGATATGAGTTTAAGTCATAGTATCTGTTATTCATGATTATTATAAAAAGAGAGTTCTTCGGGTGTATTAATATTAATAAATGATGAAAGATCCGGATCAACTTTTTTAAGCAGATCTTCTGTAATTTTTTTTACCCGTAATTTTTTTAAAACATTTTGAATTTTAAAATTATTTTTTAAAATATTATTTTCCATTGGCTTGATACACTGTTTTGAATATACAGCGCACAAGGGCTGGCTTGTTTTTAAAGTTTCAGGAATAATCACATCAATATTCGGCTTAATATTTGTGATCAAAAATTCCATCAGTTCTTTTTTTAAAAATGGAGTATCACAGGCTGTGATAAAAGAGTATGGATTTCGTGAAAAAAATAGTCCTGCATGTATACCGGTTAAAGAGCTTCTTGCAGGATAAAGGTCTGTAACTATCTTAAAATTCCATTGGACATACTTTATTGGGTCATTTGTGACAATAATAATTTCGGTGAAAAGATCTTTAAAAACATCACAAATAGTATCAATTATTTTTTTGCCATTAACTTCAACAAAAGCCTTGTTTACTCCTGAAAAACGGGAGTTTAAACCGCCGGCAAGTATTATTCCTGAACATGAAAATTTCATAATTTTTTCAAAGGTTTCAGCCCTGATTTACCATTAAGATCAACGATTAATCTATCAGGTTTAACAGTTGGATCCGGGATTATTTTCAGATCTTTTATTTGAAATTTTTCTTTTATGATTTTTATGTTTTTGTTTTTAATCCCTCTGACTTTTGAAATGCATGAGGGATGAACTTTTATTGCTGCCGTGTTTAAGGATGTGCTCAGAGATGATGATTGTAGTTCAAAACCGTTTTTTAAAGCTGAAACAGCCATATCCAGAAAAATTTCTGAAAAAACCATATGCCCGAAGGAGGGATGATATGGTCCGGCCAGTATTGATGTCCCTTCTTTCAGATAATCAGCAGCCTGAAGCCCCATTCTGATCACCGGAATAGAGTTTTCACTAAATTTCAGATATATTTTTTTTGCAAGCGTAACGCAGTCGTTCAGGCTTAATGGGGAATAAGTGCCATTTTTATACCATCTCGCAAGAGTAGAGTCTGCAAGAACCACTGTGGGATATATTCTTGCAAAATCAGGTTTCAGGGCAACTATACTTTGAGCTGTTAAAAGCGCTGTTTTTTCATTATCATTAGGCAGACCGGTCATAATCTGGGCACCGGTTTCATAGCCCCTCTCCTTTAGCAAAGCCAGGGCTTTTTGAGTATCATATGAGGTATGTCCGCGTTGTGACATTGCCAGCACCTTGTCATTCATTGACTGGACACCGACCTCCACTGTTTTTACAGAAAATTTATCTATGATATCAAGCTGTGCATTATTTATTGTATCAGGCCGTGTTGAAAATCTTATGCTATGGATTACACCTGATTCAACATATTTTTCTGTCTCTTCTAAGAGAGATTCTATATACCCCTTTTCAAGTCCAAGAAAATTACCTCCGTAAAATGCAACCTGAACCCTGTCTCTATTTTTTCCTTTATGCGCAATATATTCATCTATCAGAGGAGGAATTTTTTCCGGGGGGAATTTTTTTTCTTTTGTGTTTGTTATAGTTCGCTGATTGCAGAATGCACACTGATGGGGGCAGCCTGCATTGGGAAGAAACAGAGGGATTATAAAGGGTTTTGGCATGTTCTTTACTGCAGAGCCTCCAATGCTTTTTTTGCTGCTTCCTGCTGGGCAAGTTTCTTGCTTTTGCCAAATCCTTGTGTTGATATTTCGCTTACATTTACTTGAACGCAGAAAGTTTTGTCGTGATCAGGACCTTTTTCATCAATAATCCGGTAAGTTGGTATGGTTTTATGAGTTGTCTGGACATATTCCTGGAGTTTGCTTTTATAATCCTGAAGCTTATCGGAAACTGATACGCTGTCTATTAATTGTGAAAAATGTGAATCGATCATATTATTGACTGATTCAAATCCTGCATCAAGATATACTGCCGCAATAACAGCCTCAAGAGTATCAGCCAGCAGTGAGGTCTTCTCCCTGCCCTGGGTTTGAAGCTCACCCTTGCCAAGCTGTAAAAAAGAACCCAGATCAATTTTTCTTGCAATGGAAGCAAGCTGTGATTCATTAACAAGGCATGCTCTCATCCTTGTTAAGTCTCCTTCGTTTAAATCAGGGTATTGTTTCATCAGCATATGGCTTATGACAAGATTAAGCACTGCATCTCCCAAAAACTCGAGTCGCTGATTATCACTTATGCTGGCTTCAGCAAGTTCGTTAACATAGGAACTGTGGCGCAATGCTTCCTCAAGCAGGCTTTTATTTTTAAATGTATAAAAAAGTTTTTTTTCTAAATCCATAACATATATAGTTTGAAGTTTGTTCTAAAGAGGAAAGGTTAGATGCGGCTGCAAGGGTCTCAGGTCAGGCTGGTACAAATATTAAGTTTGTCCATCAATTTTTCATAGAGTTCAAAGGAGACCCGAAGATTTCCTCTTCCGGATCCCATTTTTATATCAGGTTTTAAAGAACCATGGAAATCGCTTCCACCTGTAATAAGCAAGTCAAACCGTTTTGCAATTTCACTATACTGATTTCTCATTTCAGGAGTATGGCCAGGGCATAAAGCTTCAATCCCCTGAAGACCCATCTCTTTTAAATAAGCAACAAATTTTTCAACAGGTTTATTTTCTTTTAGTTGTATTAGAAAAGGGTGCGCTAAAACAGATATGCCCCCCGCATTTTTTATGATTGCAATTGCCTGTTCACAGTCAGCACGATATTTATCAACATATGCAGGTTTATCTTTTCCCAGGTACATATCGAATACTTCGTTAAATGTTTTAACAAAGCCTTTTTTTACCATAAGATTTGCAATATGAGGTCTTCCTGTCAGCCCCTCGCCTGCTTCTTTAATTACCTCGTCTAAGGTAATATCAAAACCAAGTTTGTTAAGACGCTCAATAATTTGAGGATTCCGATTGTCTCTGGCTTCCTGCAGCATGTCAAGGGACTTGTTTAATTTTGGATCATCAATGCGAAATCCATACCCCAGCATGTGCAAACTTCCTGTGCATGGAAAAGAGACAGGAGGGTTTGTGCTTATTTCCACTCCCGTTAAAAAATTTAAAGGTTGTGGGATTTTAGCATCAATAGCCTGTTTGCTGCCATCAATGGTATCGTGATCAGTAATTGCTATGGCTCCGAGCTTAAGATCTTGTGCCATAGTAATTATTTCATGGGGGGTTAAAGTGCCGTCAGAAGCGGTTGAGTGAATATGAAGGTCAATGTTAATGTCTGATTTATATGCCAAGGGCTTTTTCCAGACTTTCCTCTTTAGTTTTACAATCAATACATTGAGTTGTCACCGGTCTTGCTTTAAGACGGTTAACAGAAATGTCTCCCCCGCACTTTTCACATACTCCGAAATCCTTGTTTTCTATACGCTCAAGGGTTTTTTTTATCTTTTTTATAAGCTTGCTCTCTCTATCTCTGATGCGAAGCATGAAATTACGGTCTGCTTCAAGAGAAGCCCGGTCTGTGGGGTCAGGAAAATTATCTTTCTGGGCGGTCATATCGGAAACAGTATCATCTGCCTGGGCCAAAAGATCTTCCAACCTCTTAGTCAAAAGTTCTTTAAAATATTCGATGTTTTTTTTATCCATAATTAGACCATTTAGAAGTTTAATTTTAATAATTTAAAATGATTAATATCATAAAAAACAAATATACCACTGGCTTGTAGTATTGTAAAGAAAAAAAGCATCAAGCTTAAGTATAATAATTTTTTTAATGAGTTAAAATCTGCATTATTGCAGGCAGGGCTTCGGAGCTTTTTTTTTTAATAAATCCACCTCGTTTTCCTGAAACAGCCAGCTTTGTAAAAAGATTTTCCTCAATATTAATATCTATTATTATACCGTTATGTTTTTTTACTTCCATGGCCACCATGTTCGGAAGATTTGTTGCGCCCGATGTACCAACTATTATTAATAATTCAGTTTTTTCAGCAGCTTCCATTGAACTGAAGTAATGGTAATATTGCTCATTATATGCCTCGTCAAACCATAGTACATGGGGACGGAGTGGGCCGCCGCAATTCGGGCATACAAGCATATTGCGGTCAGATTCAGACAAATCTTCTCCATTTGCTTTGCCTTGGAGATTTTCAGGGACAGGATAAATTCGGCCGGAACATTCTTGTTCGCAACGGGAAAAAAAATATTTCCATGAATCTGATAGGTTCTGTTTAAACTGTTGCCTGCCCGCAAATGGAGGTTGTCCACATTTTGAGTAATCAAGGTAAAACGATTCCCAAAATATTTTTCCATTTCAGATATTGTAGTATGACCTGGATTGGGTTCTGCTTTCCTGCAGATATCCAGCCTGTACAGATACCATTTCCAGACTTCCCAGGGCTTTAATTTAAACATTCTGTAAGTAGCCATCTCCTGGGGGTGGTACTCTTTTGAACCTATTGTCCAGAATCCCTCAGGGCCGCGAAAAGTGGGGATATTACTTTCCGCAGAAATACCTGCGCCGCTTAATATGGTGATGGGCTTTGAGGTTTTTACAAAATTTTCTAAAATTTTGGTTATGTTTTTTTCTAATGTGATCATTCTTGAATTCTTGATAAATTAATTGCAACAAACTATGTTTAACCGGGGCTCACCAGGTCATTCTGACATCAATTTTTTTTGAATCAAGGAATGATTTTATCTCGGAAATAGTATAATTACCATAATGAATCATTGATGCAATGAGCGCTGCATCTGCTTTGCCCTTTGTAAGCACTTCAGCAAGATGCTTTGGTTTGCCTGCTCCGCCCGATGCAATTACCGGGATTCCAACATTTTCAGAAATCATGGAGGTCAGATTCAGTTCATATCCTTCCTGAACACCGTCTGCATCAATGGAATTCAGACATATCTCTCCTGCTCCGAGATCTTCGGCTTTAACCGCCCACTCAAGAGCATCAATCCCCATATATGTGCGCCCCCCGTTGATAACAATTTCATAACCGCAAGGGATATTATCTTTTTTGCCCACATATTTTACATCCATGCCCAGCACAATGCACTGTTTGCCGAAAGCTTTGGCCCCCTGGGATATAATTTCAGGATTTTTTACAGCGGCTGAATTAACGCTTATTTTTTCAGCTCCTGCCAGCAGGACTTTCCTCATGTCCTCAACTGTGCGTATGCCTCCGCCAACTGAAAAAGGGATAAATATGCTTTTAGCAACATTTTTCACAACCTCTATCATGATATCTCTTTTCTCATGTGAAGCCGTAATATCGTAAAATACTATCTCGTCTGCTCCAGCCTCGTAATACATACGCGCCATTTCAACGGGATCACCTATATCAACATTATTTTTGAATTTTATGCCTTTTGTTGTTTTGCCTTCACGCACATCAAGGCATGGAATAATTCTTTTACTTAACATGGCTGCCACTCACAAAAATTTTTTAAAAGATTAAGACCTGGTCTTCCACTCTTTTCAGGATGAAACTGGGTAGCTATTACATTATTAAAGCCTATTATAGAGGGGAATATAATTCCGTGATGTGATGTTCCTATAACATGCTTTTCATCTACAGGATCAGGATAATAACTGTGAACAAAATAGAATTCATCATCCCTGTTGACAGCTTCTATCACAGGATGATCCACTATACGTTTAAAGCTGTTCCATCCCATGTGGGGAATTTTTAAGGGTCTGTTGTCCGAAGAAAGAATATCCTTAGGGAACGCTTTTACATTGCCTTCAATAATATCAAGACATTTTGTGTTATTCTCCTCGCTGAAACTCATTATTATCTGGGTCCCAAGACATATTCCCAGCAGAGGTTTTCCTGAGGCAACCGTTTTTTTTATGGCAGAGTCAAGGCCGAGTCGGTTAAGGCTGTCCATTGCGGCACCAGCAGCTCCAACACCCGGAAATATTACCCTTTCCGCTTTTTCAATTATTTTCAAATCATTGGTAATTGTGCAGTCAAAACCTATATTGGTTACTGCGTGTGCGACACTGGCGAGGTTGCCGGCATCATAATCTATAATGGCTATCATTAGTTATAATATTCCTTGGCTTTTTCCCATAAAATATTCATCTCATCATGTGAAATAGAATTTAAGTTCGAGCAGCTTTTTTCTGCTTCTTTTTCCATAAATTTAAAACGCTTTTCAAATTTTTTTACAGACTTGGATAATGATGTTTCAGGATGAATGTTTGCAAAGCGCGCTACATTTACCAGGGTAAAAAGAAGATCCCCGAACTCCATCTCAATACTGTTTTGATTTTGGGTACCATTTTTATTCTTTTTAATTTCCAGAATAAATTCATTCCACTCTTCTTTTGCTTTCAGCATTACACCTGAAATATCATCCCAGTCAAACCCTGTTTTGGCCGCACGTTCTGAAATTCTGTATGATCGCATTAATGCAGGCAGTTTAGAAGGTATGGAGTCGAGTATTGATCTGTTTTTTGTTTTACTTTTTTCCTTAAGCTTTATCTCATGCCATCTTTGCTTGACCTCCTGGACATTTTCAATCTTTTCATCTCCAAAAACATGTGGATGACGCCGAATCATCTTTTGGATAATCATGGCTGTTACATCTTCTATATTAAAGTCTCCGGTTTCATCAAACAGGGCTGCTATGAAAAATATATGAAATAAAACATCGCCCAGCTCTTCGCATACTTCATCAGAAGTGCCGCTGTCAATGGCTTCAAGGAGCTCGTATACCTCTTCAAGAAGATATAATGAAATTGAACCGGAAGTCTGTTTTTTATCCCAGGGGCATCCATTTTCCCCCCGCAAGGTTTCAATTAAATCTTTAATATTTGTCTTGTTGTCGGTTATTTTGTTTTCCAATATTTTTTAAGCTCGTTTATTTTGTTAGTAAATTTTTTTTTTATTTCCTTTGGGGTAGCCTTGGCCATATTTTCCGATAATATTGTCACATGTGGTGAAATACAGGAATTTTTAATAAATAAATTTTTTTTTGGGAGAAAAGTCGTAAGAACAATCAGCAGAACAGAGATGATCAAAAGTCCTTTTATCATACCGGAAACAGCGCCGAATAAACGGTCAACCCAGTTTAAAAATGTAATATTAAGAAGATATCTTATGATAATTCCTGCAATACTTATAATAAAAAACACAAGAAAAAAAATTGTCAAAAAGCTGGCAATATAACGGTATGAAGGGGTCGATATCCATTTAAACAGGATTCCTGAAACATCTGCATAATAGGTATATCCTGCATAAAAACCACCGAGCACGCCTATTAAAGAAGAGATCTCTTTTACTAACCCTCTGAAAACTCCTCTGACAATACAAAAGACTAATATCGCAATAATTAACAGATCAAACGCATTCATAAGTTCCTCTGGCAATTCGATTATATCTAATTTTATCTATATACAAGTATGTGGGAATTATATAATCATCTGGGCATGATTTGTAAACCTGAAAAGATGTTGAAAATATTTTTTTGCCTGACCGGATTGCAAAGCCAAAAAACCAGGGAAGGAATTGTTGAGCAATATTCAATTTAACAGAATAGATACCAATCTT